>CAYIBK010000006.1:19084-52712 GCA_964361645.1 uncultured Gammaproteobacteria bacterium
TATTTTATTTTTGAAAGTGATGAGTATAAAAAAGCTTTTCATAACTATTATCCTAAAATTGCCGCCCTCACCAATATCCGTGCCGATCATTTGGATGTTTACAAAGATTTAGCGGAAATCAAAGAGGCTTTTTTGTATTATCTTAAAAGAATACCGGAAGACGGCTTAATCGTGGTAAATAATGATGATGCTAATTCCGTAGAAATTGTCGCCAGTTGTCAGGCTAAGGTTATTTCTTATGCTATTGATAATTCGGCTGATGTGAAAGCTATAGATATTAAATATGAAGCCGGCAAGCAAAAGTTTAAGGTAGTTTCCGGAGATAATTTACTGGGCGAGATAGAATTAAATATTCCAGGGAAATATAATATTTATAATGCTCTCTCGGCTATTTCCGTCTCCCTAGAAGAGGGCATAAGTTTTGAGGTTATTAAAAAATCATTAAATGATTTTATTGGCGCCTGGAGAAGGTTTGAAAAATTGGGCGAAAAAGACGGTACGCAAATAATTACTGATTACGCTCATACCCCAGAAGGATTAAAGCAGGTTATGGCAGCTACTGATGAATTTTATCCAACCAGTAAAATACTTTTCGTTTTTCAGCCACATCAGTATAATCGGACTAAGAATTTTTTTGATGAGTTTGTTCTAGCTTTAAAAACCGCTGAAAATATTATTATCTCTGATATATTCTATGTAGCTGGCCGGGAAAACTCGAAAGATTTTAACATCAGTTCTAAATTGTTGGCTCAAAAAACTGGCCTAGAATATGGCGGTAATCTAGCAACAACAGAAAAATTAATCAAGGAGAAAATAGGCGATTTTGATGTTATAATGTTAATAGGAGCCGGGGATATATATAATGTGGCTAAAAATCTTCTAAAATAAAAGAGCGCCAACGGTTGTTGGTGCTCGTGGGTGGTAATTATAAGTGGGGATTTTATTCATCGAAGCTTTTTTTGGGAATCCCCTGAAAGCTGATGATGGAGGTAGTTCTCCCGGTCATCTTATTAAGATACGCGTGCGTCTCTTTTAATAGTAGATAACTCAACTTGAACTTAATGCAACAGGTGGTATTGCCAATCATTAGATCGTTGCCATCTCTGTAAGCGTAGGAAATAAACTAATACGTCATTTGATTATCCCTCCCTCTGTTTCAATGCTAGTTATTGTTTGATAATTCATCGAATGATTCTTTGGAAATTTGATGAAAGAAAGTGATGAGGGCTTTGCCACCGTGTTTGTTTCCGAGATTATTAGTTAATTCTCTTAATGATAACCCTTCTCGATCGATTTTAACATATATATTTCCATAAATAGTGGAACCGTCGCTAATTTGACAGCTGAAAGTAATAAACCAATATGTCATTTTTTCGTTCTCCTCTTTGGTTTTTCTAGGTTTTTTAGAATGTTCAACTAACCCATGATTATATCACATATATAAAATTTTGTCAAATGGGATTGGGATATGGTATTATTAATTATATTTAATAAATTTAATAAACTAATTCAAAGCGTATGAATCAAACTGCCCCAGATGACAGTTTGGATCAAGGTAACATTTTGGACCCCGATGAAGAAATAGCAGAAAAGATTGATTGGGAAGAAACCCTAGAGCGTCAGTACGGCGGTTTAAGCGAAGACATGGCAGAAAAAAATTCTAGAGCGATGGGGCCGGGTTTTTCCAAGCAAAAGAAGGTTATGGAAGAAAACGAATTTTATCGAGGGACTGGTAAGAAAAAGAAGATTTTCTTGAAACACAGTAAATAAAAATAAAATTTATTAATGGATACTTTAAGTAGATTAAAGTCCGTTGTTTCTAGCCCCATAAAAGAGGGCGAAATATTAGCGTCTTATACTTCATTTAAAATTGGCGGACCAGCCAAGTATTTTTGTATTGCCCTGTTAAATGAGGATGTGGCCAAACTCATTGGTGTGGCTTATAAATTAAAACTGCCGTATTTGATATTGGGCAGTGGTACTAATGTTTTATTTTCTGATAACGGCTTTGATGGTTTGGTAATCAAAGTAAATGATAATAGATTAAAAATTAAGGGGGAAAAAATGGAGTGCAGTTCTGGAGTACTACTAAGTAAGGCTGTAGGTGAAGCTCTAGGTTCTGGTTTGTCTGGACTGGAGTGGGCTATGGGCATACCGGGTACTATAGGCGGGGCAGTGGTAAATAATGCCGGTGCTTATGGCGGTGACATGGCTGGTATTATCGAGGCAGTGGAGATTATACGAGATAACAAAATCAGAAAAATTGGCAGTAAGAAATGCGGTTTTGTTTATCGATCTAGTATTTTTAAAAATGATGATAATCACGATATTATTTTATCTGTAATTTTTAATTTAAAATACGATGATAAAAGTGCCATTAAATCAAAGATGGATGAAATTATCAATACTAGAAAACAGAAAGATGATAAATATCCCAGCGCCGGCAGCGTTTTTAAAAATATTAAATTATCCCCCAAAGAAATAAAAGAATTTGCCCTTAAGCATCCCGATTTTCCCGAAAATTTCATTTATCACGCTACTATTCCCGCTGCTTGGTTGATTGAGAAATGCGGTTTGAAAGGCAAGAAAATCGGCGGAGCTATGATCTCGGAAAAGCATTCGGGACGCATTGTCAATACTGGCACAGCTACAGCCGAAGATGTTATAATACTAATAAGCGTGATCAAACAAAAGGTTCGATCTAATTTCAATCTTCAGTTAATGGAAGAAATAGAATATAAGGGATTTGATTAGTTTGTCTTTAGAAATTTCTAAAATGCTTTCTGGATTAATAAAAACTTTATAACTTTATAAACTTTTAACTTTATAAACTAAATACTATGCAAATAAATATCAGGGTTACTAATGCTAAACTCACCCCAGAGTCATATGAGATTATAAATGAGAGGATAGGTAGTTTATCTAAATATTACGCTAACATAATCAGCGCTGATGTAGAAATTGGCATAAATTCGCTCCATCATAATAAAGGTAATATTTATAAGGCGATTGTAAATTTATCTGTCCCCAAAAAAATATTGCGGGCTAGCGCTGAAACCAATAATATCACTAAATCCATGAATCAAGTTAAGGATAAATTAAAAACCGAATTGATCAAGTATAAAGAAAGGCACTAATAATTTTAAAATCAGCTCCGCTTGTCGGAGCTTTTTAGATTGCAAATAATCGGTTTTTCTGGTAGAATAACTGGGCAAATTATATTTTTAACCACATATATGTCTATATTATCAATGTTTTTTGGTGATTCAAATGAAAAAGCGCTAAAGGCAATAAGGTTGATTGTCGAACAAATTAATGGCCTGGAAGATAAAATGAAGTCGCTAACAGATGAGCAGTTAAAAAATCAAACCGTCAAATTAAAAGAGGAATTAAACAATGGCAAAACTTTAGATGATATTTTGCCAGAGGCATTTGCTACTGTCAGGGAAGCTGCCTATCGGGTTATTGGCCAAAGGCATTTTGATGTCCAATTGATTTCGGGCGTATCTTTGCATCGGGGACATATTTCGGAAATGAAAACCGGAGAAGGTAAAACTTTGGCGGCTACTGCCCCTCTTTATTTAAACTCTCTAACAGGTAAAGGAGTTCATCTTATTACAGTTAATGATTATTTATCCAGAATTCATGCTGATTGGATGGGCAGAATTTATGATTTTTTAGGTTTGTCCACTAGCTGCATTCAACAGCAAAATATTTCTTATAGGTTTAATAAAGATAAAAAAACCGGTGAAGGCGATGAAATGTTAGATGTCCAACATCTGGAGCCCTGCACTAGAAAAGAGGCCTACGCTTGCGATATCTTATATGGCACCAATAATGAATTTGGTTTTGATTATCTGCGTGACAACATGGCATCGACACTGGAAGAAAAAACACAGCGCGGATTATATTATGCCATTGTCGACGAAGTCGATTCTATTTTAATTGATGAAGCTAGAACACCACTAATTATTTCTGCGCCCGACATGGAATCAACTGATAAGTATTATCAGTTTTCAAAAATAGTCACAAAATTAGCTGAAGGACCGGATTATAATATTGATGAAAAAATGAGAGCTGTGACCTTAACAGATGAAGGCATCGAAAAAATAGAAAAAATATTAGGCGTGGAAAATATCTATACCGACAGGGGTATTAGAGATGTTCATCATATTGAGCAGGCGTTAAAAGCCCATGCTTTATTTAAAAAAGACCGAGACTACGTAATTAAAGATGGCGAGATTGTGATTATTGATGAATTTACCGGACGCATGATGTTTGGCCGAAGATACAGCGAAGGATTGCATCAGGCCATTGAAGCCAAAGAAAATGTTAAGGTCCAAATGGAAAGTGTGACTCTAGCCACTATTTCTTTTCAAAACTATTTCAGAATGTATAAAAAATTATCTGGTATGACCGGAACAGCCGCCACCGAAGCGGAAGAATTTTCTAAGATCTATAAGTTAGAAGTAGTAGTGGTGCCCACCAATAAGCCGACAATTAGACAAGATTTAAATGACAAAATATACAAAAACGAGACAGGCAAATTTCAGGCTTTAGTTGAAGAAATAAAAACCAGAAATAAATTAGGTCAGCCAGTTTTAATTGGTACAATTTCTATTGAGAAAAATGAAATTGTGGCTGAAATGCTAGAACGCGAAGGTATACAAGCCCAAGTTTTAAATGCCAAACATCATGAAAAAGAAGCTCATATAATTGCTCAAGCTGGAAAATTTGGTGCTGTTACTGTAGCCACTAATATGGCCGGACGCGGTGTGGATATTATTTTGGGCGGTTATCCCTTTGATGAATCAGAATATAAAAAGGTTGTAGCCACTGGTGGGCTTTGTGTTTTTGGCACTGAAAGGCATGAATCTCGTCGGATTGATAATCAATTGCGCGGTAGAAGTGGCCGACAAGGTGATCCAGGTGCTTCGCAATTTTTCTTGTCTATGGATGACGATTTAATGAGGATATTTGGTTCTTCTAAAATGAAATCCGTTATGACTACTTTGGGGCTTCCCGATGATGTGCCGATAGAAAATAAAATGATCTCGGGATCAATTGAACAAGCCCAGAAAAGAGTGGAGGGCAATAATTTTGATATCAGAAAACATTTAGTGGAATATGATGATGTTATGAACAAGCATCGGGAAACTATTTATAAAGAAAGAAATCAAATTTTGGATAGTGGTAATCCGGCCGATGGTTCTGATACTGACAGGGTTAGCACCAAAACTTTTGTGATTGATGCTATTGGTAATGAAATTAATAGTGTGGTTAAATTTCATACCAGTTCCAATTTAGAGAGCGAATGGAATTTAAACGAGATTTATGAATCGATCAATGCCATGTTTTCGGTACCATTAGAATTAAGAAAAAATTTGGAAGATCTTAAAAATGAAGCTGGCAATAATGAGGAAGATAATATGAGTCGATCTAAGATTATTGGCTATCTTAAAAAAATGGCAGTTGAAAAATATGATGAATTGGAAAAAAATATTAATATTCTTCCCAAGGGTGAATCCGAATTAGAACCTATGAGGCAAATTGAAAGAGGCATCTTGCTTAGAACCATTGATACTCTTTGGATTGAACATTTGGATACGATGCAGAATTTAAGAACCGGCATCGGACTACGCGGCTATGGCCAAAGGGATCCTTTGATTGAATACAAAAGAGAGTCAATCAGATTATTCAGACAGCTTTTAAATGAAATAGATAAACAAGTGGCTTATAGTATTTTTAAAATTGGTATAGTAAATCCAACTCAAATAACAAATTCTGAAGTGCCTAAAGCCAATTTGCAATTTAGTGCGCCCAGCAAAGAATCCAGCGAGAAATCTCCCATGGAAGCCGACGCTGGTTTACAAGAAAGAAAAGCTGATAAAATTATAGAGGATAAATCCCATTTTGATGGTGAGCGTGTTGGACGAAATGATCCCTGCCCCTGCGGTAGTGGCCAGAAATTTAAAAAGTGTCATGGGGCGTAGGAAGATGATACTATAAAAAATATGGAAAATTTAGAACAAAAAATCCAGAGAATTGAAGAACGAAATCAGCGAGTTGAGGCTAATAAGGCTTGGGAAACAAGCTGGACAAGACGGGTGTTGCTGACAATCTTCACTTATCTTGCAATCGGCGTGTATATGTGGGCGATTGATATTCCGAAGCCGTGGTTAAACGCCATAGTGCCCGCGGTAGCATTTATGTTATCAACGCTTACAATGCCATTTTTCAAGAAAATTTGGATCAAAAGGAATAGAAAATCCCCGTGGGATGGGGGATAAGCAGCAAAAGTGTCATGGGAAATAATAATAAAAACCACCTGTTGGGGTGGTTGTGCAGGAGATGTTCTTAATTTTACTAGAAGTATTGTGTATCACGAGAAAAATCATACCGTTTATAAGGATGGCCGCGGTAGGTTTCTAGATGGGCGAAATACTTAAAACAATTCCAAATCGCAATAAATGGGTTAAGAAGTTTCATGGCGTAGCGTAGATACTTCATTGGTATTTCTCCTAGGGTTGGGAAAAGAACTCTGAATTCAGAGTAGCATTATCAATGTGTTTCAGTCAAGAAATTTAAAAAATATCATGGGCAATAGAAAGATAAAATTATGAGCTGCCAAACAGTGTTATTTGATTTTGATGGAGTATTATGCAAAGGACGATTTTACGAGAAGACTTTACTGCCTAACCATCCTGAAGTATATAATTGGATTCAGAAAAATATTTTCAGAAACAAAGAAATGGTTCATAATTGGATGAGAAATCAAATTACTTCAGTCGAGATAAATGAATTAATAGCGGAAAATACTGGAATCGAATACAAGCTTTTGAATGAATTATATGAAGAAAGCATTCGCCGAATGGAATTAGAAAAAGAAATTATATATTTGTCGGAATCGCTAAAATTGTCTGGCAATAAAATTGGGATTGTGACTGATAATATGGATATCTTTTCAAAAATCACAGTCCCCAATCATCAGCTTGATACATTATTTGATGTCATAATTAATTCTGCAGATTATGGGTTATTGAAAAAAGACGAGAACGGCAAATTATTCGATATCGCCTTAACTTTTTTAGGAGAAAAGATTGAAAATAGTTTGATGATAGATGATTCAGAAAAAACGATTGAATTGTATCAACGGAAAGGTGGCAGTGGATTTGTTTATCGAGATATTACAGAATTAAAATTGTTTTTATTGGGTAAAATATAAATAAAGTACAATAGGGGATATAAATAAATAATATGAAGAGATTAGAAAGAGAACCACAAATACCAGAATCAACTGACGAAGAAGTTTTTCAGTCTTATGTAGAAGACCTTAGGCTAGTGCCTGAAGACTTTGATAAGAAAATTATTGACATAGGCGCTGGATCAACTAAATTTGCCAAATGGGCCAAAGAACACGGAATTAGCCGTGAGATTTATAGTTTAGAACCCCAAGAAGAGAGTATTCTAGAGAAAAATAAAAGTGTAACTGCTCTGGCTGAGGCCATACCTTTTGAGAATGGATCATTTGATTTGGTTATCTCCAGAGCTGCCATTCCCAATGTATATGAGGGCGAAGTAAATACTGAAACAGTGAGAGAAAAAGTTATCAATAGTTTGTCGGAAATGGTCAGGATTACCAGGCCAGGAGGCGAAGTGAGGCTCTCACGGGTATTGATACAGCAAGAACATAAACCCCAGTATGTTTTACCACCAGACATTGAGGAAGCTCTGGAGAGCTTGAAAGAAAAATATGATGTTGAGATAGAGAAAATCAGAATACCATCAGACGATATTTATCAACGCGAAAATCATCAGCTCATAAAGCTTTTAGCCGAGTCGTATTTAATAATTATTCGCAAGCCGATTAAAGATGAATAAAATTAAAGATTATGAACAAAAAATTGGCATTTAAAAATGATAAATTTAAAAAGAAGCGCGGTGGATATTCTCGTTGTCTATTGTTGAGTTGCCAAATATGTAAAAATCCCATTTTGCTTTATCAAAAAGACGGCCCAGGGATTATCAAGCGTCTTTATTTAGATAGAATTTTTTCTCCCCAGAATATAATAGATAAAAATCTTACTTGTAAGAAATGCAAAACAATTATTGGCGTTAAAACCGTATATCAAAAAGAAAATCGACCAGCTTATAGATTATTTGCCGGTGCAATAGAGAAAAAGATTGTTAAAGGCAATAAATTGCCAAAAATTAATTTTTAACTCTGCAGGATAAATAAAAAAGCCCAACTCTGAAGAGTTAGGGCGAATTTGTAAAAAATTATTTACTCTAGTGTGAGAATTTGGAGTACGCTATCAATTTTTCTGTTAAGGACACTTGCTCCACAAGAGCAAGGAGCAGAGCTTTCTAAATCATTAACAATACATTCATGGCCGTGGTTTAACCTCATAGATTCCAATATAACCTCTGCCCTCACAATTTTCTCAATTAAAGCCACCCTACTGGTAGAAGCCATATAAAAACTCCTTTTTTGGTTGTGATTATGGACAGAATAAGTCCGTACTTTAGCTAGTTTACATGGTTGCGCTATTCTTTTCGTATAAAGAACTTCCAAACCTCTATCACATCCTGTCCAAACATTTTAGATGGCGTATGAAGGTGGATACGTAATTCAGTAAACAGATTGGAAATATAAAGTGACGGATCTTCAATGGTCTGATAGCTTATAATTTCTCCGGTTTCTGAGACACTTTCTTGGTCTCGCTTTGACTGATAAAAAAATCCGCCTACTAACCCATATCCTATGGTTGGAAATTCAGAAAAAATACGATTATAAAGATCATATTTTATAGTCGCTAGTTGGCAACACTCAACAGAAAACAAACTAATAAAAGCATTGGGGGAAAATGGCAAGAACTGTCTAAAATTTAAAGCCATATAGTTGGTCTGGATGAGGGGGGTTACAACACTAGTATCATTAAGGTCTAATCCAACATAATGAGAGTGATGGCTATCATGCGCGGGGTATTCGCCCAAACCGCAGCCTAAATCGATAACACGCGGTGAATCGGGAAAGAATAACGAGGCAAAAAGTTTAAATATATGGTTATGATTTTTACGCACTATCTGTTCTTGCAGATAGTGGCGGTATTTTTGGTAGAAACTTTCATCATAGGGCATAATAGTTAATCCTCCAAGTCGGCTGTTGTTAAAGATCTTAACTGATAGTATTAAAAATAAATAAATTAGTCAATATTTCGTATAACAAAATGATTAGTGGAATAAATCAAAATATAATGGAAAATAAAAATGAGCATCTTAATTGTATGATGCTCATATATTGCGTGTTGTAATTGTGGCGATCAGTGTGGTCATACCAATGGTCGGGCCAATAGCGGTTATGGTGTGTCTAGCGTAAGCTGAATACAGTCATAAGATCCGCCGTCAGCTCCTGTTCCTAGTTGAAGTTGCGCTTTTACTTTCGCAACTAATTTATCATCATTTATCATCATTATAGATGTGCACCATAGCTGGTCTACGAGATGTGGCCGATTCTGATTCAATCTTCACTTGAATATTCGGACATTTAAGAGCTAAAAGAAAGGCCAAATCTTCGGGGGCGTGAGCTTTTAACTCCCTAACAGCCCCAATTTCATCAGGGGAATAGGCATAGGGGTCATTATCATGTTTATGATTATTCATCTAAATGTTGGCGGATTTCATCAACTCGGGCTTGATCTTTGGCATCCATTGATTGTCTCCTTGATGTCGTTAGGGTTTTATTCGGTTAAATGTTTTTGGATATCTAAATATCCCCAAATACTTATTCGTAATATTGATTCATCTAGATCATCAGTTGGCCTAGTATTCCAAAAACCATCGATTATTTCGTTTGGTAATCCTTCTTCTTGGAGAATCTCATAAAAACGTTCCTTGGTCATTTCTCCATCCCTGTCGTTTGTTTTAAGGTTCTATTTAAGAAGCTATCAAACTAATTTATCTTTGTCAATATTTTAGTAAAAAAATCACCCACCAATCGCAAGCAATTGGTGGGGCGTCCGTTCCAGGCGAAGGGCTATTAGATTTACAGATCTCTAAACCCCTAGCGATTCTGTAATCGGTGTCTGGACTTTTCGCTGGATAATACTCTATAATAATTAAATAAAAATCTAGCTAGATAATATAAATAAACTATGGAGGAGAGCAAAAATAAAATTATTGTTGCCCTAGATAACTTATCATCTCAATCAGCTTTAGAGATAGCCGCTTCTTTAAGTGGTTTAGTTTGGGGGTTTAAGATAACTGATTTATTATTTGAATCAACTAATATCATTTCTCAATTAAAAAAATTTGGTCATGTTTTCGCTGATGCTAAATTACATGATATTCCCAAAACAGTCGAAAATGAAGTCAAGAAATTATCAGCCTTAGGAGCTGATTTAATAACAGTTCATGCTGCCGGTGGTTATGAAATGATGTTGGCAGCTAAAAGTGCTGCAGAGCAAAGCCAGATAGTAGCTGTAACTGTTTTGACTTCATTAGACGAGATTACGACCGAAAATATATTCAATAAAAATATTAAAGACATAGTGTTGGATTTTGCTAAAGAAGCCCAGAGAGCATCTTTAGATGGTATAGTTTGTTCTGGCCAAGAATTATTATATCTAAAAGATTTTTATAAACTAAAAAAAGTCGTGCCCGGTATACGGCCTGATTGGTTTAGTGAATCTAGCGATCAAAAAAGAATTATCACACCACATGAAGCCCTAAATTTAGGGGCAGACTTTTTGGTTATTGGCCGGCCGATTTTGAATTATAATGATCCAGTTGAAGCTGTGAGAAAAATTTTAGCAGAAATTGACAGTTTTTAGTTATTTAGTTATATTAATAAATTCTAGAATAGGACATTTAATCATAAGGAGAAAAAATGAAAACAATATTTGGCACATCTTCCAAATGGCGCCGGCAATTCTTTGATGATTTTGGCTTTGATTATGAAATTATGTCAGCTGATATTGATGAAAAGGCCATCCGTTTTAGCAATCCCACAGAATTAACTTTGGCTATTGCCAAAGCCAAGGCCACCGAGCTTTTAAAAAGAATCAAGGAGCCTGCTATATTAATTACCTTTGATCAGATAGTAGTTTGCAATGGTGTTATTTATGAGAAACCAAAAGATGCAGATGAACTGAAAAGTTTCTGGGAAAGTTATGAAAAATATCCTGCTCAAACTATTAGTGCTGTGGTAGTGACAAATTCTGTTAATGGTCATCAGTCAGCTGATGTAGATATTTCTAGTACATTTTTCAAGCCACTTCCAGATGATGTTTTTAAGAAGTTATTAGAAGATAATGCCATGTACACTTCTAGCGGCGGATTTATGGTTGGTTACCCATTAACCGATCCGTATATAGAGAAGATGGAAGGCACTATTGATAGTATTGTGGGCATACCCATTGAATTGACTAAGAGATTAATTATTCAGGTTCAATCGTAGAACAATTAAATATCACTGCAACTTGATTAGTTGCAGTTTTTTTATTTTCTTATAAATGATAGAATAAGACCAACTTTTAAAAAATAATTTTTAACTATATGCCAGAATTACCAGAAGTAGAAACCCTGCGCCGCGGTTTGGACAAGGCGGTAAAAGGAAAAACCATAAAAGCAGTTAAAATAAATTGGCCTAAGATGGTTAAGCCTCTTTCTGTTAATGCTTTTTCTAAAAAAATATCTAATAATAAAATTATTAGCGTAAATAGACGAGCCAAAGTTTTATTATTGAAATTATCTAAATGTGATTTAAAAACTAAAGATTGTTTTTTAGCTATTCATTTGAAAATGACAGGCCAGCTTATCTTAAGGCCCAAGACAGGCAAATTGGTAATCGGTGGTCATCCGCAAAAGGGCGGAGCTTTTAATCTGCCTGGCAAGCATACTCACATTATAATTAATTTTACTGATGGCTCGGTTTTATATTTTAACGACATTAGAAAGTTTGGCTGGATGAAAATACTAGATGATAAGGCGGTAAATGATTTATCTCTTGGTTTTGGCATTGAAGCAATTTCTCCTAAATTTGATTTGAAAAAAATACAAGAGATGATGAAAAAATATCCTAAGAGGAAAATAAAACAGTTTTTAACCGATCAAAAATTAATTGCTGGTATTGGCAATATTTATGTGGATGAATCATGTTTTTGTGCTGGCCTTATGCCAACTAGATTAGTTAAAGATGTATCTAAACAAGAAATGATTAAACTTTTATCTTGTATTAAAAAAATATTGAAACTAGCCATCTCCAAAGGTGGGACCTCATCTGATACTTATGTGCAGTTAAGCGGTAAACCGGGCGGGTTTGTGCCCCATCTTAAAGTTTATGGACGAAAAGGGGAGAAGTGTAAAAGATGCCATGGACAGATAGAAAGAATTAGAATAAATGGGCGGGGTACCCATTTTTGCAATAGTTGCCAAAAGTAATTAAAAAAACCGAGTATGTACTCGGTGTTTAGGTTGGTTAAATTAGAAGGTACTATGTTTTTTGTGCCTGGCGTTGCTCAAAATGTTCTCTATATGGCTCATTGCTTTTTAATTCTTTAAGAAGCAATTTCTTGAATTCCCTAATAATTCGTTTTGCTAGTGCTTTATCACTTTCTTTCTCTTGACGGTGAAAACCCAGCTCCGCCAGTGGTCCCACAAGACCGCACATGCCATAAATACTTTCTATACCGATAGAAACAGTCGGCCATTTATAATGTGGTATTTCTACAAAATCCGTTCCTATACCTATTTCATTTAAAGGACCACATACCTCTTGGTCTGGTATATCTTGATCTGGCATATCTTTTCCTCCTTCTGGTTTAAATTTAAGGTTCAAATGTCCTAATTATACCTGGCTTATTGTAAATATTTTCTCATTTCCCATCTCCTTTATTCTAGTTATAAATCAGAACTAGGAAATCATAACATATAATATTAGAGCAAGGCAAGCGCCGAAAATGAATCCCACAATTATTTCCGAAAATGAATGCCCAACTCTCTCATTTAAGAAATCTATTTTATTCTTTGTTTGATTGGGAGCATCTTTATAAATAATTTTAGCTAGCATATTAGTAAAAACAGCATTCCGGCCTATTTCTCGTCTAAAGCCCACAGCATCACGCATTACCACCACCATCAAAACAACACTAATAGCAAAAGCGGCCGAATCAAACCCTTGGCTTAAGCCCACTACTGTAGAGAGCGCAGTAACAAAAGAAGTGTGTGATGAGGGCATGCCGCCATAATCATTCACTAGATGTTGCCAATTGAGATTATTTGGTATACCATCAATAATAAGCTTCAATATTTGGGTTATAACAGCCACAACTATTGGTATAAGTATTAATTCAAACATAATTATTTTTTAAATTTATTAAAGTATGGATTATTTGTTGTCTATTATGGCCGGAGTAATTCAGGGTCTAACAGAATTTTTGCCCATATCCAGTTCTGGCCATTTGATATTATTTCATGATATTTTTGACTTTCACCTGCCAGATGAATTACTTTTTGATGTAACTTTGCACTTAGGAACATTAATTGCCGTGGTTTTATTTTTTTATCGTGATATAGAAAAAATTGTCAGAGGGTTTTTATCAAGCTTGGTTAATTGGAATTTAAAAAATAATTATAATCAAAGAATTGCTTGGCTGGTTATCATTGGCACCCTGCCAGCTGCTTTAGCCGGCTATTTATTTGAGGATTTTATTACCAACAGTCTAAGATCACCTTTAGTTGTAGGTATTATGTTTATTGTGGTGGGATTTTTATTTTTTATTTTTGAAAAATATTCTAAATCACAGAAGGATCTTCAAATGGCTTCACCCAAAGATTCCTTAATAATTGGCTTAGCTCAAATTTTAGCTTTAATTCCCGGTGTATCTCGTTCTGGCATAACTATTATAGCAGGCATGGGGCGAAAGATGAAGAGAGAAGAAGCGGCTAAGTTTTCGTTTTTAATTTCTGCGCCGATAATATTTGGAGCGGCTATGAAAAAAATATTAGAAATAAAAAGCTTTGATCAAACTAATTTTATAATTCTACTTTTAGGCGTTTTGTCCTCGGCTATAACTGGCTATTTGGTGATTAAATATTTAATTAAATATTTATCCAATCATTCTCTGAATATTTTTGCTTGGTATCGATTAATAATTGGCTGTTTGACATTAATTTGGTTTTTTCTTTTTACTTTTGGAGTATAAGTCATTAGATACAATCCCATTACCACCACCAGAAAATAATTATTATATTGGTTTAACTCCCCTATATTTCTAAGGGAGGTTATTTTTTTTAGTAAACTATTATTGGGGAAATAATTATCAATTGCTCTTTCCATGGGTTGATAATCGATAGATAATTTTTCGCTCTCGCCTAAAATACGAGAACCAAATAATTGAACCACCATAGTTGTCTCTCGGTTTTTATATTTGCCTTCTAAAACAGCAATACCTATTTCTTGGTATTGCGGTTTGATAATATTCTCTCGATGGCTGGGGCTATCCAGCCAAGCTTGGAATATTTCCTGATTGTTATTAAAATCTATAGCTAAGTTTTCTCCGACATAAAAATATTTATAACTAACTTCCTTAATCCACTCCGAAAATTTCTTGCCCTCCGGAGAATTATGAGCAAAATATTGTTTAGTTAATAAATCTTGAGCTTTATTGACAGCGGCCTGAGTTAATCTGGGGTTAGGTATTAATTCGCTCAAACCAAGTTCTTTTCTGTAGTTATTTGTCATGTTAATCAATTCCAGAGCATTGGCTTCTATATTATCAACTGAAGTAATATTGGGATAAATAAAAATCACTGTAACTAATGTTAATTTTAAAGCTACAGACAATAGGGCAAAAAGTATTAAAATTCTTTTAATTATTTTTAACATTTATAATATTTAACTTATTATATTATAACATAAAAACAATTTTATAATGTTGTTAGTTGAATACCACTGGGTTTTAAGCCACTGGCCAAATTAATTATTTAAATAAAAAAGCCCAGTTTTTAGTAACTAGGCGCATTATTTTCTGTTTTTTTAATTTTAACCCATTTGGCTGTTAAACCAGTCCTTAACATCGTCTTCATTAGCTAATTTTATTGCACCTCCGCTATCCACATAAACCGGCATGCCCATTTTTCGAGCGGCGACAAATAGAATTATGCAGGCATGACATTCCTGCCACTTGGGTAAAAGGAAAAGAGCATCACATTGAGCCATAAACCAAACCTTTTTCATAGACAGGAATACCCAGGTCACTAAATCAGGCTCTTTTTCGCACTTATCAACCATTCTCTCCATATCATCTTCTAATTCGGGGTATGGAATATCTATTTCGGTTACAATTTCATAATCATTACTTTCAAAATATGTTTTTAGTTCATCAAATCTTTTTAGACGATTTAGGGGCACACCATCGATTGGCCCAGAAATAAACATTTTCATAATTCAATCTCCCCTTGGTTAAAGTTTGGGTTAAAAGGTGCCACTTCTTGTTATATCTCATATAACACTATATTCTATCATATTATGGCTTAAATTGCAAGGGCATTGACAATTTTATTATATTTCCATAAAATAATGTTAGTAATTTGCACATTTTAATAAACACACACAATCCAATAAGGGAGGTATGAATAATGACGGCACCAAGGACATTCCCCCAAAGGTATATTATTACCGCTGCTCAGGCCTATGGCCCCAGTGGTAAGGGCGCCTCCAATTTAAACTTTTTAGCCGGTTTGGAAAAATATTGCCAGGTTATGAACGCTGAATTAGTGATTTTACCGATGGCTGGAAGTTCTGTTAGAGAACTTGAGCTTCATCCGGAAATCGCCGATAGGCCAGAAATTTGGCGTGGTAGTAGAAGGTTGAATAGTAAGATCGCTATCAGCGATATGGTTGTTCCACCTCAGAATGTTGATCCGTCTTCCGGTCGCTTGAGATTTCCCCAGAGGGATAAAACTTTGATTTTGGCTCACCCCAAACAAAGACTCAAAGCGGTGCCAAATAGCAATTTCAAGATTCCCAAGTTTTTGGTTTCCACCGGTGCTATGACCACTCCTAATTACAACGAAATGAACCATCGTGGTGATGCCGCCAAACGCGATCATATTTATGGCGCTTTGGTAGTGGAAATTGTCAGCGATGACAGGTATCATTTCCGACACATTAGAGCTGCGACCAATGGCTCTTTTGTTGATTTAGGACTTAAGTTTGATGGCGGTAAAAAACCCGTTCCAGTTAAGGTGGAAGCTTTAGTTTTGGGCGACATCCACGTTGGTGATACCGACCCGGTGGTTCGTGACGCTAATTATCGGATGATTGCAGCTTACCATCCCAAGCGTTTGATTATTCATGATCTTTTCAATGGCCATAGTGTTAATCATCATAATTTTGGCAGAATGATCACCCAAATTCAGGATATTGAAGATGGACGCGCCAGTTTATCTGTCGAACTTCGTGAATGTTACGCTGAGCTTTGTGAATTTTCACGAGCTATGGGTAGCCGAGGCGAAGTGGTGGTAGTGGCCTGCAATCATCATCAATTCTTGAATCGCTATCTTGAGGAGATGCGTCTTAAAGACAATCTGCTCAATGCTAAAATAGCTTCTAAATTGATTGCTCCAATGGTTGATGGCCATGATCCGGTAGAAGTCGGCCTATCTATGATCGGTCCGATTCCGAAGAATGTCCGGTTTTTGGATTATGATGATGATTACAAAGTTCGCGGCGTTCAATTGGGCGCTCATGGTGATAAAGGTATGTCTGGTGCGCGCGGCAGCATGCGCAGTCGTGAGTTTGCTCATGGCAAAAGCATTACTGGTCATAGCCATACGCCTGAAATTTTAAGGAATACCATTATTGTGGGTACCAGCACATTTTTACGTCTGCCTTATACCAAAGGCTCGGCTTCATCCTGGATGAATACCAACGCCCTTTTGTATGATAATGGCAGTGTCCAATTGATCAATATTATTGATGGCCAATGGACTTTCAGTTAAACTATGAGACGCTACAAAAGTAGCGTCTTTTTTTATTTCTTTCGTCTATGTTATACTAAAATAGTAATAACTCAAAACAAAATGAAAAAAATAATCACTTTAATTATAGCTGTAATTATAATCTTTTTCGTTTATTTTATATTTATGCTCTCTTCGCCCGTTAGCAGTAAAAAATCACCTGTTTATTTTGAGGTAGCATCGGGCCAGACGCTTAAACAAGTATCTAAAAATTTAGCTGATCAAGGATTAATCAGAAGCTCTTTTGTTTTTGAAACCTACGCCAAAATACGCGGTTGGCAAAGCAGGGTAGTGGCCGGCAATCACCTGTTGGATAAAAATATGAATATTAAAGATATCTTGGGAAATATAATTACCAATAAGAATTTAGAAAATGAAAGAACAATTACTATTATTGAAGGTTGGACTATAGAAGAGATAGCTGATTATTTGGCTAGTCAAAAAATTGTCAGTAAATCAGATTTTATGGCAGCGGCCCAAACTAATAGTTGGAAGCACAAGGGTTTAGATCAAGATTATGATTTTTTAACTGGAGTTTCGGCAAAAACTTTGGAGGGTTTTTTATTCCCGGATACTTATAGGATATTTACTGATGCTACAGCTAGAGATATTGTCAAAAAAATGCTTGATAATTTTGATAGTAAATTAACTGCTAAAATGAGAAGCGATATCGCCAGCCAAGGTAAGAGCATATTTGAGGTGATTAATTTAGCTTCAATTATAGAAAGAGAGGTCTCCAAAGATGCTGATAAAAAATTAATCGCTGATATTTTTTTAAAAAGATTAAAGGCTGGTATCGCTCTACAATCCGATGCCACTATTAATTACATTACTGGCAAGGGCATGAGTCAGCCGAGTTATGATGATTTAAAAATTGATTCACCCTACAATACTTATAAATATAGGGGATTACCACCAGGACCAATATCTAATTCAGGCCTTAAAAGTATTGAGGCGGTAATTTATCCCACTCCCAATCCCTATTATTATTTCCTTACCACCCTAGATGATGGCACAGTGATATATAGCAAAACTTATGAAGAACACTTAAAAAATAAAGCCAAGTATTTAAATTAATGGTTATGGATGAGGAATATTATACTGCCGGAGAAAAAGAATTTCTTCTTAAAATCGCCATGAAATCATTGGAGAAATTTTTATTATCAGGCGAAAAATTTGAACCACAGACGATTAATAAAAAACTTTGGGAGAAAAAGGCGGTTTTTGTCACTCTTAATTTGGATAATAAATTGTGCGGTTGCATGGGCAATATAGAGCCCATAGAATCATTGATTTTATCTGTTAGAAACAATGTGCTTTTAGCTGCTAATGATCCCAGATTTAATCCCTTAAAAACCAATGAATTAAAATCAATTGAAATTGAAATATCTATATTATCAAAATTACAACTAGCCACTGTTGATAGTATTAATTATGGCGACGGCGTCTTAGTTAAAAGAGGTAATAATTTTGCCACTTATTTGCCCAGTGTTTGGAAAAATTTAAAGGAGAAAAATGTTTTTTTATCTAGTTTATGTGAGAAAGCTGGGTTAGAAAATGATCTTTGTCATGATCCAGAAACTAAATTTTGGATTTATAGAGCTACCTCTTTCAAATTAAGTAAGAGTTGACATTTACGTTATTGTTGACATTTATTATTATTTATGTCAAAATGAGTTGTTTGGTACTTTTTAATTTAAAAACAGTCAAAATTACTTTGAAATCAGTTTCAACACAACCAAAGAGAGGGGATAAAGTATGGGTAGCGATGATATTCTGAAGAAAAGAGTAGAGGCAATTAATAAAATAGTGGAAATCAGCAAAAATGGCCGTATAAATGTCTTAATCGCCCAGGTTGATCCTGATGCCATTGGCGCGGCTATTGGCTTGTCTTACATTATTAGATCTATGGGCGGTAAGGCGGTAATCTGGTATTGCGGTGGTATTGGTCATCCACAAAATCGCAGTATCGTTAATCGCTATGATCTGGTGCGTGTCATGAAAAAAATTACTGATTATGTGCCTGAAGAAGGGGATATTTTTGCTTTAGTTGATTCTTCGACTATTGATGATAGTCGGTTGGGTGAACTGAAGGGCAAAATTGATCCGGTTATAGTTATTGATCACCATCGCAGTGGCACGGCGGAATCATCTGGTAAAATGATTTGGGTTGAAGACATGGGTTCTACCTGCACCATGATTATTGAATTGATTAATGCTATGGATTTGGAAATACCCGATAATCTTGAATATATCCCAATGCTTTTGGCTATGGGTATCTATACGGATACCAAGTCGCTCATCAATATAAATGATCGCGATCTTGCCGCTTACAATGCTATTAGTCGTCAAGTATCTCCCCAGGAATTTGGCGATTTGGTAAGCTACCCTCTGCCGGAAACTTTTTTTAGAAATCTTCAAGCTTCTTTAGCTAATATTGTGGTCAGTGGATCACGATTAGTAACTAATGTTGGTATTCTAACTTCCAGGCAGGCCGATGATTTGTCTACTATAGCTGATATGCTGATTCGCTGGGATGGCATCAGTTTGGTAGTTGTTTGGGGAGTATTAGGCAATAAAATCAGGTTTAGTGCTCGAAATGATGATATTAGCACTCCACTTGATGATTTGCTCAAAGAATGTTTTGGAGACAAATCTGGCGCCAAGCTTACTCCTGATGGACAAGGCGAGGGCGGCGGGTTATTGGATTTGAATCTGGGGTTCTTACAGGGCGATGATGTTCGTACAGAAGTTATCGCTTTGATCAAAAAACGCATGGAAACATTGATTTTCGGGTCTAAATAGTTTTACACAAAGGCAGAAACTCTGCCTTTTTTATTTTATCTTGACAAAATTATCCTATTTGCTATAATGGTTTTAACAACATAATTTATCCGCAGACAGTGGGCATAAAAATAAGACCTGCCGAGGAAATAAAGCTAATTTTAGCTAATTCTAATTGGTCTGCTGGTAAAAGCAGATTTTTTTGTTAATTAATAATTTTTATAAAAATATGCCTAAAACAAAGGCCCAAAAAAAAGATATCTTAATTGATCTGAAGAAAAAGTTAGATGAAATGAAATCAGCTGTTTTTGTTAATTTCTCTGGTATCCCAGTAAAGGAAATCAATGATTTAAGAAATAGCTGCAAGGATGAAAAAATTGATTATGTGGTGGCCAAAAAAACATTATTAAAAAAGATACTTTCAGATAAAGGGTTTGTTGATATTGGTGACGATTATTTCAATGGCGAAGTAGCTACAGTAATAAGTTTTGAAGATGAGGTGGCGCCAGCTAAATTAATTAGTGCTTTTTCTAAGGAACATGAAAAAATGAAGATTTTAGGCGGTGTGCTGGAAGGATTACTAATTGATGCCAGCAAGGTTAAGGCTCTAGCCAAACTTCCATCTAAGCAGGAATTGTTAGCTAAGGCAGTTGGTTCTATCGCGGCTCCGTTATCAGGATTTGTTAACGTGCTGGCTGGAAATCTTAGAAATTTCGTTTACACGCTTAATGCTATTGGTGAGAAGAAATCACAAAATAATAATTAAAAATTAATTAAATAATATAAATAATAATTCATTTAAAATTATGTCAGAAGAAAAAAAAGAAGTTATAGTGCCAGAAAAGTTCAAGTCATTGGTTGAGCAGATTGAAAAGCTTAGCGTTATTGACTTAGCTGAATTAGTTAAGGTGTTAGAAGAAAAATTCGGTGTTTCTGCAGTTGCTCCAGTGGCTGTTTCAGCTGCTCCAGTGGCTGCCGAAGCTGTTGAGGAAAAAGACAGTTTTGATGTCGAATTAACTTCAACCGGCGCTAATAAGATTGGCGTGATTAAAGCTGTTAGAGCTGTTACCGAACTTGGCCTTAAAGAAGCCAAAGATTTGGTTGATGGAGCTCCTAAAGTTGTTAGAGAAAATGTTAAAAAAGGAGAAGCAGAAAATATCAAGAAAACACTTGAGGAAGCTGGTGCCACAGTCACTTTGAAATAAGAATCACATCATAAGCAAAAAACCTCTGGACTTGTCCAAGAGGTTTTTGTTTTTTAATATTTTACTTCTTTTTTTCTCTTGCTTCTACTATCATTTTAAAATGCTCATCTGGCAAGTTGTTAATTTCAAATACTTCACTGCCCCGGCCTTCGTTTAAAGCTTTAGCTATAGCAAAATCTCTTGCTGCTTGGATTTTTAATTTTAAATCCATACCATAGGGCCTTTGGCTTTTGGTAAATTTTTCTTCTGATCTATTTGTAAACATGGGCTTTTCTAATCCCTCTTGATTTTTTAATCCCATATAGCTTAATATTTTAGTTATTAATATCAATCAAATATATTTTTTTGTCAGCTAGTAGATAGATCTTTTTTTCCCTACTCTCTACAATCATTGATTTTATATCACTGAATTCTTTAGAAGAATATTGTATTTTAATATTGCCACTGCTTTTATCAAAAACCACCAAACGCTGATTATTTTGATCCAGCACATAAAGATAACTTGAATCGCCATCGGTAAATATTTGCTTGGGTGATGAAATAATGGGAGTAGTGGTTGAAAAATTAGAACTACTTATCTTGCCATTAAGAAAATATTTTATCTCGCCGCCATTATTGATAACATATATGCCACCGTCAATAGTAAAAGCCACCGAATCTTTCAAATCAGTGCCGTCTTTTACCCAGCCACTGCCCGAATTATAGCCGGTTTCCACCACAAAGTGTTTGAATATTTGTCCCTTATCTGATTTTAGAGTATAAAGTTTACCACCATAAATATTTAGATCGGTAATTTTATTATCACTAGTTAAATTATTTTCAGCCGAATTGGTTTCAAAATTATATTTATAAATTTCATTATCGCCGTTTAAGATAATAATATTATTTTCATCTAAAGCCGATATTTTTCTGACATTATTGAAATTGCCAGAAAGCTGTCTAGCAATAGTTTGTTTTTTATCCAAATCGATTTTATAAATATTCTGATTTTGATTATCAAAAGCAAAAATATAATTTCCAGCCTTGGATATGGCCGATATCGCTGCTGATTGATTTTGGTTTGACAAATCCGATATAGTATTGGGATTGTCAATGTATGATATTTTTTGCAGTGATTTAATTAATTCATCTATTCTTTTTTGTAATGTTTCTTTTATCGCAGCATACTTTCTGCTATTTGGTATCTCACTCATTAAGCCGATGGCTGTTTCCAGGGATTGTTTTGATCCCACCTCATCATTAAAAATATTTTTAGCCTCACCAGTATTTAAATTATCTTCTATTTGCTTTATTAAATTAGAGGCATTGGTTTTTTCTGAGGTATTTTTAACTTGTCCTTGCCAAACCATGCTTTGAGAAAAAAAGAAGACTAAGATTAAGATGACGATCAAAAGAATTTGTTGTAACCCATTCAAACTAACAAATTTAGAAATTAGTTTATTTAATAAATCACTAATAGCAGTGTTTAATTTTTTTCTTTTTTGAGGACGGCTGTGATCACTTTCTTTTTTTATTTCACTCTCTTTTATTTCTAGGTAATCTTCAATCATCGGTGTCTCATTGTCCGTTGCTAACTCTTTAATTGGTTCAACTGTTTTAACAGCTTTATTTTTTGCCATAGAGGCCAAAATTACTTTTGTCAATTGAGGTATTTTTCTCTTAAGGTAGTAGAAACAAATTTTTATTATTTTAAACAATTCAACGGCGCCAATTTTAATGTACTTCCAGATGAAATTAGTTAAAACTTTTAAACTCCAAATAAAAATAATTAAAGCTTTTTTCCAATTCGAAGTCATGGACGGGGTTAAATATTTTTCCGTGTTTTCTTGCGTTGAAATTAATTTATTAATAGAGGTTTGGGACGGCACTCTATGTTTCTCTTTTATATCATCATTAGAATAAGATTCTTGATTAATATTTAAGAACTCTTCTTTTCTTTCGTCTTCTTTGAATATCGGTTCTATGGCAATAGCATAAAAATTATTATTTTGATTTTCTTTTTGCAATATTGATTCAATTTCTTTTAGGGCCGAAACAGGGGAGTCCTCGGTGATTATTTCCATTAACTCATTTTGGGAGATATATTCCAAAATTGTGTCGTTACAAAAGAATAAGTTATCTTTTTCTGTAATCAGGCCACTTACAATATTGGAAAACATTTTCTCTCTATTTATTTTAGCGGTTTTTTCGCCGGTTTGCGAAAATATATCAACAATAAGGTAATCGTATTTTTTCTTGCGATGGAATAGTAGAGCATTATTTTGTCCAATTTGACTAAGATAGATTTTATCGCGGCTTATTAAGCCAACTAAGGCATTTATATTTTTCAATTCTATTTCAATTACTGATTCATTGAGAGCTTTAATAATGCGGCGATTAGCTCTTTGCAGACACTCTTCAAATCTTTTTTCTACTCCACCCTCGGTTTCAAATGGAGGCAGATAATATTCAGTTTCTAAATCATTAACTATTTCAAAAAACTTATCGACAAATTCTTCTGGTTGTCCAAATAATTCGATAATGCCTATTATGGTACCCAATTTATTTTTCAATTCTGATTTTGGTTTGGCCACAAAAGCATCACCAACAGCCGAATCTGTTCCGCTGTCCATGGTTAATTTACTGATTGAAGTTAAGAGTTGACTCATCTGTTATAGTTTAGTTGAAATATTTTGGCACTTGATACTTTAGCATTAAATATTATACAATATTTACTAGTAAGAAGTCCAATAATGGGGATTGGCTAAAACTGCCAATTTTTAGTTTTTTAGTTACCATTTGATGCTTAAGTGATTAATTAATTATTCTTGGTTATGATTGAACAACTTTTTGGTTCAAAGACGAGGGTTATGCTACTAAGGTTGTTTTTAAACAATCCCGAGAAGTTTTACTATGTCCGGGAATTAACTAGGAATCTCAATACTCACTTAAATTCAATCAGGCGCGAGTTGGACAATCTCCAGAAAATAGGGATTATTAAATTTTATACCAAGACAGATTTAGAGCGCGAAATAGAAAAAAAAATAAAGGATAATAAAAAATACTATAAGTTGAATAATGATTTTATGTTTATTTCGGAGCTTACTTCACTTTTAAATAAAGCTCACATCGTTTTAGATAAGACCTTAGTTAAACGAGTAGAAAATTTAGGTGAAGTAAAATTTTTCCTTCTCTCAGGAATTTTTGTTGGCTGGGTGGGAGCACCCGTTGATATCTTGGCGGTGGGCACCATTAATCGTAATAAATTAAAGAATTTGGTTAGTAATTTTGAAAAAGAATTGGGTAAATCAATTAATTATACAATTATGACCAAATCAGAATTTCAATATCGTTATAACATAACAGATCGATTTCTCTATGATTTACTAGGGGGTAAGAATATGATTTTAGTTGACTCTATACTTTATAAGCTTAAGAAATCCAATTAAATAGTTTCTATTTATAAATATAGATATAAATAAAAATAATATAAATATTAATAGTTTGTAAATTTTAACATTAATTTAGTGTGGTAAAATATGTTTTTAATTATCAATACAGCTATGGGCAAATCATTAGAAGTTATTTTGGCTAAAAATAATGATGATTTTAATATTAAGGAAATTGAAGGTGAATACAAACAAGCCGAGAATCTCTTGCCTCTGATTGGTGAAAGTTTAAATAATTGGCAAAAGAAAATATCTGATATTACTGGTATTGCTGTAGTGACTGGGCCAGGTGGTTTTACTGCCCTACGCATCGGCGTAGTTACAGCCAATGTTTTAGCTTATGCTCTTGATATCCCAGTAATTGGCTTAACTCTGAATGAGTTTAAGAATAATCGGCAATTAGTGGCTCAAGCTATAAATAAATTGAAAAATGCCAAATCAGGTGGTGTGGTTGTGCCAGAATATGGTAGAGAGCCCAATATAACTGTTTCACCAAAACATCAAAACATAAAAACAAGAAGGTAATTAATTGGGGATAAGTTTATTTGCTTTTGATGGGGGGGGTGATAAAATTAAGGTATATTTGAATATTTAATTATCTAAAATAATACAAACATGATGACGAAAACAAAAACCAAAACCAAGGCTTATCTTGGCATTACTATGGGCGTAGTTTTGGTGATCGGTAGCGCTATTTTTGGTTCCATGGCTTTAAATGCTATATCAGCTTTAAGTTTAAGCACTAGTAACAATAACCAATGGGTATATCTTTATGGTCCAGGAAAAGCCACTCAGAGTGATTTTAATAATTTAACAAATTATGTAAAAACAGGGGCGGATATAAAAGTGCAGGATGGGCAAAGTGTAAATTTATGTTATAGAGTTGCCGTTCTAAATGATGATATTTTTTGCGGAACTCTTAGCTCAAACGGTATTCAAGAGAGTGATGGGTACGGAGAATTTTCTAGTCAGTTTTTGGCTTTAAAAAGTAAACTTGGTTTTTCTATTAATACTGTAGATTATATTAGGCATTTCTCAGATGGTAAACTGCAAACAAGGACTGACTCAAAGGATTCCAACTTTAGTAAATGGTATGGCAGAAAATAAATAACATATAATGCAAAACGCAAAACTTATAACGTGTAACGCATAATAATTTATATAATTTATCTAAAATAACTAGAGATGTAATTTTTATTACATCTCTTTTTAATTTTGAGATATATTATGAGTTATAAGTTATGAGTTATATGTTATACAAACTGTGGATAAGTTGTAACTAACTAGAGACAAACAATCATTTAAAATTATCCACACTTCATTCGTATTTGCCAAATTTTTTATAAAAATGCTTTAAAATAAAGTATTTTAAGGTATTTATGGGTGGTGAGTGAAGTGTTGACCAATGACACTTAGTGGGTTATAATGAACTCATATGGATAAAAGTGGGGAAAAGTGGGGAAAACTCTTAGTTAATAATGATCAGATTTTATTAAATGGAGTAAACTTTTCCAAGTAATTAATTAAAACTTCCATGCTTGTCGCGCTTAATACATCATCATGTTTGTTGGTCAATACTCACACAACATCGATTCAAAGGGAAGAATGGCTATTCCAGCCAAGTTTCGCCATGAATTAAAAAAAGCCGTAGTTACCAAGGGATTGGATAGCTGCCTTTTTTTATACACCAAGGGGGAGTGGGATAAGATTGCTCAAGATATCGCTACCAGGACTTTTACTAAATCAAATAATAGGTTACTGGCTAGACAAATGTTGGCTGGAGCGATGGAAGTGGAGATTGACAAGCAAGGTAGGATAATAATACCCGAATATCAAAGAAGATTTGCCGGGTTGAATAAAAATGTGATTGTGGCTGGACTTTATAATCGATTGGAAATATGGGATGAAAATAAATGGAATAAGAATATTCAATATACCGAAAGCAATGCTAATGATATAGCTGAAGCCCTAGAAGGCATAGCCGAAAAATAATATGGCCACCTTACATGAACCAGTGTTACTCAAAGAAGTTTTAGATGGCTTAAACCCACAGCCTAATCAGAATTATATCGATTGCACCTTTGGCGGTGGTGGGCACGCTTTGGCTATACTAGAGATGATAAAACCATCGGGCAAATTAATAGGTATAGATTGGGATCCGCAGGTAGTGCAAAACAGCCAAAATAAAAATCTGATTTTAGTTAATGATAGTTATAAAAATTTAAAAAAAATAATAAATGAACTTAGAATTAATAAAATTAGTGGTATCTTACTGGACCTTGGCCTATCATCAGATCAGCTCGGTTCAGGGGATAGGGGATTTAGTTTCCAAGGCGAAGGATTTTTGGACCTAAGATACAATCCAGAATCTGACAGGCCTACAGCGGCCGAAATTCTAAGGACTTACAGTGAAAAAGAATTATTAGAAATATTTAAAAATTATGGAGAAGAACCACTAGCTTGGCCGATTGTTAAACAAATTATTAACAGAAGACAAAATGGTCAATTCATTGAAACGGCTGATATGCTTGTCCAGCTGGTTTCAGATGAATACCGCAGGAAATATCGTTCCCGGTCAAAACATAATCCGGCAACTAAAGTTTTCCAAGCTCTAAGAATCGCTGTCAATGATGAATACGGGAATATCAAGAATGTTTTGCCCGATGCCATCGAAATCTTAGCTAGTGGTGGCAGATTGGCGGTAATTTCTTTCCACAGCGGAGAGGATAGGATTGTAAAACATTTTTTTAAGAAAGAGGTGGCCAAAGAACAGCCGAAAATTAAAATAATCAACAAGAAACCAATAATAGCTTCAGATGATGAAATAAAAAATAATCCTCGTAGTCGCAGTGCAAAATTGAGAATTGTAGAAAAAATATAAATAAATCATCGCAAAGCGATACTAATATTTTACATTTTAAACTTTATAACTTTCAACTTTTAACTAATGTATGTGCCGAGATTGGAGAAAAGAAGAATCTAATCATCATTTTCCAGAATTTAGGAAAAAAGGAAACATTATCAAAATGCTTCTTAGTTTATTTACGCCCAAAAAATTAAGCGTGGTCATAGTTTCTTTAACTTTTGTAGTTACCGGCGCCTATTTAATACAGATTAATCTTACCGCCACCAAGGGGTATGAAATAAAAGATTTAGAGAGTAAACTTAATAAATTACAAGCAGATAATAAAAAGTTGAATTTGACTTATATCGAATTGCAATCTATGGCTAATATCCTTGAGCAAGTTCCTAAACTTAACTTAGTGGCTACAGAAAATATGGAAATAATAACGCCAGCTGGTTCTGTGGTAGCTTTGCGATAAATTATTTTTAATAATGAGCTGGAGAGGGAATAAACTAATCCGTTTTAGAACCAGAGAGGGGAAACAGGGTAGAATTAAATTTCTAGCCATTTTTTTTGTTATTTTCTCCATAATTATAATAATGAAACTTTTCTATCTACAGATACTCAAGGGTTCATTTTATGAGGCCTTAGCTATCGGCCAGCACGAACTTTATAAAAAATTATTTCCTGAAAGGGGCTCGATTTATGTTGTAGAAAATAACGGTTCTAAGCAGACATTATTTCCACTAGTGACTAACAGGGATTTACACATGCTCTATGCTGTGCCCAAAGATATAGAAAAACCTCGTGAAACGGCAGAAAAATTGTTTGGACTATTCGGTTTGCCAGATGATATAGATATGAAAAAAGTAGAAGAAGAATTATTTGCCGATATAACTGTTGATCTTGATCCGGCTATGGCGCTAGAGATAAAACAGACTCGTTTAGAGAAGTGGCAGGAAGAACAAAAAGAAAAAGAGATAACTCGTCTGGAGAGCTTATTGGCTAAAGCAGATGATCCTTATGAACCAATTAAGCACAAATTGACTGATGAACAAATGGAAGTTATAAAATTATGGGCTATAAAGGGCCTGGCTTTTAAAAATGAAATTTGGAGGTTTTATCCAGAAGAGGGTATGGGTGGGCATATTTTGGGTTTTTGGGGTTTTGATAGTGATAACAGGATTGGCAAATATGGCTTAGAAGGATATTTTGATAAAGAATTAACTGGTCAATTTGGTGAAATCCAGGGAGAAAAAGATGGTTTGGGCAATATCATCGCTATTGGCAGCAGTTCTTTAAAAGAGAAGGTGGATGGTTTTTCTTTAGTTTTAACTATTGATAGGGCCATACAATATAAGGCTTGTGGCGCATTAAGTCGGGCGGTTGAATATTTTAAAGCGGAAAGTGGATCAGTGATTGTGATGAATCCTAAAACTGGAGCAATCTTAGCTATGTGTGGTGCTCCTGATTTTAATCCAGATGAATATAATAAAGTTGAAGATGTTGAAGTTTATAATAATCCGGCAATTTTTAAGGCTTACGAGCCAGGATCGATTTTTAAGGCCATTACTATGTCTATAGCTTTGGATATGAATAAAGTTGAGCCAACCACCACCTATATTGATACGGGTGGTGTTCAAATTGGTCCTTATAATATAAAAAATTATAATGATTTGGTTTATGGCAAACAGACTATGACCGAGGTTTTGGAGAAATCAATTAATACCGGTTCGATTTTTGCTATGAGGCAAGTAACACCAAAAGTTTTTGCCCAATATGTCAAAGACTTTGGTTTTGGCCAGAAAACCAATATCAAATTAGATAAAGAAGTCAGTGGTGATATTTCCAATTTGGATAAAAGGGGAGAAATTTATGCGGCTACGGCTTCTTTTGGCCAAGGTATAACAGTTACTACCCTCCAAATGATTACCGCGGTTTCCGCCCTGGCTAATGGCGGAAAATTAATGACGCCATATATAGTTTCTCAAATAATCAAAAATGATGGCAAAATAGAAACATTCAAACCACAAGAGGTTAAGCAGGTTATTTCTGCTAAAACCGCTACCACCATTTCTGGTATGTTGGTTAGTGTGATTGAAAACGGACATTCCAAAGGAGCCAAAATAGATGGTTATAGGATCGCCGGAAAAACCGGCACGGCTCAAGTAGCTAATAAATCTAGCGGTGGTTATTCTAGTGATGTAAATACTTCTTTTATAAGTTACGGTCCATTTTCTGACCCGGTATATGCTATGATAGTGAGAATTGATAAGCCACAATGGGGCAAAACCGGCGAGGCAGTGGCAGTGCCGGTAGCGACCGATATTGCCAAATTCATCTTACAGTATTACAATGTGCCTTATGATAATAAGTAGTCGGTAAAGTCCTTAAAGTTTATCAAGTTATATGAAAAATTTATGAAAACTCTAGTTCAATGGTTGCTCTCTAAATTAGTCAGATTAATTTTAAAAAAATATAAGCCTGATATTATCGGGGTGACAGGCAGTTTTGGTAAAACATCGGCTAAAGAAGCTATTTTTACTGTTTTGTCCAACAAGTTTAGTGTTAGGCAAAATATTAAAAATTATAACAATGAAATCGGCTTGCCACTTACTGTTATCGGCGCCAACTCTGGCAGAAGATCAATTTTGGCTTGGCTTTTTGTTTTTATTAAAGCTTTTCTTTTGCTTATTTGGCGAGACAAAAAATATCCCGAGATTTTAGTTTTAGAAATGGCAGTGGATCATCCAGGAGACATGTCTTATTTAACCAATTTGGCGCCTTGCAAAATCGGTGTAGTAACTGGCGTTGGGCCGGTTCATATAGAGTTTTTTAAAACCATAGAGCGCGTGGCCAAAGAAAAATCAATTATTGTTTCCCATATTGATAAAAACGGCTGGGCGGTATTAAATGGTGATAATGAATATGTTTGTGAAATGGATAAATTAACCAGAGCCAGAGTGTTAACTTATGGCATTAATAATAATGATGTTGATATTGGGGCCAGCGAAATATCAGTTTCTCAACGTGAGGGCGGAGAAATTTCTGGTTTAAGTTTTAAGTTATTTTATGGTGGTAGTAGTGTACCAGTTCTTTTGCCTAACATCTTGGGCGAACATTTAATCTATGCGGCGCTAGCGGCGGCTTCCATTGGCCATATCTATGGCATCAATATGGTTGATATTGCTAATTCGCTCAGAGATTTTAAGGCACCAAAGGGCAGAATGAATTTAATAGACGGCATCAAGAACACTCATATTATTGATGATACTTATAATGCTGGTCCAGATTCAACTACCGCCGCTTTAAATGTTTTAGGCAAAATTACCACAGATAAGCAAAAGTTTGCTGTTTTGGGTAACATGTTAGAATTGGGTGATTACACCGAAAGTAGCCATAGGCAAGTGGGCAAAGCGGTATATGATAATAAGATTAATTATTTAGTAACAGTGGGGGAGATGGCTAAGATAATCGCCTCTGAAGCGGAAAAACAAGGATTAGATAAAGATAATATTTTTATTTTTTCTGATACTCTAAAAGCCGGTTTATTATTGCAAGACAAGATAGAAGAAGGAGATTTTATTTTAGTTAAGGGTTCTCAAGGCATGAGAATGGAAAAAATAGTCAAAGAAATCATGGCTGAGCCATTAAAAGCTGGTGAATTATTGGTTCGGCAGGATGAGGAATGGTTAATATAAATCTTGACAATTCGTTTTTGTTATGGTATATTGATTATGTTGTTTTCTAAACAGGAGACGCAACATGAGAATAAGAAAGTGGTGGAAACGCTGGGGCATCAAGAGAATTTGGATGATAATTTTGGGCCGGCTGTCTGGCCAGGGTTATAGCCCAGGCCACCATAGGCCGCAGTAAGTAACTACATTTGCTTCCGAAACTTCGGAAGCTTTTTTTGACAAATAATTTTATTTTAGCTATATTAAAAACAAGATGAAAACTTCCATAAAACAATCAAATTTATTGGGATTGTTACTCCTTCTGAATGATCAGAGTGGAAGTTTTGTTAGTGCTTAGCTAAATTATTTAGGTAACTATCAACCAGTCTTTCACTCAGGAAAAGCTGGTTTTTTGTTTTTTTGAAATTTAATTAATAAATAATAAACAGGAGGAAAAATAAAATGGACAAAGTAAGGATATTTGACACTACACTTCGCGACGGCGAACAAAGTCCTGGCGCCAGTTTAGACATTGGTGAGAAATTAGAAATTGCCAGGATGTTGGCTAAAATGAGAGTGGATGTGATTGAAGTTGGTTTTCCGGTTTCTTCAAAAGTCCAATTTGAAGCGGCTGCTTTAATCGCTCAAGAAATTAATGGTCCGATTATCACGGGGCTAGCCAGAACCATTAAAAAAGACATTGATGTGTGCTGGGAGGCGATAAAGGTAAATTGTAATCCTATGATCCATGTTTTTATCGCTACCAGTGATATACATATCAATGCTAAATTCCGACAAAAAATCGGAGGTAGTTTTTCTGAATCACTATCGGAAGCTAAGGAACGTGTTTTACAAATAGCAGTTGAACATGTTCAATATGCTAAAAGTTTGTGCCAGGCAGTGGAGTTTTCAGCCGAAGATGCTAGTCGCACTGACTTGTCTTATTTAGCTAGAGTAGTGGAAGCGGTAATTACAGCCGGAGCGAGTGTGGTTAATATCCCAGATACCACTGGTTATTGTTTGCCTTGGGAATATTTCGAGATTATTCTTTATCTTAAGAATAATGTCAAAAACATTGATCGGGCTATAATTTCCGTTCATTGCCATGATGATCTTGGTTTGGCAGTGGCTAATTCACTTTCAGCCATTAGATCAGGCGCGAGGCAGATTGAGTGCACAATAAATGGTATTGGTGAGAGAGCAGGCAATTGTTCTTTAGAAGAAATAGTTATGGCTATTAAAACTAAGCCCGGTGGTTTTGATAGTGTTAGCCACAATATTGATACCACTTTTATTTATCCTATTAGTCAATTAGTTTCTAATTTAAGCGGCTTGGAAATTCAAAGGAACAAAGCGATTGTGGGCAAAAATGCTTTTGCTCATGAAGCTGGCATTCATCAGCATGGAGTGATTATTGATCGCCAGACTTATGAAATTATGAATCCGGCAGATATCGGACTAAGTCCTAATCGGATAATTTTGGGTCGTCATTCCGGCAAGCATGGAGTTAGATCAAGATTACAGCAGTTAGGCTATCATTTGGCTGAAGATCAATTCAGTAAAGTTTTTGAAATTTTTAGCAAAATGGCGGATAAGAAAAAAGAAGTTTCAGATGAAGAGTTGTCGGCTATAGTGGGGGATTTATTTTTTGAAAATCAAGAAATTTACACCCTTGATCACTTACAGGTATTGGGCGGCACAGGTATTATCCCCTCGGCGACAGTTAGGATTAAATATGGCGATGAAGTTTTGACCGCTTCTTGTTCTGGCGATGGTCCAGTGGATGCGGCATGCCGTGCCATACAACAAGCTATTGGCATTGAAGTTAATTTAAAACAATATCGCATTGATGCCAAAGCTACTGGTACCGATTCTATAGGAGAGGTTTTGATTCTAGTTTCGGAAAATGGCCATAATTTTGCTGGCCGTGGATCATCGACTGATATTATTGAAGCTTCCGCTCTAGCTTTTATTAGAGCTATCAATCGAATGAAGTCATAAGCCAAATAAAATTGCCTCAAGTTTTATACTTGGGGCTTTTATCTTAACTTGAAAAATGCTTTAAAAACCAGTAGAATAAGGATATTAAAACATTAATACTATGTTAAAGATTTATAATACTCTAACCAGAAAAAAGGATGATTTTAAGCCACTTAAAAAAAGACGAGTGACTTTTTATCAATGCGGCCCCACCGTTTACTGGGTTCAGCATATCGGCAATATGCGAGCCATGGTTTTGGCTGATTTAATTGTGAGATCTCTGGAGTATGTTGGTTATAAAGTAAAAATGGTTAGAAATTATACCGATGTCGGGCATCTCACTAGTGATAATGATGAAGGTGAAGATAAGATGGCTAAATCTGCCAAACAGGAAAAAATGTCACCAGAACAGATTGCTCAAAAATACATTAAAATTTTTGAAAATGATGTTGCTGAATTGAATTGTCAGGAGCCATATTATAAGCCTCGCGCCACTGATTATATTAAACAAATGCAAAAAATGGTGGCCGTTTTATTAAAAAAAGGATTTGCTTATCAAACCGATTTGGCAATTTATTTTGATGTCACTAAGGCCAAGGATTACACCAAATTATCTGGGCAAGATTTAGCTAAAAATATGGCCGAAGCGGGCAAGGGTGAAATTAGTGATAGCCAGAAAAAAAATCC
>CAYIBK010000007.1:0-26434 GCA_964361645.1 uncultured Gammaproteobacteria bacterium
TTATAATGTTGCTGGTCGAATACCCATGGCTTTTAAGCCAGGGGATGAAGACCAGTATGAGGAATAATATTGTCGGCGCCTGCCCGCTATCGGCTGCGCCTTAGGCGCTGGCAGGCGGGGAGCCGACTCTGATCATTTTAATTTGTCCAGACCTGCCTGCCGGCAGGCAGGTATTGCGGTCATAAGACCGCAGTCAAATTCATTTTAACAGCCTAAAAATAAAAACCCTCTCTTTAGAGAGGGCAGTTTTTAATCAGGGAACGATATGTCTTCCCAAAAACCTTTTGTCGGTTTTTCTTTATTTTCTTCTTTCTTCTCTGCTTTTTCTTCTTTCTTGATTTCTTTTTTCTTTTTGTTGTATTCTATAATATCATTAGTAATGTCAAATTGTTTTCTTAATTCCGCCTCGGTTTTATTTTTAAAATCAGGCATTGTTCTTAAGAATTGGAAGAATGGTTCTTCGTCAAAGATAGATTGTATGCCAATTGTTTTAGCATATTCTTCGATCAATTTTATTGTTCGTTCACTAGCCCTAGCTTCATAAATTGAAATTTTGCCAAGCATTCTGGTTTTTTTAGCTTTTACAATTTCTTGGTATTCATCATCATTTTCCATTAATATACTAAATGAAATTGATCTTGGGTTGGTTATTGTTTTATTACTATCACCTATAACCAAAGCCCTATCTAAATCAGAATCTTTAATGGTTATAACTAAATCGTTATCATTATTATTTTTATCAACCATCTTTTTTTCTTCACTAGCTGAAGGTGATAAGAACAATAACAAGAGTAATATTAAAGCGATAATTATTATTAGTTTATGGCATCTAGTGGACATGTTATGTCTCCTTGATTTTGAAAGTACTTACTGTTATAATATATCCTAACTCAATTTAATCATTATGTCAAGTTTATGTCAAGTTTCAATAAAGAAAAAATAAGGAATTTCTGTATCATCGCTCATATCGATCACCCCAGTAGTAGAAGCTTCGCTTCACTACGGGGCGAGATGATGTTTTAACTATTTATTATTATGAAAGAACATATTCGCAATTTCTGTATCATCGCTCATATCGATCATGGTAAATCTACCTTAGCTGATCGTATGTTAGAAATCACCGGTACTATCGATAAAAGACATATGAAAGCTCAAATTTTGGATCAAATGGATATTGAACAGGAAAGAGGCATTACTATAAAATTACAGCCAGTTAGAATGAGCTATGATGATTATGAATTAAATTTGATTGATACTCCAGGCCATGTTGATTTCACCTATGAAGTTTCTCGCAGTCTAATGTCGGTGGAAGGAGCAATATTATTAGTTGATGCTACCCAAGGGATACAAGCGCAGACTTTGGCTAATTTGTATTTGGCTCTAGATCAGAATTTAGAAATAATTCCAGTTATTAATAAGATTGATTTGCCTAATTCTAATGTGGAAAAAGTAGCTAAAGAAATCGTTGGTATATTGGGTTGTAAGCCAGAGGAAATTTATAAAGTTTCGGCTAAAACAGGCGAGGGCGTAGCCGATGTTTTGAAAGCGGTTATTAAATTAGTTCCAGCGCCTAAGATGTTTTCCGAAAAAAAAGATTTGCGAGCTTTAATTTTTGATTCTATCTATGATGAGTATAAAGGCGTGATTGCTTATATTAGAATATTTGAGGGTGAGATTAAAAATGGCGATAGCATAAAATTTGTTTCTAATAAAAAATTAGCTAATGTGATTGAAGTGGGCTATTTTGATCCTCACTATGTTAAGAGTGGCAAATTAGAAACAGGCGAAATTGGTTATGTGGTTACAGGGATGCGTGATGTTTCACAAGTTAAAGTGGGTGATACCATAACACTAGAGAATGCCACCGTAGAACTTTTACCTGGATTTCAGGAAGTTAAGCCTATGGTTTTTGCCGGAGTTTTTTGCAAAGACGGCAGTGATTATTCAAAATTGCGCGAAGCTATAGAAAAGTTGAAACTCAATGATGCCTCGCTGATGTATGAACCAGAAAATTCCAAAGCTCTGGGCTTTGGCTTTAGATGTGGATTTTTAGGCCTACTTCATTTGGAAATTTTTCAGGAAAGATTAAATCGGGAATTTGATCTTGATTTGATTGTTACTACCCCCAGCGTGGCTTATAATGTTTTTTACAAAGATGGCAGTGAGAAGATGATTTATAATCCGATAGAATTCCCCGATCCTACTTTTATAAATTATGTGGAAGAGCCCATTATGCGGGTTGATATTTTTACCCCCACGGCCTATTTGGGTGGTATTATGCAAATGACTACAGAAAAAAGGGGAGTTTATATTAATACCGAATATTTGGATCAGGATGTGGCTATCTTGCATTATTATGTGCCGTTAACTCAATTGATAGTTGATTTTTATGACAAATTAAAATCAGTTTCTTCTGGTTATGCTAGTTTGAATTATAATTCTCATGGCTATCAGAAAACCGAAGTGGTGAAAATGGATATTTTAGTAGCTGAGGAAAAAATTGAGGCCCTGTCATTAATAACTTATAAAGATTCTGCCAATGAGGTGGGCAAAAGGATAGTTAATATTTTGAAGAATGAATTAGATCGCCAGCAGTTTGTTATTAAAATTCAAGCGGCTATTGGTGGGAAAATTATAGCTGCAGAAAGGATCTCGGCTCTTAAAAAGGATGTTACCGCCAAGCTTTATGGCGGAGATTGGAGCCGGAGACAGAAACTCTTAGAAAAACAGAAAAAAGGCAAAAAGAAGATGATGAGTTTGGGTAAAGTGGATATACCATCAGATGCTTTTTTGGCTGTGTTGAAAAAATAAAATTAATCAAATATAAAACCCCAGCTTATTGTTTCTGGGGGTTTTTAATTATTGGGATTTCGCCATTTTCAAAAAGTCGGCTTTGATTCATTTTATCCGTAAGATCTTTCTCAGACGAAGGGAAGACTTCCAGACTGTGTTCAAACCACAATTTTTTAGCTAAAGATCTTGATCTCCAGTCACCATCTAAAAGTGCTAGACACTCCAGCCATTGCTTACAAAAATGAAAAACATCATCTCTAATGTTGGTGTAAGCCTGTCTTCTGACGTGGGCTATCTCTTCTAATTTCTTAATATATCTTTCGGCTCGCTTTAATTTTCTTTTAAGCTTAGCAACTTCCAGCTGGTGTTTTCTATCAGTATCCACCGGTAATATCCTCCTTGTTTTTAAGGTGTTAGAATAAACCAGAAAAGGTAAAGATAACCATTGATAAAATCATGATAATCACTATAATTGTCCAACCGATTTTTAATATTTTTTGTTTCTTCATAACATTATTAATAATATTAAAAATAACTCCAATTGTCAATTAACTACATCTTTGGTAAAATAAGATAGTTGTTAATTACTTAGTTTATATAAATGTATCAAAAATGGCAGGTTTTTGATTCTATAGCCACTGGCCAAATAGCTGATTTGCCGGAAGAAAATAGGATAATCTTGCAATTGCTTCACAACCGAGGTTTTAATGATGAAAAATCAATCAATGACTTTTTAAATCCAGACTATGATCAACAGATCTTAGACCCTTTTTTATTTGGCGACATGTCTAAGGCAACTGCTAGGATTTTACAAGCCATTAAGGATAATGAAAAAATAATGATTTATGGCGATTATGATGCTGATGGAGTTTGTTCTACTGCCATTTTATATAGTGCACTTAAAAAGTTGGGAGCTGATGTTGATATTAGAATACCATTTAGAGAAGGTGAGGGTTATGGCTTAAATATGACTGCTGCACAAGAAATAATTGATGCTGGTTATAAATTAGTTATAACAGTGGATTGCGGAATTTCCAATAAAGAGGAAGTGTCTTTTTTTAAAAACAATAATGTTGATGTGGTGATAACCGATCATCATAAGGAACCAGCTGAATTACCAACCGATGCCTGGGCTATAATCAATCCTTCCATTAAAAATTCCAATTATCCTTTTAAAAAATTATGTGGGGCGGGTGTAGCTTTTAAAGTGGTCCAGGGATTAATTAAAAAACAGGACGAATTTGAATTAGATAATAAAATATTCCCCGGCTTTGATAAGTGGCTCTTGGATTTGGTGGCTATTGCTACCGTTGGCGATATTGTGCCTCTATTTGGTGAGAATAGGATTTTTGTCAAATACGGCTTGATAGTTTTGGATAAGACTAGAAGAACCGGTATTGTGAAAATTATCGAAAAAGTAAACCATTATAGTGGTAAATTAGATACGGAGTATATTGGCTGGCGTTTAGTGCCTAGGTTAAATGCCGCTGGCCGGATTAATCATGCTTCCTTAGCTTTTGAATTAATTATTTCAGATAATGAAGAAGAATCAGACAGATTAGTAAAACAATTAGAAGATGAAAACACTAAACGTCAATCAATCACTGCTAATATGTTAATAGAAGTGGATGATAAGATTGGAGAAGTAAAAGATAAAAATTTGATTTTAGTGGTGGGGGAGAATTGGCACCCAGGAGTGGTTGGACTAGTGGCTGGCAGAATAAGCGATAAATATAATTTACCGGCGATTATCATCTCGCAAGATGGCGATAAATGTATCGGATCAGGCAGAAGTGTGGAGGGCTTTGATATTACCAGTGCTCTTGGCAAGTGTAGTGAGTATTTAGAAAAATTCGGCGGTCATCCGCAAGCTTGCGGCTTTACTATTATTGGACAGGATAATTTGGATAATTTTAGAAAAAAAATAATTACTATTGCCGCTGGTGCTCTTAAAGATTTGGATTTGAGCAAAGTTTTAAAAATTGAGGCCGAAATTGAATTAGCTGATATCAACTGGGAATTTTATAATAAATTGGAAAAATTCGAACCATTTGGCGAAGGCAATGAGAACCCTCTATTTCTAGTTAAGAATTTAAAAATAGAACAGATTCAAACAGTGGGCAGTGATGGCCAGCATTTGCGGGCCATGGTTAGTCAAACTAATCATCCAATTATTCATAAAATAATCGGTTTTTCCTTGGGTGAGTGGTGCGCTAAATTAAAGGTGGGCGATAAGATAGATGTGGTTTTTGAAATAGGGGTTAATGAGTGGAATGGTAATAAGGATTTGCAACTCAAAATTATTGATTTAAAAGAAAGTCAAGTTTAGATTATTGACAATTTATGGTGTTATGATATAACTCTAATAGTTTTTTGGTGATCGAACATTAATATAAGGACAAATGAAAGGAGGTAAAATCATGACTCCCGGTGATGCTGTTGTTGTAAAAACTAATAGACTGTTATATCCAGTTAGAATTGATTACCATCTCTCGTTAGCTAAGATGATTGCCTTAGGCAATTACCAGCTAGTTGATTCTGATATTTTGCCATTTAATTTTTCCATTGTTGGCACTGGACAGGTGGATGCTAATTTGGCAATTTTTCTTTTTGACCGTCATATTTCTTCCATAGAAGTGATAGCAGAAATGGATCTAGAAAATTATGATCCCACCAGAATAGAACACTTATTGGCTTTTGGATCTCAATATCAGAACATTCAAAGACAGTTTCCAATTTCTGCTTTAGGTTCTATTTGGCAGATTTCTATCAATCTTGCTATGACACCCACATTAAGTGTTTCTGGCAATAATTGGCGTTCGCTTAAATTAGATTATTCCAATTATACTTGGAAAGAAATTAGGGGATTCTTGGCGGTAGCTAGAAAATAGTTCGTTTCTTATTTTTTTAGAGCTCTTAGGTATTTGTCCTGGAGCTTTTTTATTTACCCAATTAACTATTTCTGATATAATTATTTCATTATTAAATTAAATATTTTATGTCTAAAGCAATTTTACATACCGATGGTGGAGCTAGAGGTAATCCTGGGCCGGCTGGTATAGGTGTGGTTTTGAAGGTAGGAGATAATGAGAAAAAATTTAAAAAATATATTGGTGAGTCCACTAATAATCAAGCTGAATATCAAGCTTTGATTTTAGGTTTAACTGAAGCTATAAAAATTGGAGCAGAGGAAATTGATTGCTATCTTGATTCTGAATTAGTGGTGAAGCAATTAAATAATGAGTATAGAGTAAAAAATGAAGGCTTAGCACCGTTGTTTATTAAAGTTTTTAATTTAAAACAAAAGTTTAAAAAGATAAAATTCATCCATATTTTTAGAGAAGATAATAAGGAAGCCGATAAGTTGGTAAATGAAGCTATTGATAAGGCTTTATAAATATTTTTCTTATTTTTAATCCGCTTAAATTGAGCGGTTTTTTTGTTTCCTGATTGAAATTGACAAATTATATTTTTTGTGCTAATATAAGCAATTAGCTCAATAGCTAATTTAAGCCATTGTCTTGTGATAATGGTTGAATCAGCACATTACAACCAAAATGTACAACTATTAAGACCAAATTTAGCTGATTACCAGTCAATTTTGTAAATAAAAAAAGGCGAAAAAGAAAGGGAATTTAAATGAAGAAAACCTGTTTGATTCTGTCTTTGTTTTTAGTAACACTTGTCCTTAGTGGCTGTATGCCTGCTTATCAAAAGGAAATTTCAGTTGTTGTTCAACCATGGCAGACTGCCTATCTAGTGCCTCTTGAAGGCAAAATCGAAAATCAGAAAAAAATGAATTCAGCCGCAGCTTATGAGGAATTTAAGGTTGCTTCCAAGCGAATTATTATTCCTACCCGGTTTAATCAAACTGGGCGCATGAGTTGGGATGGTAATTATATTCCTATGATGGAAGTGATTATTGTCGATCGTACTCCGACAGCACTTCACTGGACGGCTGATGCCAACAGTGGCACTGGCCAACGTAATGAGGCGATTTGGTTGGAATCTTCCAACTCCATCGCTTTTTCCATTCCGTTTGTGATTATCGGCTACATCGAAGAATCTGATGCTTCCAATTTCTTGTATTTCTATTCTCGTGGCAAGCTGGCTCAGGTTCTTAATACCGAAGGTCGCAATAAAGTGATGGAAGTGGTAGCTGAATACTCCAACTCCATGCCACTTGATCAATTGATTCAAAAATACGATGCCATCAACAACAAAATTAGGGAAGTGGTAATTACGTATTTCAAATCGCGTGGTATCACTATCACTGCCATTGGCATTGCCGGATTTTCCACTTATCGTGATCCTGCAATTGCTGGTGCCATTGATGGCGTCTTTGCCGCTCAACAACTCCAAGCTGTAGAGTTGGCTAAATCCGATGCCGCCAAGAAACATCAGGAAGTAACTGAAGCTGAAGGCCAAGCGGAAGCGGCGCGGACTCGTGAGATGTCCAAGGGACCTTCCATGTCTCAAAAGGTCAAGGCCGATGCACAGCGCGAAGCTGATGCTATGGTTGGCGAAGCTAAGGCCAAGGCCATTAGCATCCTCAACACTTCACTGCAAGAGGCTGCCCAAAGTGATCTCTTCTTGAAGAATATGGAATTGGAAGTTCAATTGCAGTTTGTTGAAAAGTGGAGTGGTGAAACTCCGCTCATCGTTTCCGGTGACAATACTTTCATTCCTGGCCAAAAGAAGTAAAGGGAGAGAAAAACATGCTGAAGAAAATCGTGTTGTTTGTTATTGTCGTAGTAGTTTTTGCTTTTTGTTGGAACTTGGGCTTGAAGTATTTTGAGCCACAAGTTTCCATCTCTATTGCTGTTGATCAGGCGGATTACGATAGCACCAATGCTCAAGCCCTGGCTCGTTCGTATGGACAGATGCAAAATCTGCTCTACAATGTTCCCATTGGCTTCAGCCTTCTAATGTTTGTTGTTTTCTTTGGAAAAGGTATTGTGGCGTTTTTCAAGGCCCCAGTCCAAAATAATAACTCTTAACAACTACAAGTAGAAGAGGAGAAGATAGAAACATGAAGAAATTCATGATGGTGATGGCAGTAGTGATAATGGCCTCGGCTTTGACCGGCTGTATGAGGCCATATGTGGTTCCTGAATATTTGGAAATCAATACCAATCAGACTGCCTTTGTGGTGCCACTCGATGCTGGCAACAATCAGCAGGGGAAATTGGATTCGGTGAAGGCTTATGAAGACAAGAAAGTAGCTATCAAGCGCATTCTAATTGAAAAGCGCTGGTTGCAGACAAATCGTGAGTGGATTTTCAATCACGGTGAGTATATTCCGACAGTGCGAGTTTTTGTGGTGGATCGTTCCCCTCAAGCTCGTCACTGGACCATGTCTAAAGATACCGGCACAACACAAGCCAACCAAGCCTTTTGCCTTCAATCCAAAGAAGGCGTTAGATTTTTTGTGGATTACAACTGTACCGGCAATATCCTAGAAGAGGATGCGGCAAAATTCCTGTATTTTTATCCTTACGCTTCAGATCCCAATCAACAAGCTGATCAGAATAACCCCGAAGCCAATGCCTACTTCACCTCACTGGCCACAGTGATGGATTCGGAAGTCTGGGCAATGGTCCAAGTGTTCTCTTCGGAATTTGCCGCTCTCTCGAGTATGGAAGAATTGAAAGCCAAGAAGGCTGAAATGAATATCTATGTTCGGGATAAAGTAGTAATTTTTTTCAAGACTCGTGGTATTAATATAACCACTTTGGGTATTGCTGGTGACTTCAGTTACGCTGACGACAAAGTTCAGCAGGCAATTAACGATATTTTCGTCGCCCAACAGCAGTTGAATGTGGAACAGGCGACATTGAATTCCATGCCCAATAAGATTGCTCGTATGACAGCTGAAGGTATTTCTGCTGCCAATCAGGTTTATCAGGGAGCTATTGGTGAAGCTGAGGCCATCAAGAATATGGCTTCTGGTGAATCGGCGCAGATTATTAACAAGGCACAAGGTCAGGCCCAGGCAATCAGTGCGGTGGCTAAAGCTTGTCTTGAAGCCACCAACAATCCCTTGTTCCTTCCGACCAAGGAACTGCAAATTGAATCAGCTAGGATCGCCAAGTGGAAAGCTGGCGTGCCCCAGGTTATGTTGGACGGTCAAAACCAGCCGACAAACTTTATAAACATCAAGGATTTTATGGCGCCAAGTCAACAGGCTGTTGCAACGCCGGAACCTCCTAAGTAGTTATTACATTTTAATTTGCCCCTCCCAGGATTTTCTTGGGAGGTTTTTTTATTTCTATTAATACATAATCTTGACATCAACACATTTTTATGATACAATTGTTTTGTCTAGATAAGTTGGATGACTACTCCGGTTTTAATCGGAGAGGAAAGTCCGAACACTCTTTGATCATTTTGATTAAAGTCATGGTAGTGGGTAACGCCCACCGGCTATGTTGCAAGACATAGTAAGGACCAGTGCCACAGAGACAATACTAATCCGCCTAAGGCGGATGAAAGGTGAAAAGTGTCATGATGTTTTGGAATAAGTTAGGGATATCCCCTTAGTCTAAGGCTACACGACTCGGCTGTCGGCGACCGGCAGTAGTAGGGTCTATCACCAAATAGCATATTTGTTAAAATTTCCAAATTTAGTCTAAATTTTACAAAAATTTTTTCAGCTTAGTTTATACTAAACTTTAAAAATTATTTGAAAAATTTATTTCAAAATTATGAAAATTTATAAACAAAAGACTATTTGGTGATAGACCCCCAGTGGTAAACTCTACCTGGTGCAACCCCAAATACAGTAGGGGGCTAGAATTAACTAGTAATAGTTAATCAAGATAGATTGTCATCTTCCGCAAGGAAACAGAATTCGGCTTATAAACTTATCTAGACAAAAAAGAACAGCTCTAATTGAGCCGTTTTTTTATTGACAATTTTAGTTTTATATGGTAATATTGTATGTTAAAATATATTTATGAAAAGATCAGAAATAGCGATTTCAGCCAGCTTGGTGCCGATTGATTATCTGGTTGTTATTTTAGCTGGTATCGTTGCTTATTTTATCCGTTTTTGGCAGCCAGTCCAACAAATCAGACCGGCTGTTTTTGCTTTGTCATTTGATTCTTATTTAGCTTTGCTTTGGGGTATAGCTTTTATTTGGGTAATTGGTTTTGCTATGGCCGGGCTTTATTCTATGCGTAGCAACAGGCGTCCAATTGATGAAGTTTATAAAATAATCCTGGGATCTTCTACATCCATCGCTATTTTAATGTTTATATTTTTCTTTTCTCGTAATTTATTTGATTCTCGTTTTATTATTATTGCCGGTTGGATTTTTTCTACTATTTTTGTCATCATCGCTCGCGGCATAATCCGTTTTATCCAGCACTTCCTTTATAAATATGGCTTGGGAGTGCACCGAGTTATTATAATCGGTAAGGGGAAGTTAGCTAGTGAAGCAGCCGAAAATTTCAAAAGAGATATAAAAGCCGGTTTTAAGGTTGTCGGTAAATTTTCTGATTTTAGCGATGAGACAGAAAGAGAAATATACCAGATGATCAAAAGTGATAAGGTTGATGAAATACTAGTGGCTGATTCTAATATTTCCGATAATGAAGTTGATAAACTAAATGATTTTTCTTATTTAAACCACATCACTTTAAAATTCGTGGCTGGAATTTTTGACACTCCTATTACTAATTTTGAATTTAATACTATTGCCGGCTTGCCGATTATAGAAGTTAAAAAGACCAGACTAGATGGCTGGGGTAAGATTTACAAAAGATTGTTTGATTTGTTGGCTTCCATTATTCTTATAATCATCATTTCACCTATTTTATTAATTACATCTCTACTGATAATAATTGATTCTAGAGGCGGAGTATTTTTTTCTTACAAACGCATCGGCCAATTCGGACAGCCGTTTAGATATTTCAAATTCAGATCTATGGTAAAGGATGCCCACCAAAAAAGATTTGATGATAATTTTGTTAAAGAGCATGAAAATTTGCGCTCTGGCACGCCGATGATTAAATTCAAAGATGACCCGCGCATAACCAGAACGGGAAAAATAATCAGAAGATTTTCTATTGATGAATTGCCGGAACTTTTTAATGTCTTTATAGGTAAAATGAGTTTGGTGGGGCCTCGTCCGCATGAGGTTGAAGAGGTGGCTAAATACAGTAGCCATCAAAAACGGGTTTTAACCATCAAGCCTGGTATGACTGGTATGGCCCAGGTTTCTGGCCGATCTGATCTTGATTTTAATGAGGAAGTAAGGTTGGATGTTTGGTATATGGAAAATTGGAGTCCAAAATTGGATTTTATGATTTTGCTTAAAACGCCGTTTGCTGTTTTAAAGAGAAGAAAAACGGAGTAATAATTAACTTCCCTTGACATTTTTAAATAGGTATTGTATACTAATTAGTCGTACTTTAAATTTTTTGATTTCAACCAGGCATAACCAAAAAGGAAAAGCCATGAGCATCGGAAAAAAGATAGTGATAATAATCATCTTGGCTCTTATTTTGTCTTTATTCTTTTTCTTGATTGATCGCATTTTACCCACCATAATTACCAATCATCGCTTGGAATTAGCCGCTCTTTCTGCGAAAAATATGGAAGTGGCGGATGGTTATGTTTTTGGTGACACTTTTGATTGGTGGGGCCAGCCAGTAAAGATTAGCTGTGGTCCAACAGATGATGGCCTAGCCTTTGTCTATACGGCTATTTCTTCAGGTAAAGACAAGGTAATTGGAACTGGTGATGATTTACAAAAAACCCAAATTGATTTGAATAAATCAAAAATGCTAGGCCACTATACCGCCAAGAAACTGAAAGAATTTGTCAAAGGTTTCAAAGAGGGTGAGAAAAATCCCAGCAAGTTTGACGGCAGATAATAAAAGTTATTTTAGGTCGGCCACTATATCATTTTCTAGTCATCAACATCCAGGAGGAAAAAGACATGTACATAGCTTTTTGTGTTTATTTGGGAGTTTTATATCTATCATTAGCTTTGTTTGTTTATATCATTTTTCATGCTGGCTTATCTTTTGGTATTCGGGGTAAGTATGTTAATTTAAAAATAATCATTTGTTCATTATTTTGGTTTATTCTTATACCCTACTGTGTAATTCGTGGTCTAATAGAATTCCATATTGGTAGACATCAAAAATATCTCATAAATTAAAGAAAATCCCAGCCTCCTGTTTAGGAGGTTTTTTTATTTACCCTATTAAGTAAAAATATTGAGTGACTTTTGACAACTAAGTTTTCCACTTAACAGGGTAAACCTCGTTGTAATTATTTGATAAATAAAGATTAAAAAGATGGCCAGCCGAAGGCGGTTATTAGTAGTTATATTTTGTAATCACCAGATATTGGGAAAATTACAACTGGGGTTTGCCAAAAAAGGTCTAATAATATAGACTTTTAATATGATTGGTACTCAAAATTATATAACTAATATGTCCGCCCAAGGCGGATGCGCCTCGGGCGCAAAAATCGCTTTAGTCCATGATCATCTAGCCCAAGATGGCGGTGCAGAGAGAGTTTTAATGGTGTTAAAGGAAATGTTTCCTGAAGCGCCAATTTTTACATTATTGATTGATAAAAATAATACTAATGTTTTTTTTAATGATAAGGAAATAAGAACTTCTTTTTTGCAGAAAATCCCATTGGGAGTGAAAAAATATCAATGGTGGTTGGCTTTGATGCCCTTGGCCACCGAAGGACATAATCTAATGGATTATGATTTGGTGATATCTAGCACCTCGGCTTTTGCTAAGGGTGTAATAACTAACCAAGATAGTTTGCATGTTTGTTATTGCCATACCCCCACTAGATTTCTTTGGACAGACACCTATTCTTATGTTGAGGGTTTAAAAGTTAATCCGCTAGTTAAAGTTGTTTTGCCATTTACTCTAAGAAAATTAAGAAAGTGGGATAGATTAGCAGCCGACAGAGTGGATTTTTTTATTGCTAATTCTGAAACGGTTAAAAATAGAATCAAGAAATATTACAGCCGTGAAAGTGAAGTTGTTTATCCGCCAGTTGATATTGATAATTTTTACATTTCATCTGCACCCAAAAAATATTATTTAGCTGGTGGCAGATTAGTGCCTTATAAAAAAATAGATTTAGTTGTTAAGGCTTTCTCTAGATTAGGTATACCGCTTAAGATTTTTGGTATTGGTCCAGAAATTAAATATCTCAAAAGTTTGGCCAAACCAAATATAGAATTTTTAGGTAAAGTATCTGATGAACGGAAGAAAGATCTTTATGCTAATTGCCTGGCCTATTTAAATCCTCAAGAAGAAGATTTTGGCATTACGGCTATTGAGGCCATGGCCTCGGGTCGGCCGGTGATAGCTTACAGATCCGGGGGGGCCACAGAAACGATTATTGATGGCCAAACTGGCGAGTTTTTTGAAGAGCAATGGTGGGAAGAATTGGCCGATAAAGTGATTAGGTTTGATAACCATAAGTATAATCCGCAATTTATCAGATCACATGCTTCCAACTTTAGTGTTAACAATTTTAAAAATAATATGGATGGCATTTTATCTAGAATAAAAGAAAATTATGAAAATCGGAATTGATGTAAGATGTTTAATGGTTGATAACTATTCTGGCATTTCTTGGTATACCTTTAATTTGCTCAACTCTCTTTTTGTCTTGGATCACGATAATGAATACATTCTTTTTTATAATAATTCCCAATCAGTAAATTTGCCTAGGTTTGATTATAATAATGTCAGGTATGCCGGTTTTAGGTATTCCAATAAGATTTTGAATCTAATGTTTGTTTTATTTAACTGGCCAAAAATAGACAAAATGATTGGCGGGGTTGATGTTTTTTTTATGCCCAATATAAATTTTTCTGCTTTATCAGGGAATTGCAAAAAAGTTGTTACGGTTCATGATCTTTCATATTTAATCTATCCGCAATTTTCTACTCTTAAATCCAGGTTTTGGCATAAAATTCTTATGGCCAAAAAAATAATTCAGCAAGCTGATGGGGTAATAGCAGTTTCCAGCAGTACTAAAAATGATTTAATTGATTTGCTTAAGATTGAGGAATCTAAAATAAAAGTTATTTATGAGGGTGTTGATCACAAGTTTCAAATTATCAATAATCAAGTTGAATTGGATAATGTTTCCAAAAAATATAAATTACCCGATAAGTTCATATTATATTTGGGCACCCTAGAGCCAAGGAAAAACATAGAAAGTATTATTGAAGCTTATAGTAAATTAAAGACTGATCATTATTTAGTAATTGGTGGTGCTACTGGTTGGAAAACACAAAGAATAATGGCTTTAGTTCAAAAAAATGATAAAATTAAGATAATCGGCTATGTAGCCGAAGAAGATAAAAGGGGATTGTATAATTTGGCCGATTTATTTGTTTACCCATCTTATTATGAAGGCTTTGGCCTGCCACCAGTTGAAGCCATGGCTTGTGGCACGCCGGTAATTGCCGGTTCCAATTCTTCTCAAGTGGAAGTGATAAAAAATGGCGGGTTATTGGTTGACCCATATAATATCAATGAGATTACTAAGGCCATGGAGATAATGCTAGCTAATAAGGAATTAAGAGATGAGTTTATAACAGCTGGTTTGAAAGTAGCCCGTGATTACCAATGGGATAAAACAGCCAAAGAAACATTAGAAATATTTGATAATTTAGACAAAGAAAAAACATCACCGAAGTGATGTTGTGCAATAGTGAGAACTTAGTTTTAATTCATTTTGTTAATAATAGTTTTCAATTGATCAAAAACTGCCAAAATTGCGCAAAAGATAGCGGCCAAAAAGAATGGAGTCATCAAATATCTAGTTGATGGAGAAATAAAACTTAACCAAGCTAATAGATAAATTATTACAGCAGTGATCATCATAATCTAGTGTCTCCTTGTTGATGTTGTTAATTTAAAAAGTTCTGATTGTAGCTGCTTTAAAAAGCCAGCCAGAAAAGACGTAGAGTTCTACTTGATTTCCGGCAGGATTAACTGCTTTCATATGAAAACGTACAGCATCTGCTCTATCACCACCACTAAAGGGGATAAAAAACCAGGCTTTGTCAATTACTTGTATATCAGTATACCCTTAAGTCTTGAGGCAATTAATGGCCACACTTTCTTTGACTGTTAGTCCTCCAAATAAATTGGCAATTATAATCAGTATAATAATAACAATAAATATATTGGTAACTCTTTCAATGTTCATATTCTCCCTCTCATAGGTTGATATTGTTGTGAAAGTTCTATTAACTATTCTACACTAACAGTAAATCTTAGCATATTATTAATAATTTGTCAACAGTAAATAAAAAATGTCTAAATTTAAATAGAATATATGAAAATTGGCATAGATGCTAGGTTGTATGGCACCAAACACGGCGGTCTTGGGCGTTACAGCGAAAATTTAATAAAGCAATTGGAAAAGATTGATTATAACAATCAGTATTTTATTTTTTTACAAAAAAGTAATTTTGATTATTATCAGCCCCAGAATAAAAATTTCAAAAAAGTTTTGGCCGATTTTAGCGTCTATAGTTTTAAGGAGCAATTATTATTTCCATTTTTATTAAAAAAATATAAACTTGATTTGGTTCATTTTGCTCATTTTAACGCGCCGATTTTTTATGCTGGAAAATTTATTGTCACCATTCATGATTTGATAATTTCTCATTATGCCGATAGCCGTGCTACTACCTTGAACCCGATTATTTATAAAATAAAAGTATGGTTTTATCGGCTAGTAATAAAAATCGTGACCAAAAAATCGGCTAAAATAATTACGGTTTCAGAATATACCAAAAAAGACATTATTAAATTACTTAATATTAATGATTCAAAAATATTTGTCACTTACGAAGGCGTAGATCTCCCCAAAGAAAGTAACATAGATTGCGCTAAATTAAAAAATGATTTAATGATTACCAAGGATTTCTTGCTTTATGTGGGCTCGGCTTATCCACATAAGAATTTAGAAAAACTGATTTTGGCTTTTGAAGATGTCATAGTACAGAAAAAAAATTTACAATTGGTTCTAGTTGGTAAAAAAAATTATTTTTATAACAGATTAGAAAAAATCATAAAAGACAAAAAATTATCCAATGATATTTTATTAACCGATTATTTAAGTGACGATGAATTATCTTGTCTTTATAAGACAGCCAAGCTTTATATCTTACCTAGTTTAATTGAAGGTTTTGGTTTACCGCCATTGGAAGCCCAAAGCTATGGTTTGCCAGTATTAAGTTCATCCGCCACCTGCTTGCCAGAAATACTAGGTGATAGTGCTCTTTATTTTGACCCTAATAATACCACCGAACTAACCAAATTAATCATAAATACTATAAATAATCAAAATATAATAGCAGATCTTAAAATTAAAGGTTTTGATAATTTAGGGCGATATTCTTGGAGTAAATGTGCCCTAGAAACTATAAAACAGTATCAAAGCTGATATATTGATTGGAGTTATGAACAGATTATCATAATCTGTTCATTTTTTATCCCCAACCATTGCTGTTTGAGTTGTTTTGTATTAAGTATTTATGTTATAATAATAACCATAAAAGAGAAAATTTCTCAAATTTGAAGAATAAATTTTGTGATGCCTCAAAAAAAATCAAACGCAACCAAAAAGGCCATAAAACTTAAGGTCAAAAAAAGGCTGGCGAAGAAAAAAGCGGTGTTATCAAACAGGGTAAAAAAGATTTTTAACAGCACTGAAGAGTCGCTGGGCGTTGTGATGTTTGACCACTCAAAATCAAACGATTCTTATGATGTTCCAGTAGCAATATCCAGTAGTAATGCCATAAGCATCAATATCGTTAATCATCCATTAGATCAATATTCGTCTCCTCATTTATTGAATTTATCCACCCAAAGGTATATAGAGCGGGTTAAGCCGATATTAGATAATAATTCTAGTATTAATTACAGCGATCTGCCCGGTGGCGACTTTTTGGAAAGAATTCATCTTTTTGAATTATTGTCCATTGAAGACAGTGAAATATTGAACTTCTTTAAAAAATTATGGATCAGATCGGCTCATTTGATTAAAAAACCGTTTTACCCAGTTGATCTATCTCCTAAACTACCCCTGTCTAAAAAAAGATTCAGAATAAATCAAATTGATTTGTGGCAGGAGGTTTCCATTATTAATTTAATTGTTTTCATTGGCTCTAAGATAAATCATATTTTTTTAGTTATTGGTCAGGTTGTTCACTACACTTATTTTAGTACTATCGGTCAATATTTAAAGCCTGATGAGGTGGTAGATTTTGAACCCAAAAAATCTAAAGTTTCAGCATTATATTTGCCACCATCAAAAATTAATCGGCCGATGGAATCTATAGAGCAGAAAATAAAAAATAAGCGTTGGCCAATAAGTTTTGGCGATCTGTTTAAGAATCTATCTATTAATCAAGTTTCCTTAAAACCCATCTTATCTTTTTTTGCCATAGCTTTAATAATTGCCATACCAATCAGATCTTATTTTTATTTGCAAAGCGCCAAAGAAACTAAGGGCAAGGTTTTAGGCCAAGCCGAAGAGGCTTTGACTAGTTTAGAATTGGCTCAAAATGCTTTGAGTAATTTTAATTTAAGTGAAGCAGAAAAATATTTAATTACCGCCAATCGTGATTTTGTTTCTGCTTCTGATCAGCTAAGTGAGATCAAATCATTTTTAACAGTCTTGGCAGAAACCATACCTTTAAATAATACTTTTAGAAGTGGAACAAATTTGCTTGATTTGGGTGAAAAATTAACTAAAGCTGGGGAATATCTTATTTCTGGCTTGAATGAATTTTCTGCTGAATCTGATTTCTCTCTCTCTTCTAGAATTAAAAATTTCAAATCTAATAATGATCAGGCGCTGGTTCAACTAATATCAGCTCAAGATAATTTAAATAAAATAAACATCAATCATTTACCCCAAGAGAATAGGGAAAAATTCTTGCAATTAAAAGATAATTTACCAAAATTTATTGAGAGTTTGAAAAAATCAGATGAAACTATGCAATTCGCTATTAATTTTTTGGGTGAGCGGGGATTAAAAAAATATCTTATTATTTTTCAAAATGACAATGAGTTACGAGCCAGTGGCGGATTTATGGGCAGTTTAGCCATAGCTGATTTTAAAAATGGTAATTTAGACAAAATAGAAATGCCGGCGGGTGGAACTTATGATTTAAAAGCAGGATTAACAAAATTGCTTCAATCGCCAGAGCCGATGCATTTAGTTAATCCCAGATGGGAGTTTCAAGATACTAATTGGTGGCCCGATTGGCCGACTTCAGCCCAAAATATAGCCTATTTTTATAATAAAAGCGAAGGTCCAACTATTGATGGGGTGATTGCCATTAATTCTGATTGGCTTGGAAGTTTGCTTGATGTGGTGGGCCCAGTGGCCATGCCCGAATATCATAAAACTATAACGGCGGCTAATTTTGAAATGGAATTGCAAAAAAGCATCGAGGTTGAAGCTACCGATAAAAAACAACCCAAGAAAATATTAAGTGATTTAGCTCCTAAATTAATTGAGAGCATATTTGAGGTTACTCCAGATAAGATGTTGGGTTTGGTTTCTGTTTTTAATCGGGGCTTAAAGGAAAAAGATATTCAGATTTATATGTTTGGTGAAGAGGAGCAAAAATTTGTGGCTCAAAATAATTGGGATGGCCGGATTAAGGATACCGAAAAAGATTATTTAAGTGTAGTAGCAACCAATATTGGTGGCGGTAAAACTGATGGCGTGGTGAATCAGGAAATATATCATAAAGCCTCAATTTTAGAGGATGGTTCGGTTATAGATAGTGTAGTAATCAATAGGAATGATTTTGGCCCCATTGATGATACTTTTACCAATGTTCCCAATAGGAGTTTTATTAGGGTTTATGTGCCACTGGGCAGTCAACTTTTGCAAGCCAAAGGTTTTAAGAGTCCAACTAATAAAGAATTTAGAAATCCAGATGAATATTTAGTAGAAGATGAAAGATTGTTAAATGAAAAAATAGCTCTAACAGACAATGACAGTTTAACTAAAATATATAATGAAAATAATAAGACAGTTTTTGCTAATTGGCTTACTCTTAAGCCGGGAGATTCCAAGGAGGTATTATTGGTTTACAAACTGCCTTTTAAAATTAATTTAACTAAGCAAGAGATAAAATATGATGGTTTGTGGGGAAAAATCAAAGCCGCTTTTTCTCCTCAATATTCTTATGATTCTTATAGTCTGTTAATCCAAAAACAATCTGGTTCCAATGATGATAAATTTGTTGGACAAGTTGAATATCCTAGTGGTGTTATGCCCAATATTTCTTATCCTAATAAAGTTGAAAATAGTTCTAGTGGCAGTGTTTATAGCGCAAGTTTATCACAGGATTTGTTTTATTTTATTGGGCTTAAAAATTAAATTACAATATTAATATATAATTTCCATGCCTGTCAAAAACTACTCAGAAGAAAACAGTGGTGAGGTTTTAAGTTCATCAGCTAAATCTTTAAGGAATAAGGTTGTTTCTGTAAAAAATAAATCCAAGAAGAAATCAGTTACCACCATGCAAGATGATTTAGCAGTTTTGGTGTCTAAAAAAAATCAGCCCCTTAGGGCAGTTGCCGATAAAAAGATCAATGATTTAGAAAGTAATAATGACATGCAAAGCAAACTAACCGAAGTTTATACCGATGGTGACGGTGGTATTCCGGATTTGACCAAATTAGATAAAAATGAAAGACCTCTTTGGAAAACTATTATTTATTCGTTGATTGGAGTTTTTTCTGTTCTTCTGATTGTGGCCATTTTAGGTTTTTGGATTTTTTCCAAACTAGAAACTAATAATTTTACCAACGAACGAATTAACTTAAAAATAGAAACCCCCATCACTATAGTTTCTGGTCAAGAAGGCATTTATACTATAACTATAACTAATAAAGAAAAAGTTAACCTTTACAATTTAGAATTAGAACTTTTTTATCCTGATAATTTTGAATACCTCGATTCTTTGCCTAAAGCCAGTGGCAATAAAAATAACAAGTGGAGTTTTAGTGTGCTCAATATTGGCGAATCACAAAAAATTGAATTAAGGGGCAAGATGATAGCGTCTATTAAATCCACCCAAACATTCAGGGGCATTTTGAATTTTAAACCAGCTAATTTGAATGCTAATTTCAAGCAAGAAACCATTGTTGATGTGGTAGTTTCTTCTTCTGTATTAAGTTTAAAGATTGAAGGTCCGGAAAAAACTCTAGCCAATCAGGAGGCTGATTATATTCTAAAGTATGAAAATTTATCCGATCAGGATTTTTCTGATATTCAAGTAGTGGTTGATTATCCAACTCCTTTTGTTTTTGGTTCGTCCACTCCAGCGGCTATAAACGAAACCAATAATATTTGGGATTTAAAAGAATTGAAGGCCGGAGAAAAGGGAGAAATAATAATTAAAGGTAACTATTCTGCTGCCGAAACCGGTGGTAATCAAAATTTTATCTCTAGAATACAGCTTAAGTATAATGATGATTATTATCCCCAGAATGAAGAAACCTTTATCACTGAAGTCATCAAAGATCAATTAAGCTTACAGCTTATTATTAATGGTTCAGCCCAGGATCAATCGATTAGTTTTGGCGATTTACTGGTTTACACTCTTCATTATAAAAATACCGGCGAAGAAAATTTGGGAAATATACAAATAAAAGCCAATTTAGATTCGCAAATATTGGATTGGAGTACTTTGCAGGATGAAAATAGGGGAGTGATTGGCAATAATTCTATAATTTGGACTGGTCGCAATATACCCAAATTATTGAAATTAGGTGCTGGCGAAGAGGGGGATATTTCTTGGCAAATAAGAGTTAAAGATGCGTCTTCAATTAGTGATTCTAATGTGGGTAAATTCAGCGTAGAAAGCTTTGTTGAAGCTAAGGCTAATCAAAGCGGGGCATTGAGCGGTGAATCGTCTGTTAATACCAAACCAATAGTTAATTCCATTAATTCTGATTTAGGCATATTGGCTGTGGCCAGATATTATAACGAAGACAATGTGCCACTAGGCCTTGGACCCATAGAGCCCAGAGTGGGGGAATCATCAACTTATAATATAGACTTAGAATTATCAAATAATCTTCATGATGTGGAAAATGTTCAAGTGAGGGCTAAATTACCCGGTAATGTTTCTTGGTCCAATAAAGAAAATCACGATCTAGGAGATTTTATTTATAATGCGGCTACCAGTGAAGCCATTTGGAATATTTCTAATTTAAAAAGATCTTCTGATAATGTTGTGGCTTCATTTAATGTCAGTATAAAGCCCACGGCCAGCGATCAAGGCAGAATGTTAATACTTCTTTCCGGGATAACTCTATCCGCTAGAGATTCTAATACGGGAGCAACCATAAACAAAGATGTTAATGCTATCACTACTTCTTTTGACGATCCGATTTTAGGCCAGACTAAGGGTATTGTTCAATAAAAAAATTCCACTAAAACTAGTGGAATACTTGATAATTTAGTAACTTTAATGTTCTCTAAGGACATGGCCATTTTCCATCTCTATAATCTTTAAATAGCAAGGCGAAAAAAAGAATTAGAAAGAACAAATATATAACGGCATAAATCAGAGCGCCAATATCCAACAGACTCATTGGTAATCTCCTTTCCTGATCGCTGACTTTGCTTTTGAGTAGAAACCTTTAATTAAAGGACTGTTTATAATCTATTACATAAAATTCATTTTGTCAAATGTCATTTAAACTCTTAAAAAAATCAAAAAAATCCAAATCCAGATTGGGTATATTGAAAACGGCGCACGGAGATATCCAAACGCCATTTTTTATGCCTATTGCTACCAAAGCAGCGGTTAAAAATTTAACTGCCAATGAGGTTAAGGATTTAGGCGCGCAAATAATACTTTCTAACACCTATCATCTTTACTTGCAACCAGGAGTAGAAGTTTTAAAAAAACTAGGTGGATTGCATAAAATGATGGATTGGTCTGGGCCGATTTTAACCGATAGCGGTGGCTTTCAGGTTTTTTCACTCTCTAAAATCAGGAAAATTATGCCACATGGCGTGGAGTTTAATTCCCATATTGATGGTAGTTGTCATATTTTAACTCCCAAAAAAGTTTTACAGATACAAAAAATAATAGGTTCTGATATTGCTATGATTTTAGATGTTTGCCTGAGTTCTAAAGATTCTAAGACTAAAATTAAAGAGGCAGTTGATTTAACAACTTTTTGGGCCAAGGAAGCTAAAAAATATCAGAAAGTTTTAAGTAAACAACAATTAATGTTTGCTATAGTGCAAGGCGGGTTGCATCGTGATTTAAGAGAAGAAAGTTTAAAAGAATTAGTTAAGCTTAATTTTGATGGCTATGCTATTGGTGGTTTAGCAGTGGGGGAGAGTGCCCAGGAAATGTATGGTGTTTTGGATTATTTAGTAGAGCAAATGCCGGAAAACAAACCTAGGTATTTAATGGGCGTGGGCACACCAGAAAATATTATAGAAGCAGTTAAGCGAGGCGTGGATATGTTTGACTGTGTTATTCCAACTCGGGAAGCCAGGCACGGGAGACTATATCTCAAAACGCAAAACGCAAAACGCAAAACAACAATTAAAAATTTAAAATTTTATACTACTATAAATATTTCTAATGCTAAGTTTAGAAACGATAAAACACCAATAAATAATACTAATTTGAAACAGTATTCCAAGGCTTATTTACATCATTTATTCAAAACCAAAGAACCGCTGGGATTAAGATTAGCAACTTTGAACAATTTAGATTTTTATTTAACTTTAATGACTGAAATTCGTCAAGCAATTAGGCTTAAAAAATTGTAATTTTAATTTAGGCTTTGTTTTATTGACAAAATCATGAAGTATGGCTATGGTTTAATTATGAACTTTGATCTAAAATAAACACAAGGAGATCTGTGGTGGCTGAATGTACCAAGTGTAATGATACTGGAGCTAAGACATGATTTCGTCATCGGTATTGGTCCTTATTCCACTGATTGTTTAAAATGCAGTGGTAGCGGTAGAATTAGGAAATAATAATTCTACAATTTGTACTTTAAAAAGAAGGGAGGTGTTTCTTGTGGCTTTAGAGGATGAAGCCGATAAGATTCTTAAGACTAATATTTTGTTTTCAGAGGGTATATGCCAAGTAGTGATTTCCGGGGAATTAGATTGGACTAAAGATTCAGAAGTTATTACTAAGTGTTTGAATGAAGTTTGGTCTAATGAAAATATCACTTATTTGGAACTGGATGGCCGTGATTTATTTTTTGCCAACAATGATGATGGAACCTTAGGAACTTATTTTTTGGCTGTAATGTTGGAACTTAAAGAAACAGCTAGAAAAAGACATGTCAGATTAGTAATCCGTTTAAAGTCTAAGAAACAAGCCTCAATATTAAATCTTTGGGGTAATAAAATGTGGCGCAGATTCAGAAGACATCTGTTGTTTGATGATCCCGGTTAGCAATAATCGGGATTTTTTATTTAACAGGGTGAATTAATTCTGTTATAATTATTTTATGATAACTATAAATTCAGCTTATTTTTTAGCTATTTCTATTAGCTTTTTAATCGCATTACTAATTACACCGCTAGTGAAAGAGGTTTCTTCTTATTTTAAAATATTGGATAAACCAAATTTGGCAGATAGAAAAATCCATAAAAAAGCCATTCCGCTTTTAGGCGGTTGGGCCATATTTTTGTCGGTTTTTATTTCTATTTCTATTTTTAAAATATTTGGTTTAGCTGATTTTTCTGGTATCAATGATAATTTTATTTTAGCTGTATTTTTAGGCGGCTTATTAATTATGATCGGTGGCACTTTGGATGATAAATATAATTTAAAACCCTGGCAACAAATCACTTGGCCGATTTTAGCGGCACTGACAGTTCTTTTGGTTGGCATTAAGATTACTTATATTACCAATCCTATTGGCGGACCCTCAAACGCTATTATTTATCTAACTCCAATTTGGGGTATACTCATTTCATTTTTATGGCTCATGGGCTTAATGTACACTACTAAATTATTGGACGGATTAGACGGACTAGTGGCCGGCATTACTAGCGTGGCAGCGTTTATGATTTTTATACTTAGTTTGAATTGGGATATTTATTTATCAGCCACCAGTGTTTGGGCACTACTCTTGTTTGGCGCTTCAATTGGATTTTTATTTTTTAATTTTTATCCAGCTAAGATATTTTTAGGTGAGGGTGGCAGTATTTTTATGGGTTTTATGTTGGGGGTATTATCTATAATATCTGGTTCAAAAATAGCCACTACTCTCTTGGTAATTGGCATTCCAGCTCTAGATGTTTTATGGGTAATTTTAAGAAGAGTTATTAGTGGTCAGTCGCCATTTTCCCACGCCGATAGGAAACATTTACACTTTAAATTATTAGATGTCGGCTTTGGACAACGAGAAGCCGTGCTTCTGCTTTATTTGATAGCCATTACTTTTGGTTTGCTGGGAGTTTTAAGCAGTAGCTGGGGTAAATTGGTTAGCTTAATTGGCTTAATAATTTTTATGTCTTTGATTATTTTAGTAATCTATATAAAATCAACTAAAAATGAAAAATAATAAAACCATAATTCAAACCATAATTATCACCATTATTGTTTTGTTGGCTGTATTATTGTTTTGGTCTTTTAATTTTTTTAGTCATAATAATTCATTATTTTCCGGCAGTCAGCCAATAGTAACTATTGCTGGCCAAGAAATAAAGGTGAAAATAGCTCAAACTCCCAATCAAAAGGAACTTGGTTTGGGTAAAATAAAAAGTTTGCCAGAAAATCAGGGCATGCTTTTTATTTATGATGATTATGTCATTCCCAATTATTGGATGAAGGATATGAAATTTTCTATAGATATTATCTGGATAAAAGATAATATGGTTATGGGTTATGAAAAAGACTTGAAATCGCAAGCAGATAATATTAATTTACCAGTCTATCAGCCCAAGACTTTTATTAATTATGTCTTAGAGGTTAACTCTGGTTTTGTGGATAAATACGGCTTGCAGATTGGTGATAATGTAAAATTAAACATTTAGATATTTGGACTTATTTAGCTCACTTCACCTACCTACGGTAGACAAGCTCGGGATTTACCCCGTTAAGTAGGCAACTTTGTTGCCAAAAATCCTGAAATGATTTTTACTTAACAGGGTGAACATTTTTATAGATGCGCCCCTGCCTACCGGCAGGCAGGTATACAAGGCGCTAGATCCCTCGGTTTCGTTCGCTTCGCTTACTTCACTCGGGATGACAGTTTTATGGATGCACCTGTACAAGGTGCTTAATCATTTGACAAAAAAAAGCAAAAAGTGTAACATGTAATCGTTGTATAAATCACTTTTTTATAAATACTATGAAAATTGCAGTTATTAAAACTGGCGGCAAACAATACGTGGTCAAAGAAAAAGATAAAGTTAAAATTGAAAAACTTAAAGTTGAAACTGGCAATAAAGTAGAGTTTGATACTTTGCTTATTGTTGATGGTGATAAGATTGATCTGGGTGCTCCATTTTTAACTAGTAAGGTTGAAGGTAAGGTGTTAGGCTTTGGTCGGGCTAAAAAGGTAACCGGTGTTAAATACAAGCCAAAAACCAGAGAATCTAAAAAATTCGGCCATCGCCAAGAATTTGTCGAAGTGGAAATTAGCAAAATATAAATGGTAAAATTCGTTCTAAGAGGAACGAATTTTTAGAACAGGGGAGGAACTATGTTTCAAGGACGACCCAAGCAATATTTAATTTTTTTGTTGATTAGTTTTATTTTCGCACCTATTATAATTGATCACCAGATCATACTCGATGCTAAGTTTGTTTTTGAAAGGACATCAGTTATTGGTTGGCTGATAACTGGAGTAGCTACTTTCATTGCTCTAATTATGCTGGAATGGTCGTTTGATCTTAATAAAAGATAACGGGGTTAGCTATACTCCGTTTTTTATTTAAAATAAAATTATTTATTTTAAATCCCGCTCTGAGGTGGGATTTTTATAATTCTCTTCTATCTTTTAGGGCGTTTTCTAAAGTTATTTCATCGGCATATTCTAAATCAGCGCCCATAGGGAGTCCTCTGGCTAATCTAGTTACTTTAATATTAGGAAATTGTTTTATTAATTTTGTCAGATAAATCGAAGTGGTTTCTCCGGCCATATCCGGGTTTAGAGCCAGTATTATTTCACCAACTCCGTTGTTTTTTATTCTTAGTAGTAATTCTTTTATTTTTATATGTTGAGGTGAGATATTTTCCAGAGGATTAATATTGCCGCCAAGTATATGATATGTTCCATCAAAGGCACTAGTTTTTTCTATAATGGCCATATCTTGAGGTTTAGCCACCACACAGATTATAGTTTTATTTCTTCTGGTATTATTGCAAATATAACAAGGATCGCTTTCAGAAAAATTAAAGCATATTTGGCATTGCCTGACATTGCCTTTTAGATGATCTATGGCTTGGCTGAATTCGTGGAGCTCATTCTGCGGACGATAAAGCAGGTGGAAAACTAAACGTTCAGCGCTTTTAGGGCCGATGCTTGGCAGTTTGGCAAATTGATCTATTAAGTTTTGGATTATTAAGGGGTATTTCATTTTTTATCTAAATTTA
>CAYIBK010000007.1:26534-49519 GCA_964361645.1 uncultured Gammaproteobacteria bacterium
GCATTTTCCAATTTAGCTTTATCAGTTAAAAGTTCATCGGCTATTTCTATTTTCTTTACTTCTTGGTTGCCATCCATTATCACTTTCACCTTGCCCCAAGAACCAGAGCCTTCAACAGTTTCGTCTGCCAGGGCTTTTTTTATTTGGTTGGCTTGTGATTTTAGATCTTGGATTTGCTTTAACTTATTAAACATATTAGTTAATATTTATTATTTTAATTATTATTGTGTTCTGTTATCTAAATTTCTGAAACTAACCAAATCAGCTTGGAAATATAATTTTACCAAACCAGTAGGGCCATTTCTATGTTTGGCAATATAAATTTCCGCTGAGTTTTTTTCATCTTCAGTTAAAGAATTAATATCAAAATTTCTATCGGATGATTTTCTATAAATAAACATCACTACATCAGCATCTTGTTCGATCGAACCCGATTCTCTTAAATGGGATAATTTGGGAATAGCGGCTCCGCCTTGCTGTTCTACGGCTCGAGATAATTGTGACAGAGCTAAAACTGGAACATCTAATTCTCTGGCTACGCCTTTTAGAGCACGAGTTATTTCGGAAATTTCTTGGACTCTATTTTCCGAGCTTGATTTTCTGCCCGTGCCTTCCATCAACTGTAAATAATCTATAATAATCATATCCAAACCCTGTTCCATCTGTAGTCTTCTGGCTTTGGTGCGCAGTTCCATAACATTAGTATTGGCAAAATCATCAATGTAAATACGGCTTTCAGAAAGTTCACTCATGGCTTGGCCGATTTTAGGGAAATCATCAGTGGTCTCGGATAATTTTCCCGTTCTCATTTTCCATAGGCCCACGCCGGCTTGAGCGCAAATCAAACGATCCACTAATTGTTCTTTAGACATTTCCAAAGAAAAGATGCCCACCGCTTTCTTGGATTTAACGGCGATATGTCTGGCTATGTCTAAAGAGAAAGAGGTTTTTCCTACCGATGGTCTGGCAGCCAAAACAATTAGATCTGATTTTTGGAAACCAGCTAAAAGATTATCCAAATCAGCATAGCCAGTTGACAGGCCTCTTAACTTGCCCTTTTCTCTATGCAATTGATCGATTCTGTCAAAAGCCCCGGACAGGACATCTTGAATAGGAGTGAATTTTTCTTTCATGAACTGCTGGGAAACAGAGAAAATAGATTGCTCGGCTTTATCTAAAACCTCGTTAACTTCTTTTTCCTCTTGATAGCCCAATTCCAAAATATTATTGGCGGCGGTAATCAGTCTTCTTAGGGTGGCTTTTCTTTGGATGATCTGGGCGTAAGAGGTAACATGAGCGGCCGAGGGTGTTTGATTGGTTAGGGTTACCAAATAACTTCGTCCGCCGATAGCTTCTAATTTCTTTTTTTCCTCTAATCTGGAAGTGAGGCTTAAAATATCAATATCTTCTTTCTTTTCGAATAATTCTAAAATCGTGGCGTATAAAATAGCATGAGCGTCACGATAAAAATCATTAGGAGATAATAAATCAGCCACTTTGATGATGGCATCTTTATCAATCAAAAGAGATCCAATTAAAGATTGCTCCGCTTCAATGTTTTGCGGCGGCAATTTACCAAGTGAATTAGACACGATATCAGGCATGGGAATTAACTAAGTAATTACTAGTCCATTTTAGCCCATAGCTTCTTTAAAAACAAGAGTTAGTTTTATACACTTTATACACCAGCTGGCCTCAACTATATAAGTTGACAAATTGCTATTTCAATGATAGTCTTTTATAAGCACTTTAACGAAGCCATAACAAATGGAGGTTTAACGGGCCATGAATTTTTATAGGCCAAAAAGCAAATTTGAACGATTCAAAAATCTTTTATGTTTGTGGGGTATTTCTTTAACTATTTTAGCCGTGGCTTTAATACCAACCTGGCTTTACTTGTTAGCTCGTTTTTTACTTAATCCTGAAAGTGGCTTGGTTGAAGTTCTGCTCTTGGGAATCTCGCTTTATTTTATGGGAGCACTACAGCTTATCGCTCTTATTATCGGTTTAACCGTTATTGTAATTATCTGGAAGGAAGCCTAATGCTCATATCATAATATGAGCATTTTTTAATTATTGTCATAATTAATTTTATATGTTATAATTTTTTTGTTATTTTAGATTAAAATAATTTTTGCGCCTATACCTGCCCGCCATCGGCTACGCCTCAGGCGTGTCGGGCGGGGCTCAGTCTGAACCAGAACAATTTTTAATCACAAAAACAATTTAAAACACAAAAACATGCGCCTATAGCTCAGTTGGTAGAGCAACAGCCTTTTAAGCTGATGGTCCTGGGTTCGAGTCCCGGTGGGCGCACCAATAAAAAACTGATAAATTTATCAGTTTTTTGTTTTCATAGTCTTTTGTAATGTTTAATTAAAAAGACTTGACTTATATCTTATTTAATGTTAACATTAAGAGTCCTATTTTTCGCTAGAATTATAGGTTTTTATCAAGTCCATTGAAAACTTAAATTTTACAAAAAACCAAAAAACAGCAACAAAAGGAGTTATGAGGTGGAAAAGATCAAACTAAATTCCAAGATTTTGGCCGTAGCGTCTGTTTTGGCCATATTATTTGGCAGTTGGCTTATTCTTTCTTCTCCGGCTCGTAAAGCCGATAAATCATTAAATATTGCTCAGCAACTAGTTGTGGTTGAGGAAAATAAACTGACCAAATTTAATTCTGATTTTGAAGATGAGCTTAATTGGTATAAGAAAGAATATACTTCACCTATTTTACTGATCATTTCTTCCTGCCAGGAAAAAATGAATCAAGCTAATAGTGAGATTAAATTGGCTCAAGATTCCAGGCGCTCTAAAGACAAAAGAGCTCATACTGATAAAGCTCAGAAATTAATCACAACAATTGCAGATGATTTGCTTCAAGCACAAAACCAATTCTCGGTCTTTGAAAAAATGACCGCTGATGCTCGTAAGAGTTTGGAGCGAGTTAATTCTCTTGTACCGGAAGCGATGTCTTTACAATCTTTAGCTCATCAACGCATTATTCAAGAAGGCCAAAAATATCTTTCTAAGTATGTTAATCTAAATCAGGAAAAATTAAATCAAGTTCAAAATAACTTGTCACTAGCAGCTGAAGCGCGTCAAAGATCTTTTGATCTTTTGCCAATAGAAAATGGTTCCGAGCATTTGGGTGATCCAAATGGTGCTCTGGAATTTATTAAAGTCGCTGAAGATAATATTACTTCCGCTAAATCTAATGCACAAGAGATTATCAAAAACTTTGATTTCTATCTTGAGGCGACTAATAGAGCTGCCCCATCAATTGATATTTCAAAACAAAAAATTGCCACGGCTTCTAACTATCTTGATAGTTTGGTAGTCAAGGGTCCGCTTCAGGCTGATAAAGCCCTGAAAGCATCCTTTGATAAAGTGGCTCAAGCCGGCAAAGTGCTGGCTGAAGCTACTTTGGCTTTGGAAACATTAACAACCGAGAATAAATACGATTTACCTTTGGCTTATAGCAGTGCTCTTAAAACACTGGAGTTGGCCAATGGATCAATTACTGAAGCTGATCGCCAAGTTGCTCTGTTTACAGAAGTGACTAGTGGCTTGAAACAGCTTCGTGTAGCTATTGATGAATTACAAAAAAGTATTAATAATTCCAAGCCTTATCGTAACAATCTTAATAATCACAATCCAAATACTTGGTCTAATGTTTCTGACAATATTAATGTGGCCAAAGATAATTGTGAGACTGTACGCAGAAATTTGCCTGAGATTGAAGGATTTATTTCTTTCTATCAATTGTATGAAAAAGCCACATCTACAATACAAGACAATCTCAATCTTCTTAATAATGGTGAGACTCTAGTCTCTAATTTGGTTGAAGTAGCCAAGAGCTTAGAGGATTATCGCTCGGATTGGCCTAGTGCCAAACGCCAAGCGGAAAATACTATTAATAATGAAGTAAGTAATATCAATAGTTATGGCAGTTATGATTCTTCTGCTCAATCAGATTTTAATTCAGCACAGAGCTACTTATCCTCGGCTAATTCTCTGGCTAGTAATCGTGAATATCAGTCAGCTGTAGAAAAAGCTAAACAGGCTCACAGATTAGCTGATGGTACTGGTAGTAGAGCTTATCGAACTTATGAAGATGAGCAAGCCGCTGAAAGGGCCAGACAACAAGCAGCCGAAGATTTAGCCAATAGTTTTAATTCCAGTGATAGCTGGGGTGGAAGCTCAAGTAGCTCCAGTGACAGCTCTAGTAGCTACAGCAGTTCCAGTGACAGTGGCAGTTGGAGCGGAAGTTCTAGTAGCAGTGATAGTGGGGGATGGAGTAGCAGTTCGAGTAGCTCAAGTGATGGCGGTGGTTGGGAATAATCGCCGTTTAAGAAAGGAGAAAAAATAACATGGATATAGCTTTTGGCGTATTTATTATTTTACTTGGAGTAGCGGGTTGCATTTTGGCTTTTAAGTATAAGCCAGCTTCTGCTGTTGTAAATCGCGATAATAATTCAAGCCAAAGTATTTTTGATGAAATTCCGTCTTCTAATAGAAAGGAACAATTAAAACGAGCTTCATCCGGGCAAACCGTAACTCTAATCGGTGAATCGGAAAAAGCTATTCAGGCTTCAATCACTCTTTATGAAATGTTTCAGCGTCAGCCTCACGCTCCTTGGAGCAGAACTGGCTTGGTTTCCAAAGTTTTAGCTTTGGCCGGTGGCATTTTTATTTTCAAAATTCCCAGCCAAGAAGCCGGCAAGCCGGTGTGGTTTAAAGGCCGAGAAATTTCCTCATCTGGTTTGGGTAAATTTTACAAAGGCAGTTCAGATTCAGCTGGCCCAGCCAAAAAATTTCATCAGAATGATCAAACCAAACCAGTGCCTTATTCTTTGCCAAAAAATCTCACCCCAGGTGTAACCTGGGAAGTAGTAGATATTGGCACATTTGATGCTGATGTTGAAGGTGAAACTGACAACATCATTTCCGGCGACCGTCTTTATTTTGTAACTTCCAAGGAACAAAATGGTGATAATTGGCTGATTTATATGGATGCCAGAAAAGGTGAGGCCAAGGGTTCTGGCGGTTTGTTCTTATTAGAACCATTTGAACCTTCGGTTGAGGTTTCTGATTTGATGTAATGCTGGTTTAATTTTCAGACTTCAAAAAACAACACACACCAACAACACCAAGGAGACCAGTAACATGGCAGTTAGCACTCTAGACAAGAAAGTAAATTTCTCGATGTTTTTCAGGGCAATGGGTGATCGGCTTCAAAACCTTCTAGCGTCAACCTTGTCACCGGAAGACAAGTTGGATCAGATTACCAAAGTCTTGGAAGGCCAAGTTCAGGAAAAGCGTCAACTGGCTCGTGAAATCGGCGCCCAGATGCGTGCTATCGCCGATCCGGAAACCAAGGAGTTGGAAGCCCTCGAAGCCATGCAGGCTCGACGCGCCAAGCTTGTCAAGCTGGGTGGAACACTCGTGGATCAGCCGGACAAGGCCACACAACTTGGCCAGATCAGCCAAGAAGTAAAGGCGCTTGACGGCCAGATCAAAGCCCAAGAAACGACTCACACCACACTCCAGGAAAGCTACAATTTAGCCAAGGCCAATTTTCAGCAAGCTCTCTCGGCCCTGGAAACGGTGCGTGACAACGGCCAGGCGATGCTCAAGGCCATAGAGGCTCATAAGCAGGCTTTGGCTTTGCGCGACAAGGCCAAGGGGCAGGGTGTTATTGACACCTCCTTTATCAACGAACTTCAGGGTGAGCTTTCCCAGGTTCAGGCGGAACTGCGTACCGATACAGAGATCGACAATGATCTTGATGCCACTAACGGTTTTAGCGTGGACAGTGCTTTGTCCAAGATGGACGCCGACAGCGTGGACAATGATTTGATGGCCGAATTTCAGGCAGCCAAGTCGTCTTAATTAAGTACCTTTAACAACAAAATATATCAGAGCAGTATAAACCTATACTGCTCTTTTTTATTTATAATACTGTTAGGGGAATGTATAAAATTACTAGATAAAATATAGAATCAAAAAACCGCTCTTCAAATATAATTAGGGTGGTTTTTATTTGGTTAAATTATTCTCCTTCTTCTAATTCAAAAAATTCATCCATAGTTAATATATCTTTTATCTCTTTATAAGCACTTTCTATCTCCTCTTTAAGCCATGCTTCTTTCCATCCTGGCGAAATAGTTCCTTTATCACCTTCTGAACTAACCCATATATTGTTATTATCAGCATTACCAATAGATCTTTCAAGAAGTGGCATAATTCTATCTTTGGCTTTGTCAGGATATTTTTCTATAAACCTAGCGACCACTTCTCCTTTAGCGGCTATATTTATAGCTTCTCCCATTCTCTCTTTCTCTTTTAAACCATCCTCTTTTTTTATCATTTAATTTTTAACTTCTGTCATTCTTTCTTCTGGAGTCAAACCCCAATCTTTAGCTGGGAACTCAGGCGATCGTCTCATAAAATTATTATTTTATTGATTATTTAGGTATTATATAGCCAACAAAAGTGACTGTCAAATACATTTTAAATATTTGTTTTTATTAAAAAAATATTACATAATTATATATATTAAAGAAATGAAAACCATTAAATCACTTATAATCAAATCTTTAAATAGCTTAATAGTCATTTTATTGATTTTAGGCGTTGGTTATTATTACCGGGATGATCTTAGCCGCTTTATACGAATTTTATCAAATCGTTATTTGCCCTGCGAACAACCCATAAAGTACTCCCTTGCCGATATTGATCCGCGTTTCAATATTTCTCAAGAGAAACTGTTAGCTGATATTAAAAAAGCCGAAACAATTTGGGAATCGCCCATCAATAAACAATTATTTGAGTATTCTCCCACTGGCGATTTAAAAATAAGCTTGATTTATGATTATCGTCAAAAAGCTACCGACGACTTGAAAAAAATAGGTCTAACCCTGGGCGATGATAAAGCTAGTTATGATGTGTTAAAAGCTAAATATGATTCACTGATTGCTTCCTATAATAAGCAAAAAGACCTAATAGATGCTTTAGTGGCTCGTTATAATGTAGCCAAAAATGCCCTGGAGAAAGATATTAATTATTGGAATAAGCGAGGCGGTGCCTCCCAGGCCGAATACAATGCCTTGGAACAGAGAAGAACTGATTTAAATAATCAGGTTGCTGTTATCAATCAAGAAAAAGATTCATTGAACAGTTTAGTTGAGACTATAAATTCCACTAAAATAATTCTTAATAAATTAATCGCCGAGCTCAATCTTCAAGTTGATACCTACAATACTGTTGGCGTCTCAACCGGCAAGGAATTTGATGAGGGCCAATATGTCAGTAACGCCAGCGGGACATCTATTGATATTTTTCAGTTTGGCACCGAAAGTCAATTAGTAAGAGTGCTAGCTCATGAGCTGGGACACGCCATAGGTTTGGCGCACATCAATAATCCAAAAGCTATCATGTATTATCTTAATGAAGGTGTAAATGAAAAACTAACAGCTGATGATCTCTTGGCACTGAAGAATAAGTGTGGTATTAAGTAAAAATTAACTGAAATATTATTTCATTACCAGTAGTAGTTTTACTGCTCTTTTTTTATTGTTTATTTTTTGTGCTATAATGGTGCCATCTAATAAATAACCAAAAACTATAAACTTATGGAAGATTTAAAAGAATTACTACTGAATATTAAAGTTTTTGATAAAAATATGGTTGAGGAAAATAATGACTCAGAAGAATCAGACGATCGTCCGCTTACGGATTAATAAGGCGGGCGGTTTGTTTTTATGATAATATAATTAAGATATGAAAGAATACATTTTAAAAAACCCAGAATTAAAACACGACTTTAAGATAGATTATAAAGCTGATTTAAATGAGGAACAATATAAAGTTGTCATTGGTGGAGAGGGGCCTTGTTTGGTTTTGGCTGGGGCTGGTAGCGGTAAAACTAGAACTCTGGTTTATCGCGTAGCTTATCTTTTGGAAAAAGGCGTTGAGCCTAATAGAATCTTGTTAGTTACTTTCACCAATAAAGCTGCCAAAGAAATGACCAGCCGTATAGAATTGCTTTTGAAAAATAAACCCAAGGGCCTTTGGGGTGGAACTTTTCATCATATTGGCAACAGAATTTTAAGAATATATTGTAAAGAAATAGGCATTGATTCAAATTTTAATATTCTAGACAGCGAAGATTCCAAAAGCCTTATTAAGTCATGTCGCCATAATATGGCTTTGCCTAGTGACAAATATTTTCCCAAGGCCGAATTGATTCATAAAATAATAAGTTTATCAGCTAATTTAAAAGATCCGATAAACGAAATAATCAGGTGCCGGTTTTCCCAAATTGATGAGAATTACATTTCTATAATTGAAAGAATTAGCCAGTTGTATAAGGATAAGAAAAAACAATCTAATTCTTTGGATTTTGATGATCTGCTTTATGAGTGGAATCGGCTACTTTTAGAAAGTGAAAAAATCAGGGAAAAATTAGCTAGACAATTCAAATACATTTTAGTTGACGAATACCAGGACACCAATCATATCCAAGGAGAGATTATAAACCATTTGGCCGGTCTGGATCAGAATATTTTAGTGGTGGGGGATGATAGCCAAAGTATTTATTCTTTTAGGGGTGCTATAGTGGATAACATTTTGAATTTTCCTAAAAATTTTAAATCGGTCAAAACTTTCAAGCTAGAAACAAATTACCGCTCAACTCCAGAAATATTAAATTTAGCTAATTACTCAATACAGCACAATAAAAATAGATTTGATAAGAATTTGCGCACCCATAAGAAATCAGCCGATAAGCCGGCGCTAGTGGCCTTGGATGATTCTTACGGCCAAGCTGATTTTATTTGCCAAAGAATACTTGATTTACAAAAAGAAGAAGGAATTGGTCTAAATGAAATTGTCGTTTTGTTTAGGGCTCATTTTCAATCACTAGAATTAGAAATGGAAATGAATAAAAGAAATATTCCCTATGTGATGAGAGGGGGCTTAAGATTTTTTGAACAAGCTCATATCAAAGATGTCATCGCTTATTTAAGGATATTATCAAATCATTTAGACGAAGTTTCCTGGGCTAGAATTTTGCAGTTGCAAACCGGAATTGGCCCAGCCACTGTTAATGTGATTTGGCTAGAGATCCATCAAGCCAGTTCTCTGACAGAAGTTTTAAGAAAATCTTTTAATCTACCTACTAAAGCTTCTCTGGGTTGGTTAGAAGCGAAGAATCTTTTGGACAAGCTGTATTCTATGGATATTAAAGATTTATCTTCTCTGATTAATACCATTTTAATTTCTGGTTATGAAAAAATAATTAAAAATAATTTTGATAATCCACAAGACAGATTAGCCGATTTGGAGCAGCTGTCAATTTTTTCTTCTCGTTATGAATCTTTGGACAAATTTTTAGCCGATACCGCACTGGGGGAAAGTTTTAAGGGATCGGGCATTGTAGAAAATAAAGAAATAGCCGATGAGGCGGTGGCCCTATCAACCATTCATCAAGCCAAAGGTTTGGAATGGAAAGTTGTTTTTATAATTTCTTTGGTTGATGGCCAATTTCCCAATATAAGATCTTATGATAATAGAAGTGATTTAGAAGAAGAAAGAAGGATGTTTTATGTGGCCGCTACCCGCGCTCAAGATCAGCTTTATTTGACTTATCCAATTTTTAGTTATAATTCTGGCAATATAAATCAAGTTTCACAATTCATTAAAGAATTGCCCAATGATGCCTATGAAAAATGGCAGGTAAAAAATGAGCTTAATTCGGATGAAGATGAAGTTGTTTATGTGGATGACGATGAAGATCCGTTTGCTAAATCTGATGATGTTTCTACTAATTTTTGGAAAAGAATGAGAGCCAGACAACACAAAAATAAGTAACTTAATTAGTCTTTGACAAATTATTAAATTAATAGTAGTATCTAACCACCAAGAGAAAACATGGTAATTTACTAGTTCCTTACAAAATACTTTGTTAATTTACGATTATTTTTACAGGTAAACAAGGTAGAAAAACCAGGGAGATGTTCATGAGTAAAAGGGATTCTAAGGTTTTTATTTTAGATACCAGTATCTTGGTTCATGATCCCAATGTAATTGAAAATCTTGACGGCAATGATGTGGTTATTCCAATTTGGGCTATAGAGGAACTAGACAAAGGCAAGAGCGGACACGGCTTTTTAGGTGCTAGCTCCAGAGAAGTTTCCCGCAAACTTGATTTGTATCGTGAATCAGGCGCTCTAAAAAATGGTGTAGCCACAAAAACAGGCGGTCGTTTGTTTGTGGATTACAATGGAGCTGATTGGACTGATTTACCAGTTGGTTTGGAACATAGCAATGATAACCGTATCCTTTTAGTGGCTATGGCTTGGATGAAAAAAAAGAAAGATCACGATGTTATACTTCTGACTAAAGATCTTAATTTGCGCATCAAGGCCAATGCTTGTGGTATTTCAACCGATGATTACCAACACGACAAAAAAATCTGCCGTATAGAAGAGCTTTATTCTGGACGCGTTAGTATTGAAGTTGGCGCATCTGGCTTGCAAATTTTTGAGGAATTGCCTTCTAAGAAGAGTATGCCGGCAGAACTCGTGGCCCAATTAGCCAGTTTGGATCTGGATAAATTTCCGCCTAATATTGGTTGCAAATTTATTTCTGGTGATCGTTATATTTTGGCTGTTTACAACAAAAGGAATAACGCTTTTGATTTTGTGCCTAAGCCCAAAAGATTAGGTGATAAATCCAAACCAATCCAACCTATAAATGATGAACAAGCTCTGGCTTTCAAACTTTTGCTTGACCCCCATATTCGCTTGGTAACATTAGTAGGCAAAGCCGGAACAGGCAAGACTCTCATCAGTCTTTTAGCTGCTTATCGCCAATTAGGTGCAGAAGAAAATAAAGCTAATCGTATTTTGGTTTGGCGTCCAAATATAGAAATTGGCAGATCACTTGGTTTTCTGCCTGGAACCATCGACGAAAAATTTGCTCCTTGGTCTGAACCGATTTGTGAAAATATGAAGCTGATTGTTGGTCCGGATCAATTCAAAGACGGTAAAAGGTTTGACATGGTTGGCGAGATGATAAAATTCGGTCACCTCGACATCCAGCCCATCAATTATGCTCTCGGCTCTACCAAACACAAGGCCATCATCATAATTGACGAAGCGCAGAACTTGACGCCTCGTGAAGCAGCAGCTCTTATTACTCGCTGTGGCGAACATTCCAAGGTAGTGATGACCGGCGATCCTTACCAGATCTACAATCCCTATCTCGATCCGACTTCTAATGGTTTGACTTATGTTGTGGAAAGATTTCGTGGCCATCAGATTTTTGGCCATATCACTATGGTTAAAAGCGAACGTTCTGAATTGGCAGAATTAGCTGCTGACATTCTCTAAAAAAGAAAACAGACCCGAGTTGAAAAATTCGGGTTTTTTTTATTTGTTTTACAAATACTTGAATAATATAATACAAAAATAAACTACTACACCCTTACGGATGTAATATTTTACAATTCAATCTTCGCTTGTCCGCTGTCTTATGAACTAAGTTTTGTCATCCCGATCGAAACGAAGTGAAGTGGAGGGATCCCCTGCCTGCCATGCCTACGGCAGACAAGCCGGCAGGCAGGCTCGACTACGCTCGGGATGACAATTAGATGAAGACAGCTAAAATACTTCATCTATGGGCGTTAGCCTATAGTATTTCGTGAGAGTAATAAAAAACATAATTATTAAATTAGCAGTTACTACAATGGTATTTATTTTGCTTTTACCAGGAGTTATTAATGGTTTTAATTCTAATTAAGTTAAAATATTATTATCTTGACTTTATCTATGATAAGTGCTATAATGGCTTCACCAGTGTTTATTTTTAGAGAGTTCTTTACCAACCAAAGAGGGTAGAAAAATGAGAAAAATCATGATTTTTTTGGCTATTTCTATGGTAATAGTTTTGTTTGCCGGTTGTAAAACCGACGGTAATCGCGAATCAGTGTATATTTATAGATCGTATCCGCCAGTTTACACTTATCCTAATTATGATTATTATCATCACCGTCATCAACATTATAATTCGCCACCTCGGGTTTATGTGATCCCGCCCCCAGTGATCTATCGTCAACCTCATTACAACAGACCACCTCGGATCAATATCCATATAAAGCCACTGCGCATAAAGCCAGTGCATCCGCACATGAATAATCCACCTAGAGTGATCCATCATCCTCGTCCACCGCAGGTTCAGTCTAGGCCACCAGTGGTTCATAGGTCTCCGCAGGCTAGACCACAGATGCGTTCGCCTCAAGTACATTATCAATCGCCCAGGCCTAATCGCCAAATGAACTCGCCTCCTAGACACCAATCGGGGCACCAATCGGCGCCTCGAGCACCTTCTCATAATCGATCTAGATGATTTTCACCCCAGTATAGTACTCCGTAATAAAATACGGAGTTTTTTAATTTATCTCGTAAAATTTTAATTAACTGTGTAAACTTAATAAAGTAAACAATTTTACTGACAAAATACTCAAGAAATTTTATTCCACAGAGTAAATATATTGTGTTATAATACAAATAATAATCAGAAGGTTAATAATATTTGTAAAGTTGAAAGTATTTTTTAAAATGCCTTCTAAACTTTATAAACTTTTAACTTTATAAACTAATTTCCCATGTCCATAAAAAATCCAATTGTAAAAAGTGCCGAAGAGCACTGGTATGCCTTATCAGCCGTAGATTGTTTTAAGAAATTAAAGAGTAGCCAAGCTGGTCTAACAACCAAGGAATTTAAAAGCCGGCAAAGATTATATGGCTCCAATATTATACCCTCGGAAAAGTCTTTTTCTGGTTTAGTTATATTTTTAAGCCAATTAAAATCGCCATTGGTTTTTGTTCTTTTAATTGCTGGTATAATCTCATTATTTTTAAATGATACAACTGATGCGCTTGTAATATTTTTTGCTGTCATTATTAATACTGTTTTTGGTTTCTGGCAGGAAAATAAAGCTAACAAAGCCATTACCCAGCTTAGAACAATAGTTAGATATACTGCCAAGGTTTTACGTGATGGCCAAGAAATAGAAATAGATTCAGTCCAACTTATTCCAGGAGATATTGTTTTTATTTTACCAGGCGATAAAGTGCCGGCTGATTGTCGAATTATTACCGCTAAAGATTTACAAACAACCGAAGCAACTTTAACAGGCGAATCAGTTCCTTCACTAAAAAACAATAAAGTTTTAAAAAAAGGCACCTACCTGGCTGATAGAAAAAATATGATTTATATGGGCACTATTATAGCTAGTGGTAAAGGTATGGCTTTGGTTTGTGAAATTGGCATTAACACAGAAATCGGCAAAATAACAAAATTAATCAAGGAAACGAAAGAAGAAAAAACTCCTCTTCAGAAAAAACTAACTGAATTTAGCATTCGGCTTACTATTTTAGTAGTATCCTTAAGTGGAGTAATATTTCTTCTTGGTGTCTTGCTCCGTAAGGATCCTTTTGAAATGTTTATTACAGCCGTGGCCTTAGCAGTAGCGGCTATTCCCGAAGGATTAATTATTGCTGTAACTATAATTTTGACTATCGGCATGCAATTCATTTTAAAAAAGAAAGCCCTAGTTAGAAAATTAGTGGCTACCGAAACCTTGGGTAGTATCTCTGTAATATGCACCGATAAAACAGGCACTCTAACAGAAGGTAAAATGCAGGTGGCTAATATAATTACAGCCGATAAAGAATATAAAATAATTAAAACAAAAGATTTGTCAGAAATAGAAAAAGTGTGTGATCTAATATCCAAAGTTTCTATTTTATGTAATGACGCAGTAGTAGAAAATCCACAGGCAGCCTTAGAGGAATTAAAAATAATCGGTAGTCCAACCGAAAAGGCATTATTAATCGCTGCTATTGAATCTGGTTATAACCCACAAAAAATATATCAGGAATATAGCCAGCTGGATGAGATTGCTTTTGATTCAGAAAATAAATTTATGGCTACTTTATGTAATCATAAAAAAATTAATCATCGACATATTTTTACCAAAGGAGCTCCAGAAGTAATTTTTAAATATTGTACTAAGGTTATGATAGCCGGAGAAGCACAAGAGCTGACAGCTGATAAATTGAATTATCTCAAGAAAAAATACGAAGCCCTAACCAGTAAAGGTCTACGCCTCTTGGCTTTTGCTTATAAAACTGGTAATAGTTTTAAAAATTGTACAGATGAATTACATAATTTAATTTTTTTAGGTTTTGTGGCTCTTAAAGATCCACTTCGCCCAGAAACTAAAGAAGCCTTAATGCTTTGTAAATCAGCCGGTATTAGAACAGTGATTATAACCGGTGATCATAAGCTGACAGCTAAAGCTATTTTTAAGGAACTTGGCTTTAAAACCGATGGTAATATAGTTGAAGGCAAAGAACTTGATAATTGGACAGATGAAGAACTTCAAAAAAGAGTTGTTAATATAGATATTTATGCACGCGTTGAACCCAGGCATAAATTAAGGGTTGTAGACGCTTGGCAGGCCAGGGGAGAGGTGGTAGCGATGACAGGAGATGGTATTAATGATGCTCCAGCACTCAAAAGCGCTGATATCGGTATTGCCTTAGGGGATGGTTCTGATGTCACTAAGGAAACGGCAGATATTATACTTTTGGATAATAATTTTAAGGTTATTGTTTCAGCCGTAGAACAGGGGAGAATAATATTTGAAAATATTCGTAAAGTAATTTTATATTTATTATCTTCCAGTTTCTCCGAAATAATACTGATAATTGGCTCGCTTTTAGCTGGTTTACCCCTGCCGATTTTAGCTACTCAAATATTATGGATTAATTTGGTGGCTGATGGCTTACCTAATATTGCTATGACTTTAGAGCCTGGTGAGCCGGAAATAATGCAAGATAAGCCCAGAAAGAAAACGGAATCGATTTTAAATAAAGAAATGAAGATATTGATATTTATCATTGGTGTGCTCACCGATATTGTGCCTTTTATTTTTTTCGTTTATCTTTTATCATTAGCTGGTCTAGAAAATTTGGATTATGTCAGAACAGTTATGTTTGCGGTTATTGGTGTTAGTTCGCTGATGTATATCTTCAGCGTTAGATCACTTAGACATTCAATATTTACTAAAAACTTTTTTAGCAATAAATACTTAATTGGAGCGGTTATAGTTTCTTTTTTTATTTTAATAGTTCCAATTTATACGCCATTTTTACAACCAATATTTAAAACTGTTAGTTTGGGGGGCAGGGAATGGTTCATAATTGTATCTCTCGGATTAGTAAAATTAATATTTATTGAGATAGCTAAGTATTATTTTATAGTTAAAAATAAAACAGATCATAAAAAGCAATCACCCCAAGCCTCACCCAAAAAATTAATACCCCTAAATGTCTAAAAGACTTATCAAAAAAATAAATACTCAAGATGACGAAATAGTGATTGATATTATTAGAAAATCACTTTGGTATTGGTTTTGGTCTATAACCCTAGCCATTGTTTTATTAATTCTGCCATTTTTTTTAATTTACCCCTTGTTTCTTCAGGGGTGGTGGGGCGCTATGGTTTTCTTTGTGGTTTTAGCCATTTCCCTTATCCTTATTTATAGAATTTATAGAATCTATCATTACACGGCCTTAATTATCACCACTAAAAGATTAATTGACATGGAACAGACCGGCTTTTTGAATAATTCATCAAGCGTGATTTTGTATGGTAAAATACAGGATGTTAATTATAAATCACACGGCTTACTCCAGACTATTTTTAAAATAGGTGATATTAACATTTCATTTGTTAATGATAAAAGTAGCTTCATAGAACTGGACTCAATAAAATATCCATCTATGGTAGTGAGTAAAATAATCAGGGCAAGAGAAAGTTACTTTGAAGCTAAGCGTCAGACAGCTGGCCAGGAAGCTATAAAACTCTTAGAAAAAATAAAAAGAAAGCTAGGTGAGGATAGATTTAATCAGCTTGTTTCTAATTAATTATTTTTTGTGTTATAATATAAATGTTTCGAAGATATAAGAAATTAATAAATCGGCATTTTTCTCGTTCGCAGTTGATAATTGCAGTTTGTGTTATAGTTGCTATATTTTTGGGCACTAATTTAGTTAAAGAAATAGTCAACAGACATCAGATTGATGAGAAAATCAAGCAATATAAAATAGATGTCAGCCGATTGGAAAAAGAAAATCAGGAAATAAGCCAATTCATAGATTCCTGGACCACCAGCAGACAATTGGAAAAAGAAGCGAGGCTAAAATTGGGTCTTAGAAAACCAGGCGAAAATGTAGTTTTGGTTTTAAGAGAAGACAATCAAAATAATAATAACACTATTAATCCTAATTCGGAGGTACTGGGGGGCGTGGTAGTTGAAAACAATAAACTCAATATTCCTAATTACAAAAAATGGTGGCTGTTTTTCTTTAAATATTAATAAAATTATAAACTATGGCTTCACGCTACAACTTAACACCAGAGAGAAAAGAAAAATTGAAAAAAGAGGTAATGGATGAGATAGGTAAAACCAATTCTTCAAGAATGAAACCACGAAGAGAAGAAAAACCACTACTTAGGCAGAATCCTCAACCTAAGGTTTTTAAAGTTGAAGTCAAAAAGCCCATTATATTAAAATCGGAAATTAAACCAGAAGAAATTAAGAAAGAAATTAAAAAGGCGCCAGTAGATAAAAAACCAGCTGATATAAAATTAGAACCAGAATTAGAACCAGTAAGACGAATAGTAAAACCCAAAGTAATTAAAAAGAAAATTAATAAACCCGTCCAAAAACAGTTTAACAAACCGAAGAAGGTAATGGTGGTGCCACTAGTTAAAATTCCTAAAAAAGTTTCTCCTGCTCCCAGCCCGATATCTAAAAAACCTATCGCCAAAGACCAGGGAGATTCATTTTTTAAACCCGATAGCTTGGTTAAGCCGTCTTTTAGTTATAAGAGAATATTTAAACCCAAAATCAGGATAGGCCATAAGAAAATATTTATTCTGGGAGCCATTTTTTGTGTAATATTAGGCTTAATTTTGGCTGTGGCTATTAATATTTTTGGTATCTATAAATTTGGCTGGAACGGGGCAATAAGTCAATCAGTTGTCCATGTTTTGCCGTTGCCAGCCGGTACAGTTGATGGGCGAATGATAAAATTATCAGATTATTACAATGATTTTAATATCATTCAAACAGTTTTAACTTCTGGTGCCACTTCCACCACCAATACCCCATTAAGCGATAATACTAAAATAAAAGAACAATTATTTAATCGTTTGGTTTCTGTTAATATTATAGAAAATGAATTAAAAAAATATGGCCAAGCTGTAACCGATAAAAATATAAGTGAAGAAATGGATAAGGTTGTAAGCCAAATAGGCTCTATCGAAAAAGCAACTGATGATATAAAAAGTACCTATGGTATGGATATTTCTTCTTTTAAGACAAATGTTCTTAAGCCAATTATAGCTATGGATCTGCTTAGTAAATTAATCACTAGTGATGAAAATTTAGACATTAACAAAGAAGCTAAAAAGAATGCTGATGATGCCCTAAGAATCGCTTTAGAGCCGGGAACTGATTTTAAAACTCTAGTTTTACAATTTGCTACCGATCCATCAACTTTAAATCAATTGGGCGATATGGGCTGGTTTAGTCGTGGTGAGTTGCCCCAAGAGATTGAAGAGGCTATATTTTCCTTAAAAGATGGCGAGGTTTACAATCAAGTAGTTAAAGATGAATATGGCTATCATATCTATAAAGTTGAAAGTAGATTAATCGATCAGGCTTCCGGCAAAGAAAGTATTAAACTAAGCCAGATATTTATAACAGTTAATACCGAGTTATATATCAAAAGTTTGTTTGATAAGGCGGTAATAAAAAGATTTATTTAAGAAATGAAGATATGGAAGCCCAAGATCGGACTTGAACCGATAACCTACGGTTTACGATACCGTTGCTCTACCAATTGAGCTACATGGGCAAAATAATTAACAGAAAATAGTATAACATAATGAATTTAAAGTTACCACTATCAATATTTTTTACCTTGAGTATATTGATTATTTTCAATATTAACCAGGCTCAAGCCCATGACTTCCTTTATTTTGAAACTATTAGTTACCCAATATCATCATATTATAGTTTGGTTCCAGAGGGCAATAATAATCTTAGTTTGAAGTTTTTTGCCAATTCCACCCAAAAGAATTTAACCCTAAAGATGATGACCATAGTAAATCAAGATGAGATTGGCAATTTTTTTACTATTCCAGAGGGCAAAACTCCGGCCACCGACCTTTATTTTATAAATTTCACACCCATCAGCGAAGATAGTTTTTCTATCTCACCACAACTCACTTTGAAATACCAGCCGGATGAGCATTACAAAGAAGTTTATTTTTATGATTGGACTATTATGGAATTTGTAAAAATGGCTTCAATACGCGATGAATTAAATAAAACTTTAACAGTAGAATTACCCCAGAGAAAGAAGATTATGATCGTTTTATTCAATGAGCCAGAGGTTTTTGGCAAAGCTTCTTGGTATATTCACCCCAAATATGAAAACCAACTTATCGCTGCTAGTCGTGATTTTGCCCTTGATTCAAAATTAAGAGTTTACAACCTTTATAATGATAAGGAAGTAATAGTAACAGTTAAGGATTATGGCCCTAAAAAATGTGTTGATTGGACAGAAAAAGAACAAAGACTAATGGGACCATGCCAAGACAGGATTATAGATCTGTCTAAATTGGCTTTTTTAAAGTTAGCAACTACCACAGGCGTAGGTATATTAAATAATATTAAAGTAACACCCGTTAATTAGATGTCATGCATTCCACTTCACTGTCATTGCGAACGCAGTGAAGCAATCCCACAGAAAATACACGAGATTGCTTCGTCGTTTCACTCCTCGCAATGACAAGTGGCGTCAGTCGTTGCGATCCGCCCAGGGCGGAGAAGCAATCCCATATATTTCACTTTACAAATCTTTTATTTTACAAACTTTCGACTTTATAGACTTTATAGACTAAATCCATGATCCATCTTATAAACATAACCAAGACCTTCAAACCAAATACTGTGGCTTTAAAAAATATCAATTTGCATATTTCGCCAGGGGAATTTGTTTCTATTGTCGGACAATCCGGTTCGGGCAAAACCACCATTGCTCGCTTGCTTATCTCGGAGATAAAACCAGATTCAGGCAAGGGAAAGATAGTTGTGGGTGGTTGGGATATTACTCATATCAAACATCATCAAATACCTCTTTTACGCCGGCAAATTGGCGTCGTTTTTCAGGATTTTAAGCTCCTTCCCAAAAAAACTGTTTTTGAAAATGTAGCTTTTGCTTTGCAAGTTTCTGGAGCTCCCAAGAGTCGTATTAATAAAATCGTGCCCCAAGTTTTAAAAATTGTTGATTTAGCTGATAAATTAAATCGTTACCCGCAAGAATTATCTGGTGGTGAAAAACAAAGAGTGGCTATTGCCCGTGCCCTAATTCATCGCCCTAAAATATTATTAGCTGATGAGCCCACAGGCAATTTAGACGCTATCAATTCCAAGGAAATTATTGATCTACTGTTAAAAATAAATGAATTTGGCACTACGGTTGTTTTAGTTTCTCATGATAAGGATGTGGTTAACGGTCTTAAAAAAAGGGTTATTACCCTAGAAGAAGGGGGAATTAGCCAGGACCAAAAGGTTGGCAAATACATAATCTAACCGTCATTGCGAGGGAGCGAAGCGTACGAAGCAATCCCATGCACATACCAAATGAGATTGCTTCGCAGACTCGCAATGATATTTTATACTTTCATTTTTTATTTTTATTTATGATTTTAGTAACTGTAAAAAGAAGTATCCTTTTTGCTCTCCAATCATTTTGGCGCAATATTTGGCTGTCGCTAGCCACAATTTTTATCATTTCTCTAACATTTTTATCTATAAATTTTTTAGTGGCCATTAATGCTATTTCTGATTCGGCTATTGCCGCTGTTAAAGATAAAGTGGATGTTTCTGTTTACTTTAAACAAGATGTTACAGAAAGTAAGATCGCCGAAGTTAAATCGCATATAGAAACCTTGCCCCAAGTGCAGGAAATAGTTTATATTTCTCCAGATCAAAACCTGGAAGTATTTAAAGAAAGAAGAAAAGATGATCCAGTTATCCAAGAAGTCTTAAAAGAATTAGCGGGCAATCCGCTAGGTGCCACTTTAATCGTTAAAGCTAAAAATTTAAGCGATTATCCAGAAATTTTAAAAGCCATAGACAACCCAGCCTATACTGATTTAATCGATAAAAAGGGCTATGACGATCATCAAGCTGCTATAGAAAATATTAATACTATCACTAGTAATGTCAAAAAAGGTGCTTTGATTATTAGTTTGATGTTTGTATTGATTGCTGTTTTAATAGTTTTTAATACTGTCAGAATTGCTATTTTTACCCATCAACAGGAAATTGGTATTATGAAATTGGTCGGCGCGACCAACGGCTTTATCAGATCGCCTTTTATATTAGAAAATATTTTTTCAGGCATGATTGCTTGCGCCATAGCTGTTAGTGTGATTTATTTTCTCTTGTCGCTTATCCAACCACATTTGAATAATTTCTTTGCTGGGGTAGATGTTAATTTGATAGGTTATTTCAACGCTAATTTTATTTTTATTTTCGGTAGTCAATTGTTGGGCATTATAATACTTAACATAATAAGCAGTAGCTTGGCACTGGGTAAGTATTTAAAGGTCTAACCTTGATTTATTGCCGATTATCTGTTATATTATTATTGCTCCTTGATTTTGGGGAGCTTTTAAAAAACTTAAATTTATGGCTAAGAAAAAAAGAGATCCTAGAGCTAAAGTTCCTAAATTGAAATGGAGAGAGTTTGCCAAAGGAAAACAAGGTACTTCAGGCAAGTATGGAATAGGCAAATAAAATAAATTCTCCCCTTACTAAGGGGAGAATAAAGAGGGGTTTGTTATTGCGTGATTGCTTATTTATTGTCATTGCGAGGCACGAAGCAATCTCATCCTATTAGCCAGCCTGCGTTAAAACTACGGCGAAGTATATTCGGGGATCGTCTAATGGTAGGACTCCAGGTTTTGGTCCTGGCTATCGGGGTTCGAATCCCTGTCCCCGAGCAAATTAAAAATACTGGCATTAAGCCAGTATTTTTAATTTTGTTTGAAGATTGGATGGGATTCGAATTTATCTACCGGAGCAATAGTGTAGGTAGGCGGGTGGTAAGTTGAACAAGGAACGAGTCGGAAGACGAGTGACGCAGTGAAACTTTAAGTTAATCCGAGCCGGCGTAGGATTAACGGCCATCTAGGACAAAATAAATCGCCAATTTTTTGTTGGCGATTTATGCCGTAAATCTCTGTCTGCCGGCAGGCAGGCCTGTCCCCGAGCTAAATTGACTTTTCGATTAAAAAATGGGAAAATTAGAGTAATTATTACATTGAATGGACTATTAGGTCTATGAATCACAAAAAAATAATTTATGTGTTTATTGATGCCTCTAATTTGTGGCAAGCGCAAAAAGCCAAGGGACGTTTTTTGGATTTGGGAAAAATAATAAACCATATCAAGAATAAATTCGAAGGAACGGAAATTAAAGTATTTTATTACACAGCTTTTCCAGCCGAAGGAACTAGATCTTATAACTTGGAAGGCAAACATAAATTTTTTACTTACCTCAAGAAAGGCCTCGGTTTTGAAGTCAGAAAAAAGGAACTAAAACAGATCTGGGTCGCTGATGATTACGGAGAACATATTGAGGAAAAGGGGAATATGGATGTGGAAATGACGATTGATGCCATGTTTCATATCAACAAATACGATTTCGCTATATTTTTTACCGGCGATTCTGATTTTTTAGCATTAGTAACTCATTTAAGGACAAATGGTAAAAAAGTTTACGTGTTATCTACTAAGAATAATATTTCAGAGGAATTGAGAACTGGCGGAGATGGTTACACTGATTTATTGCTGATTAAGGAAGATGTCTGGGGTAAGGAGTTAAAACATAGAATAGAAATCAAAGCCAAATAAAATCACCCTCCGCGAGGAGGGTGACCCTTGGATGTAAAACCCCTTTAGTTATATGTAAACTAAAAGACATAAGTATTATATCATATTTAGTGCTAAAGTCAATACATCTGTGGATAAATCATATATAAACATCTAATTTTAGATAAAATATGGCAAATAATATTGATGATTTAATTAAATAGATTTATGGAAACCTTTAATATAATTACAAATTGGTTTTCAGAAAATTATGGCTGGATTATAGGGCTTTTTATTTCTTATCATATCTTTTTTCTGTCTAAACGACTGTCAGACAAAGCAAAGCTGGAACATAAAGAGAGGGTTAAACAAAAAGCCGAAGAATTAAAATTAGGCAGAGAAGTTTATCTCGTGAATGTTAAAAGATATTTTAAGGACTATCCCTCGAACAAGGAAAGAATGTTTAGCGGATATTCTCATATAAAAGCAGAGCTGAAGACCACAAGATTTGATGGGATTGAGTTTTTCTCTGGCATTAAAGATGTTTACAGAAAACCAGATGGCGGATTAACGCTGAATAGTAAAAGTGGAAAAACAGAGCAGGAGAAAATCAAGGTTTTTGAGGTTGGCGTAGTTCCTTACGAATGGATAGAATATGTAGATTTGCGGGGAGATGAATATGGCTTTGTCCCATTATTCTTTTGCTACTTCAAGGGAAGCAGGTATTGGAAAAAATCGTTAAAAAGCCTTTTACCTTTTGGCTACCCATACAAAGAAATTATTTATTATCGAGAAAGCGAAGTTTATCACGAGGGTAGTGATCCCGTTGATATGAAATATCGTTTTATAGATGAGTCAATTTCAAAAAAATAATTTTATGGCAAATAAATCATTAAATAAAAATTTGCGCAATGCAAGTAAAGCCAAAAAAGACGAGTTTTATACTC
>CAYIBK010000008.1:0-37429 GCA_964361645.1 uncultured Gammaproteobacteria bacterium
AGAAGTTACTAATGGTTATAGCCCTATTTAAAAAACATTAATTAAAATTACTAATATTTAATTATAAACTTATGAACGAAGAATTAAAAAACCAAGATTGTTGCCAGGGCGGATCTGGCCATCACGGCCCTCATTGTCATCATTGGCCCAAAAAAGTTCTGGTAATCTTTTTAGGTCTGGTTTTGTTGCTACTGGGCGTTTATGTGATTTCTTTAACTAGAAATTCTATCAAGAATTATAACTATATCGGCAAATCTCCGGAGTTTAAAAATATTATAACCGTTGAGGGTACTGGCAAGGTAACAGTTAAGTCTGATGTAGCTATTATCAATACGGGAGTTTTGACTGAAAAGGCTACCGTGGCTCAAGCTCAAAAGGAAAATACCGAAAAAATGAATGCTATTGTTAAAACACTTAAAGATGATTTTAAGATTGAAGATAAAGACATTAAAACTAACCAATACAGCATTTCTCCTAGATATGATTGGAGTAATGGCTCGCAAAGAATTATTGGTTATAGTGTCAACCAATCAGTAGAAATAAAAGTTAGGGATTTTGATAAAATAGGCAGTATCTTAGCTAAAGCAGCTGAACTTGGCACCAACAGTTTAAATGGCCCAACTTTTACCATTGACGATCCAGAAGTTTATAAAGCTGAAGCACGGGCTAAAGCCATTTCTCAAGCCAAAGATAAGGCTAAGGTATTAGCCGATCAAGTGGGTATAAAATTAGGTTCGATTGTTAGTTTTTCTGAAAATTTTGGTGGCTATCCAGCTATGCCATTTTATAGCAGTGATATGGCATCAGGTTTGGGTGGCGGAAGAGAAAAATCTTTACCAGCTCCCAATATTGAATCGGGTAGCGAAGAAGTAAGTGTTGGTGTTAGCATCAGTTACGAAATAAGATAATAATTATTATTTAAAATAATAATCTAGTAAAACCATATTTATGCTTAAAAATCTTAATCTTATGAGTAATAAGAAAAAATTGGCCGGCGTCTTGCTGGTAGCAGTACCTATAGCCATTTTTCTAGTCTCTTTGGTGGCTGCCATCTTGGGTCGGCAAAACAATTCAGCTTTATTATCGTTTTTTGGTTTTTTAAGTGTATTCTTTGGCCTTCTATCTTTACTTAGCTTGCCACTGGGCATACTCTTAATAATTAGTAGCGCCAGAGAAACTAAATTTTCTATTAAAGAAGCCACCAGTTTTGGTTATGCTAAAATGAAAGAAAATTTCTGGTTTTTTGTTGGTGTCATAATTATTTATTTTTTGATTTATTTTAGCCCCGCGCTTTTAGAAAAAATCAAGACCGCCTTAAATCAGGATAATACTTTATTTAAGATCTTATTTGTTTTATTTTTTATTATTATCTGGCTAGTGCAAATAATCATCAACATCGGTTTATTGAAAATAGCTTTGTCGGTAGTTGATGGTAAAGATAAGAAATTATCTGATTTATTTTCCGGCGCAACCTTGTTTTTAAATTTTATCATCGCCTCTATTTTGTATGGTCTTATTGTCATAGGTGGTTTGATTTTGCTTATAATCCCAGGCTTAATTTGGCAGGTTAAATTTTCTCTGTTTCCTTATTTTATAATTGAGGGTTATGGCCCCATAGAATCATTGAAAAAAAGTGGCCAGATAACTAATGGCGCCAAGATAGAAATTTTATTACTTTCATTGCTATTCGGCCTGATCAATATCTTGGGCACCATGTTGTTATTTGTGGGCTTGTTTGTAACTATGCCCATTACTATCATTGGCACAGCTTATGTTTATCGTAAATTAGCCAACTCATCCCCCCAAGAGGTTAATATCTAAAAAATAAAATCAATCAAATTAATGGCAAAAATAAAATCAGTTAAGGCCAGAGAAATTTTAGATTCCAGAGGCAATCCAACTATTGAGGTTGAAGTTATTTTAGATAATGGCAAAAAAGCCTGGGCGGGTGTGCCATCAGGAGCTTCCACTGGCACCCATGAGGCTCTAGAACTTCGTGATGGAGATAAAAAAAGATATGCCGGACAAGGAGTTCTAAAAGCGGTTGGCAATGTCAACAAAAAAATCGCTCCCAAATTAATTGGTTTGGATCCTACCAAACAGTGGCTGATTGATAAATTGATGATTGGTCTTGATGGCACCGAAAATAAATCCAAACTCGGAGCCAATGCCATATTAGGCGTCTCTTTGGCTATCACCAGATGCGGAGCGATGACCAGTAAAAAACCTTTATATGTTTATTTGAGGAATAAGTTTTGGTCCAAACAAAAACAATGGAAATTTCCCGTACCTATGATGAATATTTTAAATGGTGGCGCCCATGCTGGCTGGTCTATAGACATCCAGGAGTTTATGATTACGCCACAGCAAAAAAATATCAAAGAAGCCATTCGTTCTGGGGCAGAAATTTTTCATAAGCTAAAAAGCATTTTAAAAACCAAGGGTTATCCGACAACCGTGGGTGATGAAGGCGGTTATGCTCCGGCCTTAGCTGGCAACGATAGGGCACTGGCAATTATATCTCAAGCCGTTAAACGGGCCGGCTATAATTTGGGCCGTGATGTTAAGATTGCCATTGATCCTGCTTCCTCGGAATTTTTTAAAGATGGTAAGTATGAAATGAAAGCCGATAAAAAAACCAGATCGGCTGAGGAAATGATAAAAATGTATAAAGATTGGACTGATAATTATCCCATAGAATCAATTGAAGACGGCTTAGCCGAAGATGATTGGCAAGGCTGGCAAAAACTAACTAAAATTTTGGGCAAAAAATTAACCCTGGTGGGGGATGATTTATTCGTTACCAACATTAAAAGATTAAAACGCGGCATTAAAGATAAAACCGGTAATGCTATTTTAATAAAACTAAACCAGATTGGCAGTGTCACCGAAACAATTGAGGCCATTAAATTAGCTCAAAAACATAAATATAAAATTGCCATTTCCCATAGAAGCGGGGAGACAGTGGATGATTTTATCGCTGATTTGGCTGTGGCTTCTGGCGCCGAATATATCAAAACCGGTTCTCTTTCCCGCGGTGAGAGGGTAACTAAGTATAATCGTCTGATGGAAATTTGGGATGAAGTAAAAAAATAAAATTGATAATATATATTAAAAGCGGTTAATTTCAGCCGTTTTTTTAATTGACAAAAACACCATCTTATGAGAGAATCTCGTTGTTGTAAATTAAAGTATTTGTTCGTTTAAAACTTATCAAATAATTTTTGGTTATTTTAAAACAAAACCGCAACTTTCATTGCCGGTCAATGAGACGAAAGGAGGATATTATTTTGTCAAAAAGTATTTTGTATGACGCTGTCATTATTGGTAGTGGTCATAACGGCTTGGTTTGCGCCGCTTATTTAGCCAAATATGGTCTTAAAGTTTTGGTAGTAGAGCAAAGAAGCGTTCTGGGCGGGGCTTGCGTAACAGAAGAAATAGCGGGCTGTAAGATTAGCCGAACTTCTTATGTTTATAGCTTGTTTTCCCCTAAAGTGGTTCGCGATCTTGATCTTATTCGTAACGGGTTGGAACTTTTAGAGAGAAATCCACCCTCCTTTACACCCATGCTTGATGGTCGCCATTTGCATCTTCATCAAGAAGTAGCCGAGACTCAGCTGGAAATAGCTAAATTTTCTGAGTGTGATGCGGAAGTCTATCCTCAATATGAGGAAATGCTCGATCGCATTGTTGGATTTATTGATTCGATTCTTCATCAAACTCCGCCCGATCTTAATCGTAAAAGAGATTGGCCCAAGTTGTTGAAATTAGGTTTCAAGGCTTTAAGATTAAAAGAAGATCTGCCCGTTCTGGGAGAGTTATTTAGCTTAAGCGCTTATGATTTTGTAACCAAATATTTCAAAAGCGAACCGCTAATTTCCACTCTTTGCACTGATGGCATTATTGGCAGTATTGGCGGTCCAATGGCGCCAGGCACAGCTTATGTTTTGCTTCACCATGTTATGGGCGAAGTTAATGGCCATCGTGGCCGCTGGGGTTATGTTCGCGGCGGCATGGGGGGACTCACCAACGCTATTCTAAAAACAGTGACTATCCATGGCGGAAGCTGTTTGGTGAATGCGGATGTAGATAAAATTTTAGTTGAGGACAATAAGGCTAGTGGTGTGGTTCTAAAAGATGGCCGGATAATTAATTCTAAGATGGTTATTTCCTGTGCTGATCCGCACAATACATTTTCTGTGATGTTAGATCACCATGATTTGCCGGAAGATTTTAGGGTGGCTGTTAGCGGAATTAATTATGCTAGCGCTACTTCCAAAGTAAATTTGGTTATTGACGGCGGACTAAAATTTAACTGCTATGACGGTCCAGTGCCTGGCACTTTCCATATTGGCGAAACGATTCTGGAAATGGAAAAAGCGGCTGATGATGCCAAATATGGTCGTATTTCTGACAGGTTGATTTTAGAAGGATGTATACCATCAACTGTGGATGATACTCTAGCTCCTAAGGGCCGGCATATCATCAGCTTGCTGGTGCAGTATACGCCATATAATTTAGCCGAAGGTTCTTGGGACGAAAAAAAACCAGAATTGCTTAAAAAAGTCATAGACAGATTGGCTGAATATACCAATATCAATCAACTTGATATTTTAGCCTCGGATGTAATTACGCCGCTTGATCTGGAAAATGATTTTAGATTGACGGGCGGTAATTTATTCCATGGCCTGATGAATTTAAGCCACTTATTTAGTTTTAGGCCGGTTTTTGGGTTTGCTAATTATCGCACGCCGATTGATGGATTGTATCTTTGTGGTTCTGGAACTCACCCCGGTGGTGGTATCACCGGCATTCCAGGGCATAATGCGGCTAGAGAAATTATTAAAGATAAGAGGTGGTTGGATAAATAGTATGTTTTTAGGGCTCGTATATTCGTATACGGGCTTTTTATTTTTGGTTAAAAATAGGGGATTATTAATTGATTGATTTATGGTATAATTAAGAATAAATAATATTACTTAAATAATGGCTACAAAAAAAGGTTTTAGGGCAAAACAACTTAACAAAAAAGTAGTTTTGCTTATTTTAGATGGCTGGGGTTTAGGAGAAGAAAATGAGGGCAATGCTATTTATTTGGCTAAGACGCCATTTATGGATTCTCTTTATAAAAAATATCCTTGGACAAAAATTAATGCCTCGGGCAAATATGTCGGCTTGCCTCCCAATCAAGTTGGAAATTCAGAAGCTGGGCATATAAATATTGGTGCCGGTAGAATTGTGGATCAGGATGTGGTAAAAATTTCCAAACAAATTAATACGGGAGAATTCTTTAAGAATCCAGCTTTTGTGGCGGCTATTAATCATGTTGAAAAAGAAAAATCAAATTTGCATATTATGGGCATGATTTCTAATAATCAAAGCCCTCATAGCGATCCTGATCATTTATTGGCCTTGCTTTCTTTGGTTCGTCAACATAAAGTTAAAAATATTTATCTACATCTTTTTACCGATGGGCGTGATTCACCTCCTCATGCCTCGCTTAGATTAATTGAAGCCCTAGAACGCCAATTAAAACCTAATGAAATTATCGCCACTGTCATAGGCCGTTTTTATGCTATGGACAGAAAAAAGAATTGGGCTAGTACTTGGTGGGCTTATGAGGCTATGATAGGTGGCAAGGGCCATAAGGCTAAAAGCCCGCAAGAAGGAATTACCAGAGCTTATAATGCCCAAATTACCGATGAATTTATAGAACCAATTGTGCTCTATAGGAACGGCAAGATGATTAAAAGAATTTCTGATAATGATGCCATTATATTTTTTAATTTACGATCCGATAGAGCCAGACAAATGGCTAAACCATTTGTTCAACAGGATTTTGAAAAAAATAATCCTCATGCTTTAAAACGTAGTAAGGTTTTAAAGAATATTATTTTTGTCGCCCTAACTGATTTTGGACCAGACTTAGACAGTATTCTAACAGCTTATCCATCTGAAGATGTTAAAGATTCTCTGCCGCTATTATTAAAACATAAAACTCAAATTTATATAGCGGAAAAAGAAAAATATGCTCATGTTACTTATTTTATAAATGGTGGCTATGCTGATCCGGTTAATGGTGAAAAAAGATTAGTTGTGTCGTCGCCATCAGTGCCTTCTTATGAGAAGACTCCGGCTATGTCCACGCCCAAAGTTTCTCAAGCAGTTATTAAAAATATAAAAAATTATGATTTTGTTTGCGCTAATATTTCTTCTCCTGATATGATAGGCCATACTGGCAATCTGAAAGCCGGCATTAAAGCTGCGGAAATAGTTGATAAGTATATTAAAAAAATTTATCAAACAGCCATGAAAGAAAAAGCCATCTTGATTATTACCGCCGATCATGGTAATTTAGAATACATGCTTAATGTAAAAACCAAAGAAATTGTAACCGAACATACGCACAATCCAGTACCTTTTATTTTGATTGATAATGGGGAATTAAGGCATAAAAAACTGAAAAGAGGCGGTTATTTAGGGGATATTGCTCCCACCATTCTTAAAATTTTTAATATCAAAAAGAGCAAATTAATGAAAGGTGAAAGTTTAATTTAGTAAATATGGCCAGTGAAAGACAAAAACCGGTAGTTTTAATTATCTTAGATGGTTGGGGTGTTGCTACTCCATCAAAAAGCAATGCTATCACCATAGCTAAAACTCCAACTTATAATAATTTAGTTAAAAATTATCCCGCTATGACCCTGCAAGCCTCTGGAGAATCAGTGGGTTTGTCTTGGGGAGAAATGGGCAATTCCGAAGTAGGCCATCTTAATATTGGCTCTGGCAAATTGGTTTATCAAAATTTACCAAAAATAGACAAAGAAATTACCACCGGCTCATTTTTTGCTAATGAGAAATTGCTTGAAGCTATAAATATGGCCAAGAAGAATAAAAAAGCTATACATCTAATGGGCTTGTTTACTAGTGGAGGCGTGCATGCTTCTATAAATCATCTTTTTGCCTTGATTGAAATGTGTCACAAAGAAAAAATTGGAGATGTATATGTCCATGCTTTTTTGGATGGCCGAGACATGCCCTATAATTCTGGTATTGATTTGATTGCCAAAACCCAAGAAAAGTTTAAAGAAAATAAAATAGGCAAGATAGCTACTATTTCTGGAAGATATTATGCCATGGATCGCGATAATCATTGGGAGAGAATAGAGTTGGCTTATAAGGCTATGGTTGATGGTGAATCAGCCGAAAAATTTGATGATCCGATTAAAGCTGTACAATCATCTTATGATAAAAAGATTTATGACGAGGAATTTATTCCAGTAGTGATAACGGAAAATGGCAAGCCAGTGGCTACTATCGGCGAAGGCGATAGTGTTGTCTTTTTTAATTTTCGTTCAGATCGGGCTAGGCAATTGACTAAAACTTTTGTTTTACCAGGCTTTGAAAAATTTAAGAGGAAATATTTGTCTAATTTGTATTTTGTCACCATCACAGAATATGAAAAAGATTTGCCAGTCGAAATAGCTTTCCCGCCCGATATAATAATAGAACCACTGGCTAAAATTATTTCTGATGCCAACTTAAAACAACTCCACATAGCTGAAACAGAAAAATATGCTCACGTCACTTTCTTTTTTAATGGTGGTAAAGAATCGATCTATCCCGGCGAGGATAGGGTGTTAATACCATCTCCTCGAGTGGCTTCTTATGATAAGAAACCAGAAATGTCGGCTAAGGAAATCACTAAAAAATTAATTGCTATTATTATGAAGGATGAATATGATTTTATAGTGGTTAATTTTGCCAATAGCGACATGGTAGCTCATACCGGAGATCTTAAGGCTTCAATTAAGGCTTGTGAGGTTGTAGATGATTGTTTAAAACAATTAATTGAAGTTATTTTGGGTAAGAATGGCGTCGCCTTTATAACTTCTGATCATGGTAATGCCGAAGAGTTGATGAACCTGCAATCAGGCAAAATAGATAAAGAGCATAGCACTTATCCTGTTCCGCTTATTATTGTGGGTAGACAGTGGGAGGGGAAAACTGCTGGCTTTCCCGAAAGTCCAAATTCTGATTTGAGTTTAGTTCAACCATCTGGTTTGCTTTCTGATATTGCTCCAACTATCTTGAAGGTTATGAATTTGGAAAAATCTAAGGACATGACGGGTGAAAGTTTGATTTAAAATATATTTAATAATGTTTAAAATAAACAGGCTTGGCCTGTTTTTCTTGATTTTTTATGGGAAAAATGTTATTTTTAACTTGATATTATGCCTCGTAGAGAAATTTAAAAATGCGTTTTAAAACGTAAATTATGAGGTAACAATATATTTAGCAATAAAATAACTTCTGAAGTTAATTAGAAGTCAAAATATTACTTAATATTTGAAATTCTTCTACGAGGTATGAAAAAATTAACTGTCAAAAAGATAACAGAAATATTTCCGGCCGCCTTGGTTTGGTTAACTCTTTTGGGGGTTATAATTCTATCTTTTGCTCGTCCGCTTTGGGCTATTTATTTTATTTTAGTTTTTGTGATTTATTGGATTATACGTCTTTTTTACATGATGGTGTGGTTGATAATATCTTGGGTTAAGTATTACCATGACACTAAACAAGACTGGTTAGCAGAAATTAAAAAATTAGATAAAGATTATTTGGAATATTATCATGTTATAGAATATCCAACCTGTGGTGAGCCATATGAAGTGGTTGAAAGATCTTTTGATGAACTTTTAAAAACCCATTATCCCAAAGATAGAATGATCGTGGTTTTAGGAGGAGAGGAAAGAAAGGGCGAGCAATTTAAAGAGGTAGCTAAAAAAATTAAAGAAAAATTTGAGCCAAAATTTTTCAAATTATTGATCACTACTCATAAATTACAATCCGATGAATTGCCAGGCAAGGGAGCTAATGTCCATCATATGGAATTAGAGATTAAGAAATTAATAGACGAAATTGGCGTGCCATACGAAAAGGTAATTGTTTCCTCCTTTGATATAGAAACCCTGCCCCATGTCCAATATTTTTCTTATCTAACTTATAAGTATTTAACACATCCCAATCCTACCTACGCCAGTTACCAACCGCTCATTTTGTATAATAATAACATTTGGGAATCAAGTCCGATAATTAGAGTAGTGGCTTCGGCGACCACTTTTTGGCTCCTAACCGATCTCTCACGACCAGAAAAATTGCTAACTTTTTCTTCTCACAGTATGAGTTTCAAAATGTTAGTGGATGTCGGCTTTCATGATAAGACAATAGTAACCGAGGATTCGCGCATTTGTTTGCAAGGATTATTAAATTATGACGGCAAGTATGAAGTAGTGCCAATGTTTGTTACTTTGTCGATGGATACGGTTTATATCGGTAAATTTTGGCAGAGCATTAAAAATCAATACAAACAAATGAGGCGTTGGGCTTGGGGAGTAGAACATTTTCCCTGGATGTGGGAGAATTTTTTCGGGTTGCATGCCAATAAAAATATTTCTCTTAAAAAAAGGATTCAATATACCTGGAATCAAATTGAGGGTATGTATTCCTGGGCTATAGCTCCATTATTAATCTTAATAGTGGGTCGCTTGCCTCTTTATTTAGCCTCTGATAATGATAAGGCCACGGCTTTTTTTCAGAATGCTCCGCGTATGTTAGAGAATCTAATGGTTATAGGCATGGTGGGATTAGTTTTAAATTCCATTATGTATACTTTAATGTTACCCACCAAACCTAGAAATTATTCTTGGTTCAATTATATTATTATGCTGATTCAATGGGTAATTTTTCCCTTTACTATGATAATTTTTGGTTCTATTCCAGCCATTGATGCTCAAACTAGATTAATGCTAGGCGGTAAATATAAACTTGGTTTTTGGGTAACGGAAAAGAAAACTGAAAAATAATGCACTAAAGTGCTAGTTATAAAGTTGAAAGTTGATAAAGTAAGAGGCACTTTATTATATTATAATAATATTTATAAAATTAAATAATTAAATCATTGTTTATAAATTAGAAATTTTTAAATTAGAAATTGATTATGGATTTACCAAAGGTTACAATTCAGATAGTTACTTACAATAGCCTGAAATATTTGCCGTTTATGTTGGAATCAATTTTTAATCAGACTTATCGCGATTTTCAAGTTTTAGTGATTGATAATAATTCACAGGATGAAACGGTGGATTTTATTAAAAAGAATTATTCCGAAGTTACTGTTTTTCAGAATAAGAAAAATCTTGGTTTTTCCAAGGCCAATAATCAGGGTATAATGCTGCTTCATTCTCCCTATGTTCTTTTTTGCAATCCGGATATTGTTTTAGAGAAGAACTGGTTAGAGATGATTATACAGAAAGCTGAATTAGAAGAATATAAAGATGTTGGCACCTTTGGTGGAAAATTATTAAAATTAAAGCCATCTAATGGTGAGATTGATCAAACTAGTAAAACAGATCTGATTGATTCTTGTGGTTTAAAAATTAATAAAAACAGAAAAATTACAGAAATTGGAGCTGGCTTAAATTCTTCTGAATTTCACCAGGATAGGGAAATATTTGGCTATTCCGGAGCTTTGGTTTTGTATAAGAGAAAATTATTAGATGATTGTTTGATTAAAACCAAAGCCAATCCTAGGGGAGAATATTTTGATGAAGATTTCTTTTTTTATAAAGAAGATGTTGATTTGGCTTGGCGAGCGAGAATTTTTGGCTGGAAATCAATGTTTATAGGTGAGGCCATAGCTTATCATATTCGTTATATGTCTGGCTCAGAGAATAATAGTTTATCCGAAACTATAAAAAATAGAAAAAAACAATCTTCTTTGGCTAAATATTATTCTTATCGTAACCATTTGCTTTTATTAATTAAGAATGAATTTCCGCGTAATTTCATCAGGGATTTTTGGCATATAAAATGGTTTGAGATTAAGAAAGCTGGTTATGTGATTATTTTTGAATTTAAAAATATAGGCGTTTGGTTGGAAATAATAACCATGTTGCCGAAAATGTTGGCTAAAAGGAAAGAAATTTTTAAAAAAGCGAAAATTAATCATTTAGATATGGCTAGGTGGATAGAAAAATAAAATGGAAATATCAATAATAATCAATAATTATAAAACCAAAGGTTTGCTCAAACAATGTTTGAAGGGTATTTATTTGTATCCGCTCAGCGTTGATTATGAAATTATAGTAGTTGATAATAATTCCAATGACGGTTCAGTGGAGATGGTTAGGGATAAATTCAAACAGATAAAATTGATCGAAGCCAAGGTTAATCTTGGCCATCACAAGGGCAATAATTTGGGCATTAAGAACTCTACTGGTAAATATATCTTGATACTTAATACCGACATTGCTTTTTTGGATGATGCCATTGATAAAATGTATAATTTTATGGAGTCTCATCAAGAAGTGGCGTTAATTGGCCCGAAATTGAAAAATCCAGATGGTTCGATACAAATGTCTTGCATGAGGTTTCCTAGCAAACTGGTGCCTATTTACAGAAGAACTTTTTTGGGCAATTTTTCCTTTGCTAAAACTGAAATTGATCATTATTTAATGAGTGATTTTGATCATCTCTCAACTCGGGAAGTTGATTGGATATTGGGGGCTTGTGTGATGGTAAGAAAATCAGTCATTAACAAAGTGGGATTAATGGATGAGAGCTTATTTCTTTATTTTGGCGACATTGCTTGGTGCAAGAAATTTTGGGAATATAATTATAAGGTTTATTATTTTGCCCAGGCCAATATAGTTCATTATCACAAACGGGAATCAGCTCAAAATGGAATTTTTTCTTATGTCTTTTGGGTTCATATAATTGATTGGATAAGGTATCTAAAAAAATATTCATTTCGCACCACCAACGATCATGGTCATAATCAGTAATAAAAAATTTATAATGTTGCTAGTGCTGAATTTATCAAAAAATTAATGATAGAAAATTACAATTACATTAATAAAAGATCTAAATCAATTAATACCTTAAGATTTAGGGTTTTAATTTCTTTAGCCGCTATTTTTTTAGTTGGTTTGGTTATTTTATTTACTCCTTTTATATTACACGGAGTTAGGGCAGTTGATTATGCCACTGTTTCTCTTTCCGAATCACGCCATCTTTTAAATTCTATTGGTGAAAAAAATTGGTCCACGGCTGTAAAATCATCGGCTTTGATTAACGATAATTTGATCAAGCTTAATTTAGAAATCAGCCGGCTGGGCCCGATAAGTAAATTACCCAAAATAAAAAACAACCTTAAAGTCAGCCAGCAGTTTATAGAAGTGGCCGAGTCTTTGGTTGGTGGCTACTTGGAAACTTTTAAGATTTTTGAAAAGGTAGAAAAATCAGGCGTTTTGATTGATCCCAGTGTTCTTTTGGAAAATAAAGAAGCCATAAAGCTCATCAGCCAAAATAAAGATCAATTATCACTGGCTCAAAAAAACATTGATAGGGCTCATAGCAGTTTTGAGGCAATAGACACTAGTGAATTTTCGGGCCCTTTTTCTAAATATTTAATTCAAGCTCATGATCAGCTTGGCCAGATTTTAGAGAGTACTAATATCGCTTTGCCAGCTATCAGCTTACTGACCGATTTATTAGGTTATGAGACACAAAAGAATTATCTATTGGTTTTTGAAAATAATATGGAACTTAGGCCCACTGGTGGGTTTATTGGTTCCTATGGCATTATCACTGTAAAGGATGGAAAAATAAAAAATATTTTTACTGATGATGTTTATAATTTAGATAAATTATCTGAAGGCAAGATGATGCAACCGGCGCCGCTACCGATGATGGTTTACAACAAACAACAATATTGGTATATGCGCGATGCCAATTGGTTTGCTTCTTGGCCCGATTCAGCTAAAAAAATAGTAGAATTTTTTCATACTGAAAGAATAAATGCGAATTTACCAAACCAACAGATAGATGGGGTGATTGCCATTACGCCTGATTTTATTGCCAATCTTTTAGAGGTTTTGGGGCCAATTGAAATTCAGGGTATTACCTTTTCTGCCAATAATTTTGCTATGGATTTAGAAAAGTTTGTGGAAGGTGGTTTTGAGGAAAAAAATATTCCCTTTGAAGAGCGCAAATCAATTATTGGTTCGTTGTCTAAAATTTTAATAAGCAGAATAGAAAAGACTACTACCCATGATTTTACTAAATTATGGCTAGCTTTCAAAAAAAATATAGATCAAAAAAATATATTAGTTTATCTTTTTGATGATCAATTGCAGAAATATTTTTCTGATAGAAATTGGGCTGGTGAAATCAGGGCAACTGATGGCGATTATTTGATGGTTATAGATAGTAATTTTGCTTCCTTAAAAACAGATGCGGTTATGGAGAAATCAATTAAAAGAAGCCTGTCAATAAATGGGTCGGGAGATTTAATGGCCCGGCTAGAAATAACCTACAAGCATAATGGTCAATTTGTTAAAAATTTAATTACCAGATATCGCACTTATTCAAAAGTTTATGTGCCTAAGGGGTCTTGGTTTGAAAGTGGATCGATTAAAGATGGTAATTCTGAAACTAATATAAATATGTCTGAGGGTTTGGAGTATGGCACTGAATACGAGAAATCTTTTGCGGCTTATTTTATAATAATTGAGCCGGGAGAATCTAAAACCGTCATTTTAAATTACAAATTACCTGATTATCTTAAACAACAGCATAAAAATGGCACCTACAGTTTATTGATCCAAAAGCAACCAGGCACAATTGGACATAAGCTGGGAATTGATTTAAACTTGAGTAGAGAAATTTTGGCTTATAAATCAGCTACTTTGCCTAGTTATTACAATAAGAAATCAATAGGTTGGCAAACTGATTTATCTATAGATAGAGAATATAAATTAAAATTTTAATATATTTAGATGTTTTTGAAAAGAATTGGAATTGATTTGGGCACCACCAACATCTTAGTTTATGTGCCTAAAAAGGGAGTAGTTATTAATGAGCCATCGGTGGTGGCTATTTCTAATGTTGATAAAAAAATTATTGCTGTCGGCGCCGAAGCCAAGGAAATGCTGGGTAGGACACCAGATACTATTATCGCTCAAAGGCCACTTAAGGATGGAGTGATTGCTGATTATAAAACTACCGAAGCTATGCTTAGATATTTTATTAATAAAGCTTTGGGCGGAGTGAGGATTTTTAGACCAGAAGTTATGGTGGCTGTTCCAGCTGGCATTACCTCCACTGAAAGGCGCGCAGTAATTGATGCGACCATTGCGGCCGGGGCCAAAGCCGCTTATATTATTAAAGAACCAATAGTGGCAGCTATCGGAGCTAATATTCCCATTGGCAGTGCTTCTGGGCATATGATTATTGATATTGGCGGTGGGACTTCGGAAATTGCCGTAATTTCTTTGGGTGGCATAGTTTCTTCTACTTCGGTTAGGATTGGCGGCAACAAAATGGATGTAGCCATTGGTGAATATATCAGAAAAAAATATGGCCTCGCTATTGGCGAGCGCACAGCCGAACAAATAAAGATTAATATCGGCTCGGCTCTATACTTGGAAGAAAAACTTTATATGGAGGTTAGGGGACGCGATATGATTATGGGATTGCCTAAAACTATTACTGTTTCATCTGATGATGTGACCGATGCTATTCAGGCTGAATTAGAAGGCATTACTAGTGCGGTAAAAAATGTTTTGTATAAGACTCCGCCAGAATTATCGGCTGATGTGATTGATAAGGGGATTGTGATGTCTGGTGGCACTAGCTTGCTAAGAAATATTGATAAAATGATTTCTTTAAGTACGGGCGTGTCTTCTTATGTGGCTGATGATCCGCTTTATTGCGTGGCCAAGGGCACTGGTATTGCCTTGGATAATTTGGAGAGTTATAAGAGGTCTATTTTGGCTACAAAATAAATTTGTAATTGCCAACTGCCTTTTACTGTCATTGCGAGGAACGAAGTAATTTCATATCATTTAATTAAGTTAAAATATTTTATTAATTATATTAAATAAGGTGAACATAAAAAATATTGTGCGAATTTTACATATTTAGTGAGCGTTAAGAAGCTAACATTCCGTTGTTATTTTTTATAATAAATCCGAGCATATGACAATTTGGATTAAGCGGAAAGTAAAATGAGTTATAAAACTTTTACTGTTTGAGTCCGCTGTGGGCGGACGAGTTTAAAAGTTTTGTTAGAATTTTACTTGAAGCGCCAAATTGTCATCGCTCGTAGTTTTGTGCTCCTTTTGGTAGCAAAAGGAGCTAAAAGATATAAATATGAGATTGCTTCGTTCCTCGCAATGACAATAAAAAATATAAGAATACTAAAAAATAAAAGTATAATAACTAAAGATATTAATAACATTTAAAATTTATAAATTACGGAATGGGCAACAAATTACAAGATGAATTAAATCCAACAGGAAGCAATGAGAGATATTTTTCAAAACAAAACTTTGAAATGTTGTTTTGGATTTCTCTAATAACTTTCTTTTTTTCTTTATTTTTTGCAAATGATGTAAGTATGTATTATCTTATTGGAGCTGTTATTTGTTTTATTTTTTCAAAATTAAATTGGCAATCTAAATACTTAAGCTGGTGCGAAAGTATTTTTGGGGTATCATTTTTTATCTTCTTCGTTGGCATACTTATATTCGCTATTATTTATGGAATTTTAATATGGTCTAGATAAATCTCTCATAATTGTATTGTACGACAGATGTTTTCAAATTTAGTCATTTAGACACTAAAAATTATTCAAAAATTAGAAATTATAAATTAAAAATTTTATAGTTATATCTCCGCACATATCTCCGGGGATGTGTGCGGAGATATTTCTATAAATTATTCTTTATGACTATCGGCATAGACGCTTCGCGCGCCAATCGTCCCAATAAAACCGGAGTGGAATGGTACTCTTATCATTTAATCCAGGAATTAAAGAAAATTACGCCGGATGATGTCAGGGTTGTTTTGTATACCAATGAAAAATTAACAGACGGCTTAGAGAATTGTCCCCAAAACTTCAAAGAAAAAATATTAAATTGGCCGCCCAAATATTTATGGACTCAGATCAGATTAGGCTGGGAATTATTTTGGCACGCCCCGGATGTTTTATTTGTGCCAGCTCACACCATTCCTTTCTGGCCCATAAGCCGTAAAACTAAAGTTTATGTTACCGTGCATGATGTTGGCTTTAAAAGATACCCCAATCTTTATAAAAAAATCCAATACTATTATCATGATTTAACTATGAAGGTTATTAGACACCGAGCCGATAAGATTATTACTATTTCTGATTTTTCTAAGTCTGAAATTATAGATTTATATAAAGTTGATGCCAATAAGATTATAGTTATTCCGCTGGGTTATGATAAAGATAAATATAATGCCAGTGTTTTAGAAAATAAAAATATTTTAGATAAGTATAATATTATCCAACCATATGTTTTATATGTCGGCCGGCTGGAAAAAAAGAAAAATATCGGCAATATGGTTAAGGCTTTTGCCTATACTAAGGCCTCTCATCATAATTTAAAGCTGGTTTTGGCTGGTAACGCTGGCAACGACTACGAAGCCATCAAGAAAATAATCACTGATAATAAATTGGCAGATGAAATTATACTCCCAGGCTATATTGCCGAAGATGATTTGCCTACAGTTATGAAAATGGCAGAAATATTTTTGTTCCCCACTCTTTATGAGGGCTTTGGCTTGCCTATTTTGCAAGCCATGGCTGTAAGTACGCCGGTGGTAACTTCCGACATGGAACCGCATCGGGAAGTGGCCGGCGGAGCTGCTGCCTTAGCTAAGGCGCAGAATCCAGAAAGTATTGCCCAGCAAATAAATAAGATTATAAAAGATAAGGAATTTACTATTGAATTAAAAGACAGGGGCATTAAAAGGGCCAGCCAATTTTCTTGGACCGAGACGGCTATAAAGACACTAGCAGTTATATCTCAAAAATAAATTTAGCAAAAAGGCTAATTCAGGCTTGCTTAGTCTTTTTATTTTAATAATTTGATAAAATAGAGAGTTGGTAGAAAGCAGTGATTTATGTTAAAATTTAAAGTGATGAAGGAGCCAGATAGCCATCAATTCAATTGGGATATTTGCGGACATGAAAAAATTGTCCATTTTTTACAGTCGGCTATTTTAAACGGCAACTTAGCTCAAGCCTATTTATTTTCTGGCCCCAGCAAGTTGGGCAAGCAGGCTATAGCTAATAAATTTATAGCTTCGCTTTTTTGCCAAAATTCAGAAAAGGATTTGCCTTGCGGAGTTTGTTCTAGTTGCCAGCAGATTAAAAATGAAATTCACCCCGATTTTTATGTTACTACCCAAGCCATCAACGAAAAAACAGAAAAGTTAAGCCGTAGCATTGTAATTGATCAGATTAGAAATTTAAAATATAAATTGCAACAAGGCACCCTGTTAAATGGCTATAAAATCGCTTTGATTAAAGAGGCTCATTTGATGAATTTAAATACTGCCAATGCCCTATTAAAAATACTTGAGGAACCGACTAAAAATACCATCATTATACTTTTAGCCGATGACGCTTCGTCTTTGCCCCAGACCATTGCTTCCCGTTGCCAGATTTTAAGGTTTTTACCAGTGCCCAATGCCGAAATAAAATCATATTTAGAGAATAAAGGAGTTTTTGATTCTGGTTTAATTGCCAAGCAAGCCTATGGCCATCCGGGCATAGCTATTGATTTAGCCGGTAGTAAAGAATTGTCTAAAGACATCAAGCGTAATATTGGCGTATTTTTAAAAATCATCGAAGCTGATTTAGGTGATCGATTCGAAATAGCAGAAAAAGTAATTAATTGGGATAAGGATGAAGCTGTTAATATATCGCTCTTAAATGATTTATTACATACTTGGCAATTAGCCTTAAGGGATATCATTCTGATAAAAAGTGATAATGAATTATTAGTTTCTAATACAAATTATCTGGCTGAATTAAAGATACCGGCTGCAACTTTGGATTTTTTAAAAATTAAATCTATTTTAAATAAGATGGATCAGGTTATTAATTACACTAAATATAACATCAATTCTAAAACAATATTAGAAAATTTAATTATAAATTTATGAAAACCAAAAGGATAATAATTCTCACCTCTCTGGTGGCTGTGGCCTTATTAGTTAGTGGTTGCACTATTAAATTTGGTGGAGGTAAAACTACTACCATTGATGGCGGTATTTGGAAGTCTATTGATAGCAGTAAAACCTGGACTCAAGTGGTGGCGGTGCCATCGTCTAGCGGTAAAGTTGCCAGCATTGCCAATGTAGATGTGCGCCGAATGATTTTTGATCCATCAGATTATAACACTGTTTATTTATCAACCGAAAAAGAAGGCGTGGTTTATACCAATGATGCCGGCGCTAGTTGGAATCAGTTTAAACAGTTTGCTGGAACCAAAATTAGGGCTGTAGCCGTGGACCCCAATGATAAATGCAATTTATATGTTCTTTATGCCAACAAGATGTACAAATCAACCGATTGCGGTCGATTTTGGAATGATGTTTATGTTCATCAAAACGCCGAGGTTTTTTTAACTGATCTTGTTATTGATTATGCTTCTAGTTCGGTGGTTTATATAACTACCAGCGCTGGCGAAGTGTTAAGAAGCAATGATGGCGGCACATCTTGGGCCACAGTAACCCGGGTTAATAATGGTGTTTTTTTAGATTTAGCTATGGATGCTAAAAATAGCAAAATAGTCTACGCCGCTACCCAAAAAAGCGGGGTTTATAAAACAACCGATGGAGGCAATACTTGGATCAGTTTGGGTGCTGGACTAAAAACTTATTCTGGCAGCCAGGAATACAAAAGTTTGGTGATTGATCCGTCGACTGTGGGTAGTTTGATTTTAGTCTCAAAATTTGGCATGCTAAGAACTCGGGATGGTGGTGCTAATTGGGAAGTGATAGAATTATTGCCTTCTTCTAAGAAAACCACTATTTATTCTGCCGCTATTAATCCCAAAGATAGTAATGAAATCTATTATGCGACTAGAACTACTTTGGTGAAATCAGTTGATGGCGGCAAAACTTGGTCATCACAAGAACTGCCCACTACTAGATCGGCTAATAGGATGATAATTAATCCCAACACCCCAGCTATAATTTATATCGGAACATTTAAGGTGAGTGATAAATAAATCTTTAATAATATAAATAAAACTATGAGCCTAATTGATAATCATAAAGTTGATTTTAATAAAGCCATTGATCATTTTGTGAGTGATATTTCCACTCTTAAAACTGGTCGAGCTAATCCGGCAGTTTTGGATTTAATCAAGGTTGAGGTTTATGGCACATTTGTGCCTATTAACCAAGTAGCTTCTGTTTCGGTGCCCGAAGCCAGATCAATTATCATCCAGCCTTGGGACAAGGGCGTTATCAATGATATTGATAAAGCTATAAGAGAATCGGATTTGGGACTAAGCTCTGTTAATGAAGGGGATAAAATAAGAATCGTTATTCCGCAAATGACAGAGGAATCAAGAAAAGAAATTGTTAAAAATCTAAACAAAAAAATAGAGGACGCCCGCATTGCTATTCGTGGAGTTAGAGATGAAATAAAAGAAGAAATTTTGGCAGCAGAGAAAAATAAAGATTTTGGCGAGGATGAAAAGTATAATTTAATCGAGCAGTTGGATAAGGTAACGGGGGAATTCAATAATAAGATAAAGGAATTGGGTGATAAAAAGGAAAATGAAATAATGACTGTTTAATTTAATTTAAAAATTTCTAATTTCTAATTCCTGCCTGCCTGCCGGCAGGCAGGTCTAAACAATTTAATAATTTAATAATGATTTATGATTTAGAAGAAAGAACTAAAAATTTTAGTAAAAATATAATAATTTTATTGTTTGAAATTAGAAAAAACGAAATTAATAAAAATATTATATCTCAATTAGTAAGATCAGCTACTAGCATTGGAGCCAATTATTGCGAAGCTAATAATGCTAGCTCTAAAAAAGATTTCAGAAATAAAATCTTTATTTGCAGAAAAGAATTATAGGAAACAAAATATTGGATTGAATTATTGGCCGAGACAAACAAAGAAAAGATTAATGAATTGAGATTATTATGGAAAGAGGCTCATGAATTATTATTGATATTTAGCAAAATAGTCTCCAATTCATAATAATTTTTATTAAATTAAATAATTAAATAATTGTTTAGAAATTAGAAATTTTTAAATTATAAATTAATAATACATCATGTTAATTACCATAATAGTATTTGTCTTAGTTTTATCGGTCATTGTTTTTGTTCATGAAATGGGCCATTTTTATACTGCTCGGAAATTAGGCGTTAAAGTGGATGAATTTGGCTTGGGCTTGCCGCCGAGGATTTTTGGGGTTAAAAAAATCGCCGGCAAATTTAAGCTGGTTTGGGGCAAGCAGGCAATAGAAAAAGACAGCCCCACAATTTATTCTTTAAATTGGATTCCAGTGGGCGGTTTTGTAAAGATAAAAGGCGAGTCAGGAGAAGAGGCCGGGGCCGTTGACAGTTTTGCCAGTAAGGGTGTGGGGAAAAGATCAGTGATGATTGTAGCCGGCGTGGTGATGAATGTCATTCTTTGCATGGTTTTATTATCTATTGGCTTTGGCTTTGGCATGCCTGCTGCCTTAGATGATAATTTAAGCAAACAGGCAACAGTATCCAATCAAACTATACAAGTAATTCAATTGATGCCAGATAGCCAGGCCAAATTAGCCGGCATTCAAGTGGGTGATGTAATCTCTAAGGTTAATGGGCAGGAATTTAAAACTATCAGCGAACTGAATACTTTTTTATCTGCCCGTAATGGCCAAGAATTAAGTTTTGCCATCATCAGACGAGGAGAGAAAATAGATAAAAATATAAAAATTGGCTCATACTCTTATGAGGGCAGAGAAATCGTTGGTATTGGTATTGGTTTGATAGAAACAGCTATTGTGCGCTATCCTTGGTATTTGGCGATTTATAAAGGAGTGATAGCCACTTTTGTCTGGATGGGCGCTATTATTATCGCTTTTGCCACCGTCATCAAGAATTTAGTCTTGGGCGTGCCAACTGGAGTAGAAGTGGCTGGCCCGGTAGGGATAGCGGTTTTAACCGGTCAAGCGGCTAAGATGGGAATTATTTATCTGTTGCAATTCACGGCTTTATTGTCTTTGAATCTAGCCATTATAAATATTTTGCCTTTCCCGGCTTTAGACGGCGGCAGATTATTATTTTTGATTTTAGAAAAAATAAGAGGCCGAGCCGTAAAACAAGAATGGGAAAATTTAGTGCACAATCTGGGTTTTATAATTTTAATGGGCTTAGTACTGCTAGTAACCTTTGGCGATGTCATAAAATATGGTGGGGGGCTGTTTGGGACAATTAAACATTTATTTGGTTTTTGAGGTATTAAAAAAAGCCAAACTATTGTTTGGCCATTGGGGTGAACTACATATTGGCAAATACTTCTGTTAAGCTATCAATTAAATTGTCTACTTCTTTCAGTGATGTTTTGCTCTCGCGAAAAAAAGGTCCTATTCTAATATTTAGTTTAAACGCGTCTGCTAGTGCATTAATAATAATATGAGCAACAGGAGTAAGTTGTAATATCTCATCTTCATTTTTTGGGATCTCGTAGAAAACTTCAAGTTTCTTCCTTAATCTTATTAATCTGTCTAGTAAAATCTGGCAATCTTTAAGTGACAAATAAAGTTGCGCCATTTTCCTTCTCCCTTGGTTTTGGTTGGTTAAAAAGAACGCTAAAGATCAATTAGTGTTATATCATAAAAATATTAATATAGCAAGTCTTCTATGAAGATACCCATCTCTTCAAATATTAATCCCGGTTTAGTTATGAGGCGTAGTGGCTACGGCTTTTTACGCGACAAAAATACCGGAGGTGGCAGTTATGTCCGCCGATTAGGTAGTGGGTTTTATCCGCGTCTTCATGTTTATATAGAAGGGGATAATATTAATCTTCATTTAGATCAAAAGCAAGCTAGTTATAAGGGCACATCAGCTCATAGCGGGGAATACAGCGGCGAAGTGGTAGAGCAGGAGGGGGAGAGGATTAAAAATGTTATGTCTGATTTGCTAGTTTCGGAAAATGAGCCAGAGGTAGAAAAGAAGAAAGGGTTTTGGGGGAGATTGTTTTAGTTGCCTTTATTTATTTTTATAATCGTCATTGCGAGCCTGCCTGCCGGTAGGCAGGGAATGAAGCAATCCCATTTGAAATAAACTTGAGATTGCTTCGCTTCACTTCGTTTCGCCTACCTACGGTAGACAAGCTCGCAATGACAAACACACTATTATTTTTATAATCGTCATTGCGAAGAATGAAGCAATCCCATGGAAAATACACGAGATTGCTTCGTCCGCTTCGCTCCCTCGCAATGACAAACACACTATCATTACAAATAGTAGTGAAACAATACGGTATTTATATTTTTTAATTTTTAGGCAAAAAGAAAGGCAGTCGTTTTTGGCGACTGCCGTTGTTGATTTGCCTTACTTGTTGGCGGTTGATAGGCCGGTGACCAAACTAGGCTGTTGAAAAAAATTATGTCTTTACGAATCCCCATACTAAATCATCTGGAGGATCGCCATATAATTTTTTGAATATTTCAATATTCCGATCCCTGTCTTCTGATCCGTAGATACTGACAAATCCACTGCCTTCTGTGTTCCATCGCGGATCTTTTTTACTCGTAAGATACCAAATTCCTTGTCCGCCCATTTTACATCTTTCTTTCTGGTGGCTGATAGGCCGGTGACCAAACCAGGCTTTGGTTGCCCAGGTCTTCCAACCGGTTCAAAACTTCGTCCAGATTCAGGCCGTACTTTTTGGCCATAGTCTCGGGGATAATTGTCCAACCAGTGGCGCCGCGTTCATGTTCCCAGAAGGCTTCACTGCGCCTAATTGGCTTGCCATCATAGAAGTCTTTCAAGATCTCTATTCTATTATCTGTTTCTTGTTGAGATTTGATTCTGCTATTTTGAAGATCTTTAAAGATATAGTCACGGTTTATTACCACCAAAAAAGATACTATTGTTATAATACTCCCTAGCCAGGACAAGGCGATAATATCTGGTTTTTGTCGTTTTTGAATATTGATCATAAGAGTACCCATAGACCACAACGTGACCAATATTATTAATACCAAAGCGATATTAATCCACATTCTTTCGTCTCCTTTGTTTAGATTGTTTTAGGTGCTAAATAGCTCTTTTGAGAGCTAACCCGTCATTATATCATATAATATTATAATTGTCAATGTTAATTTAGGTTTTAACCTAAATTTAGATTAAATTTATTCTTTGAATTTTATTGTTTTTTAGAGTATTATTAAGTCATAATAATTTCCATTGAAATTATAAACCAACCCTTGCTTATTATTAAAAATACTATAAAATAACTTCCATGAGACAATCAAAGCTTTTTACTAAAACTAGAAATACAGCGCCCAAAGACGCTGTTAGCGCTTCGCACAAATATCTAACCCAAGGCGGTTTTATTGATATGTTAATGGCTGGGGTTTATACTTATCTGCCTTTGGGTTACAGAGTTATAGCCAAAATTTCTGATATTGTTAGAGAAGAAATGAATTTAATGGGTGCAGAGGAGATGCTTATGCCCACCTTGCAACCCAAGGGCCTTTGGGATGAAACTGGCCGTTGGGAAAGTTTGCAGGAAATAATGTATCAATTTAAAGATCGTTCTGATAAAGATGTCGGCTTGGGCGCCACTCATGAAGAAGTGATTTATGACATTGTGAGGCGCAATATTAATTCCTATAAAGATTTGCCTCTGGCTATTTATCAAATTCAAAATAAATTTAGAAATGAGCTTAGAGCTAAGGGTGGATTAATGCGCGGGCGAGAATTTATGATGAAAGATTTATACAGTTTTCATTTGAGCCAGGAAGATTTGGATGCTTATTATAACCAGATGATTGAAGCTTATAAGAGAGTTTATCAACGCTGTGGCTTGGAGATTAAAGTGGTGGAGGCATCAGGGGGCATATTTACCAAAAATTATTCTCATGAATTTCAGATTATCTCAGAAGCGGGGGAGGATAATATCATTTATTGTGCTAAATGTGATTTTGGTCAGAACACGGAGATTTCTAAATTGAAAACCGGCGATAGTTGTCCTAAATGCGGTTCAGAGCTCTTAAACGGCAAAAGCATTGAGGCCGGCAATATTTTTCAATTCGGCGATAAATACGCCAAAGATATGAATGGCTATGCCACCGATAAAAATGGCGAGAAAAAACCCATTCTGATGGCTAGCTACGGCATTGGCATAAGCCGGTTGGTGGCGACTATAGTGGAGGTTTATCATGATGACAAAGGCATTATTTGGCCAGAGAGTGTAACTCCATTTACAGTTCATTTGATTTCTTTGAATCAAAATGCCAAAGCAGACGATATTTATGAAAAATTAACCAAACAGGGCATTGATGTTTTATATGATGAGCGTGATATTTCCGCTGGCGAAAAATTTGCCGATGCCGATTTAATCGGTATCTCTCAACGTTTAGTTATTAGTAATAAAACTGGTGATCAGATTGAAGTAAAAAAACGAAACAGCGATAAAAGTGAATTGATAAGTATAAATGAGGTAGTTAAATTAGTAACTAAAGATTAATAATTTTATGATTAAGAAAAATATAAAAATTATTTTTGAAGATAATAATATTCCCGAACTTAATAATTTAATTGGCGGAATGCCCTTGTCAGAGGGTGAAGTTGTGCATATTTATAAAAATGAAAATGAAGTTATTGATTATATCGTTACCAATAAGAAAATTGATATTCTCTTAAAAGACGATGACCAAATAGTTAATATTACTTTTTCTTTAAGGAAAAAGTAATTTTGTTTAAAAAATTAATTTAATCATTGGAAATTGTTTAGACCTGCCTGCCGGTAGGCAGGAATTAGAAATTGAAAATTAGAAATTTATTTGATTATGTTTAAAAATTTATCCAGAAAATTCAGTAAGGGCCTGGGCATAGATTTGGGCAGTACTAAAACTATGATTTATCAGCAAGATAGGGGCATAGTGGTTAATGAATCATCGGTGGTGGCTGTCAACAATAGGACAGACCAGATTTTGGCTGTGGGGGATGAAGCTAGAAGGATGATGGGCAAAACTCCGCCTCATATTATTGCCACGGCTCCATTGTTTCATGGCATTATTTCTGATTTTGAAATTACCGAGAAAATGCTTAAGTTTCTGATGGATAAAGTTCGAGCTGGTCGTTTTTCTTTTTCGGTTAAACCCCAGGTAGTGGTGGGCATACCACTGGATGTTACCGAGGTGGAAAAAAAAGCCGTGGAGGACGTGGTTTTATCGGCTGGTGCTGGCCAAGTCTATTTGGTAGAAAATATCATGGCTGCAGCGGTGGGAGCCAGGATTCCTATTCAAGATCCATCCGGCAATATGATTGTTAATTTGGGAGGTGGTTTAACAGAAGTGGCTGTTATCTCGTTAGATGGCATAGTTAATTGGAAAGCTACTAGGACAGCCGGTTTAACTTTGGATTCTGACATTATAAAATTTGCCCGAGATGAATTTAATTTGGTTTTAGGTGAAATGGTGGCCGAAGATATTAAAAGGAAAATAGGCTCGGCTTTGGAACTAACTGAGCCGATTGAAATGCAAATGCGCGGTCGAGATGTTATGTCGGGATTACCCAAGGAGTTTGATATCAATGATTCTCAAATTAGGGAAGCGATGCATAAATCAGTTCAACATATTTTAGATACCATCAAGTCAACTTTGGAAACCACACCACCAGAGCTAGTGGCCGATATTTATCAAAAGGGTATTATTTTAACTGGTGGCGTAGCTATGCTTAAAAATATTGATAAATTTATTGCTCAAGGTATTGAAATACCAGTCCATGTGGCCGATGATCCGCAAACCTGCACTGTGAGGGGTATGGGTGTTATTATTGGAGATGAAATTCTTCTGGCTGATATAGTAGTTCCATCATCACAGTAGTGTATAACTCATAACTCATAACGCATAACTAATTTTATAAATTATTAAGATTTAGAATTAACGATTAATAAAAAATACATTAAAAAATTTTTAAGTTTTAAGTTATAAATTACAATTATATATGAACAATTTTTTTAAATTGGTAATTTTTGGCTTGATTGTCATTTTTTTGTTGACCATATTTCATTACACCAATTTATTTAATCCAATTGAGGGCTGGGTGATGAAATTTTTAAGCCCCGCTCAAGAGAAAGTTTATTCTTTAGTTATTGGTATTAAAAAATTTAATACCCAGTGGGTGGCTAAAAGGGATTTAATAGCAGAAAATACTGATCTTCAAAATAAATTGCAAGAATTAAGGGTTGACAAATCTAAAGTTAACAGTTTGGAAAGCGAGAATAATCTTTTGAAAGAAGAATTAAAATTTACTAGAGAATCAAAATTGAATATGGTAACGGCTAAAATTGTCACTGGTGTTTCTGATTCATTGTCAAAATCAGTTATTATTAACCAGGGATCAAATAGCAAAATAGAAAAAGGTATGGCGGTGGTATCTGGTGATGGGGTGATGATAGGAAAAATTTATGATGTTTACAATGATTATAGCAAAGTACTTCTTTTAACCGATAATAAAAGTCGAGTAGCGGCCACTATACAGAATTTAGATAAAACAACTGGTTTGGTTGAGGGTCAATTTGGCCTAAGTTTCTCGATGACTAACATTCCTCAAGATCAGGAGATTAAGGAGGGTGACTTAATTGTTACCTCTGGTTTGGAAGGCAAAATACCAAAAGATCTTTTAATCGCTCGAGTGGAGAGTGTTAATCAAGTAGAAAGTGAAATATTTAAAACTGCACTTTTGAGTCCGATTGTTTCTTTGGATAATTTAAGTTACGTTTTAGTGATAGTCCCTTGATTATATTATGTGGTATAAAATTCTAATATCTACAATTATTATTGCTGTTATTGCTGTAATCCAGATTACTTTTATGGGTAGTTTTGGTGATTATTTTGCCAGTTTTAATTTATTATTGTCGATTATAATTATCTTGCTTTTTTTAATTGATTTTAATTTGGTAGTATACTTTACTCTTGTTTCTGGATTGCTGTTGGATATTTATTCTTCTCTACCTTTTGGCCTATTTATGTTTTCTATGTTTTTTTCTATTTCTATTTCTTATTTTTTACTTCTTAATTTTTTTACCAACCGGTCTTTTTATTCGGTTATTTTTGTCGGTCTATCGGCTATTTTGTCGTTTAATGTAATATTTTTAATTTTTTCTGGCATCACTTATTTGTTTGGGTTTAGTGATTTCTATATTGATAAAAGTTATTGGTTTAAATTAGTTTATCAGATGATAAATACCTTGATTATTTTAAGTATCTTATTTTTTATTATAAATTTATTTTCTAGAAAATTTAAGCCTAATTTTGTTAGATCATAAGTATATGAAAAATAACAAAGATTTTTTTATTGTGGAGAATATAAATATTGGCCGTAAGAACTCTCTTGATTGGGTTGAAGATAGCCTTGATTTAAAATCAAGTGATGATGACACTGGACGGAAGCAATTTTTAAGCTTATCGCTGGGAGAAAAAAAATTAAAATTTTTTTTATTTTTCTTAGTCCTGGGGATTTTAATACTGCTGGGAAAAAGCTTTTATCTTCAAATAGTCCAAGGTAATAATTATTTTTCTTTAGCTGAAGATAATAGAATTAGGACAAAATATGTCAAAGCTCAAAGAGGAATTTTTTATGATGCCAGTGGTGAAGTCCTGGTGCGGAACATCTCTGGTTTTTCTTTATTTATCACGCCAGCTGATTTACCTAGGGATAATAAAGAGAGGCAAGCGGTAATAGAAAATATCTCGTCTATTATCGGTTTAAGCAGCCAGGAAATATCGGATAAATTATTAGATTATAGGTATTTTTTCCAACCGATTGTCATTGAGACAGGTATTGATTATCAAAGAGCTATGGCTCTTAAAATTGCCAGCGCCGATTTACCAGGTATTTCTTTGGAAGTAGACACTTGGCGTCAGTATTTAGCCGGTGACAGCTTTTCTCATCTTTTAGGCTATGTGGGTAAAATAAATTCGGCCGAATACGAATCAAACAAAAATGAGTATTTACTTATTGATAATATAGGTAAGACGGGCCTAGAGAAATCGTATGAAAATTTATTGAGAGGTGAGCATGGTAAAAAATTAGTCGAGGTGGATGCTCTAGGACAGGAAAAGAAAATTATATCCACCACTAATTTTGTGCCTGGTGATGATTTGGTTTTATCCATTGATGCTGATTTGCAAAGAAAAGTTTATGAAGTATTAGATTCTCAGTTAAAGAAAAAAAAGACAGCAGTGGTTATAATTTCTAATCCTAAAAATGGGGAAATATTATCACTGGTTGATTATCCTAATTATAATAACAATCTTTTTGCTTTAGGTATAGATTCAGAAAGTTATAAAAAATTAATTGAGGATCCGCAAAAGCCTTTGTTCATGCGCTCTATCTCTGGGGAATATCCGTCTGGTTCAACTATTAAAATGGTTATTGCTTCCGCCGCCTTAGAAGAAGGGATTGTAACTAGAAATACCACTGTAAATAGTACTGGTGGCCTTCAGGTTAGCCAATGGTTTTTCCCGGATTGGAAGGCTGGTGGCCATGGGACTACCAATATTATTAAAGCTATCGCTGAATCAGTTAATACTTATTTTTATTATGTGGGTGGCGGTTATGGAGATTTTAAGGGATTAGGAGTGGAGTTGCTTGATAAATATATGAATCTGTTTGGTTTAGGGGATAAATTAGGCATTGATTTGCCAGGGGAAAAAGACGGTTTTGTGCCAACACCAGAATGGAAAAATGAAGTTAAAAAAGAACCATGGTACATAGGTGATACTTATCATTTATCAATTGGCCAGGGAGATCTCCTAGTTACTCCACTGCAGGTTAATTTTTATACCAATGTTATTGCTAGTGGTGGCACCCTTTATAAACCAGAATTAGTTAAGGAAATAATTCATAGTAGTGGTGAAAGAGAAATTATAATGCCAGAGGTAATTAGGAAAGATTTTGTCAGTGCTTCAAATATAAATATTGTTAGGGAAGCTATGAGGGCTGCGGTCGTTTCTGGTTCGGCTAGGAGTCTAAATTCTTTGCCGGTTATGGTAGCGGGTAAGACAGGCACGGCTCAATGGAATAGTAATAAAGAAAATCATGCTTGGTTTACGGCCTTTGCTCCTTATAATAATCCCAATTTTACCATTACCGTTTTAGTAGAGGAGGGGGGAGAAGGTAGTGCTGCCGCCACGCCCATTGCCAGAGAAATATTGACTTATTGGTTTAGCAAGTAACTAAGGGGTTGACATAATTTCTTACAGCCTATATACTGTAAACTATATTGATTTTAAAAAATATCAAAATTAAGAATAGAAAACATGAAAGATAATTATATTTCCAAAGAAGGATTAAAGAAAGTAAAAGAGGAATTAGAAGAGTTAAAAGGTGTCAAAAGACCATTTGTCATAGAAAAGATTGCCAGAGCCAGAGAGCAGGGTGATCTCTCCGAGAATGCCGAATATCATGAAGCTCGCGAAGAGCAGAGTTTTATTGAGGGCAAAATTAATGAGTTAGAATTTTTAATTAAGAATTCTATTGTCATAAAAAGTGATAAGAAATCAGAAGTAGTTGGTATGGGCTCGACAGTTCATGCCACTTGCGACAATGGTCTTAAAATAAAATATACTATCGTTGGTCATGCTGAAGCTGATCCCGCCAAAGGTAAGATTTCCAATGAATCACCGCTGGGCAAGGCGTTTATGGACCGAGCCATTGGTCATGAGTTTGAATTAACCATTCCAGCTGGAAAAATTAAATGTAAAATTGATAAAATAGATTAATCTTTTTAATCAAAAAACTATTAGCAAATTGCTAATAGTTTTTTGATTTTTAGATATCTAAATTCTTAACATTCTTGGCATGAGTTTGAATGAATTTTTTTCGGGGAGCAACTTCATCACCCATCAAAATATCGAATATTTCATCAGCTTGTTCAGCGTCTTCGGCAGTGATTTTTTTCATCTTTCTTTGATTAGGGTCCATAGTTGTATTCCATAATTGATCAGGATTCATTTCACCCAAGCCTTTATATCTTTGGATGTTTAATTTTATTTCACCAGTTTCATCTTCAGATGTTACTTCCCCTTCGATTTGGGGTGTTTCTTTTTTAATTATCTTTTTAACTGTTGGTTTTTTATTTTTGGCTGATTCTGTCATTTCTGATTTTATTGTTTCTAATTCTTCATCGGTGTAAACCCATTTTACTTCTTTGCCAAGTTGCACTCGATAAAGCGGAGGTTGAGCAATATAAATGTGGCCCTTATGTATTAGTTCTGGAAAATGACGATAAAAGAAAGTTAAGAGCAAGGTTCTAATATGTGAGCCATCAACATCAGCATCGGTCATAATAATTATCTTGCCATATCTTAATCTGGTGATATCAAATTGATCGCCGATATTGGTGCCAAAAGCGATAATTAAAGATTTTATTTCGTTATTGGCAAACATTTTATCTAGTCTGGCTCTTTCTACATTTAGAATCTTACCGCGCAAGGGGAGTATGGCTTGATATTCTCTGTTTCTGCCTTGCTTGGCGCTACCGCCGGCTGAATCACCCTCAACAATATATAGTTCTGATTTATCCATATCTTTAGATGAGCAATCAGCTAATTTGCCAGGTAGAGCAAAACCTTCTAGAGCTCCTTTTCTTAAAACTGTTTCTCTGGCGGCTCTGGCAGCAACTCTGGCTCTGGCAGCTAAAAGACATTTGCCGATGATGCCCTCAGCGTCTTTAGGATGTTCTTCTAAGAATATCTGTAGTCCATCGGACATAACCTTTTCTACAGCCGATCTGGCCTCTACATTGCCCAATTTAGCCTTGGTTTGGCCCTCAAATTGCGGTTCTGGCAATTTAATGGAAATTACCACTGCTAATCCCTCTCTAACATCTTCAGCTGTTAAATTAGCATCCTTTTCTTTAAGGATGTTTTTATTTCTAGAGTAATTATTTAGAGTCCTAGTTAGTGCTGTTCTAAACCCCACTACATGCATGCCGCCTTCTTGGTTATAAATATTATTAGCGAAAGGCATGATGGTTTCATTGTATTCATCATTATATTGCATGGCAATTTCTACATGGACATTATCAACATCTTTTTCTACATAAAAAACATTTTCATGTTTTGGCTGGGTGTGTAAATTAATATGCTTAATATAAGATTCAATACCTCCTTCAAAATAAAAACAATAATCAAAATGTTTAAGCTCATCTTTTTCTCTTTCATCAGATATTACTAATTTAATTCCCTTAGTAAGATAAGCCTGCTGTCTTAGATGATCCAAAATAGTTTTAAGTTTGAATTCAGTGACAGTAAAAATACTCTCGTCTGGTTTAAAAGTTATTTTGGCGCCCGTTCCCTTGGCGGTACCAATAGATTTAACACTTTTTACTGGCTTGCCCATTTTGTATTCTTGCATCCATAATTTGCCGTCTCTTTTAACTTCGGCTTTAAGGTATTGGGATAAGGCATTAACCACTGATACACCCACACCATGCAGACCGCCAGAAACTTTATAACTTCCTCCGCCGAATTTTCCGCCGGCGTGCAGGGTGGTTAAAACTGTTTCCAAAGTGGAGACGCCAGTGGCCTTATGTTTTTCCACTGGGATGCCTCGGCCGTTATCTTCAACTGATATCATACCCTCGGGCAATACTTTTATTTTGATAGTATCGCAATATCCAGCCATGGCTTCATCAATGCTGTTATCAACTACTTCCCAAATCAAATGGTGCAATCCAGCTTCTGCAGTATTGCCAATATACATGCCCGGTCTTTTTCTAACCGGGTCTAGACCCTCTAAAACTTGTATTTGTTCGGCTCCGTAGGCCTGGGCTCCTTTCTTGGCAGTGTCTTCTTTACGATTTTTTTTGTCTTTAGGCATAGTTGCTTAGATCTTATTTTGTTGGTAATTTATGGTTTAATTTTATCAAATTTCAGAGTTTTCGGCAAGTGTAATAATTGGATAATTTCTGGCCAATTGGTGTTTTTGGCAGTCTTAAGGAGGTAGTTTAAATTTTGACATTAAAAAACCTCAACCAATGGTTGAGGCGTGTATTTAACTATATTTCACTATTTCCATAATATCACCCTTCTTAAGACGACCAGCGGTAAAATCTTTGACTATGGCGCCATTGATGATAATGCCAATTGTACTTTGATCAAGATTATTTTTTTCCAGCCAATCAGCGACAGATATTTCACCAACTATGATGAAGCGCTGGCCTTGGCGGGGAATAATGGTTATCGAATTAGAAATCAACATTCTTTTCACCAGATTGTGTAGTTCGCCAATAGCGGAAACCGCTTCTTCACGAAGAAATTCCTGTTTGAGAGCTACTTTGGCGATTCTATTGATTAGATCCGAAAATTCTCTAACAATTGGTTCCGGTGATTTATCCGGATGGACGATTTTTTGCCAAGTACGAAAACCCAATTCTATATCTCGCGGTGTCGGTTTGGTTTTCCCGCAAAGAATCCGGTAAAGCACTTCGCGGCAATAAGTATCGTATTGCTTGAGTCGGACAAGTTCAATTTCGCCTTTTTCAAATATCATCTGCAAGCGACTTAGTGGATCTTGCTCGGAACCAGTGGGAATTTCCCAAATAGCTTCAGGTTCTTCTGTTCTGGCTTTAGGTGAGAATTTCGGTTTAATATCCCTTTGATCATAAATCGGTTCAGACTGCCGTGGTCTATAAGGCTCACCTATAGTTATATTAAAGTATTCCCAGCCAATCTCTAGAAACAGATCTTCATTGGCTTGGCATAATTTTAGCATGCCTTCAATCACTATCGGCTTTAGATCTGGTTGAAACTCAATCGCTTCAGCTAAAATATTGCCAAAGACCGTTTTTTTAGGATTATCTAATTTGGCTGGAGCCCGAAATGCCTTAATCGTTTTTTGCGCTTGGGCTCGACCGACTATTGTTCCGGATGGGAAATGATTATCAATAATCACGCTAATTACTGTATAGAGTTGTCCTAAAGCTTGGCTGATCTGTCCAGCCCTGTAAGCTTCTTGTAAAGAGGTAGCCACATCAAATTCCGATTTTACCAATTTGTCTAAGTTGGCAGCGATGACACTATCAAGAGAAATGTGGCCGGGATATTGCGGTTGAAATTCCTGCGTTTTATTATCTTCTGTTTGATCTGATTTTGGCCCAGTTAGTAGTAGATGGCCACCACTGGTTGAGGGCAAAGATAGTTGAGATTTGCCAGTTTTGGGATCAAAGGTTATGAGTGCCGTGGATTGACCAGTAATTAAAGAAACAGTTCTCTTCACTAAAGAGGCAGGAACTTCACTATCAACTCGCCTAGCCAAGAAAGGATTGACGGCAAAAAGTAGAGAAATAATTTTTTGTTTGTCTTCAGGATGAAGATAGAGATAAACACGATACAGCATAGAATTAACGGGGCGTATTTCAATATCTCTTAAATTCTTTGAGCCAAAACAGTTATTAATACGTCTAAGAGTTTCAATTTGTTTTTCTTCCCCTTGTTTCATTAACCAAGCTAATAAATCATAAAGATAGAGGCAATGTGGATCGTCCTTAGTTTTATACCAGCACTGAGGTGCCGGATCAGTATTTATACCGACATAAGTTAAACGCCAAAACTGATTGACCGCAGATTCTAATAAATTTAAGGCGCCAAAACGTTCGTCATCGGAAACGAATTGGCTAGGGTCAATTTTGGGCTTTTTATTGAATAACATGTCCTTATCCTCCTGTTGGATAGGTTTATTGTTAAAGAGCTGATTTAATATATTACTTAATTTAATAGATTAATGTCAAGGTAAAAATTACTTTAATACTAAAGTCGCAATATTTACAAAATTAACAATTTAAAAATGCCAACATGGTTGGCATTGGGTTTGGCAATTTAAACTGCCACTGGTTCGAATTTGGCTACTGAAAGTTTGATAAAACTTTCTTGATCAGTGGGCTTAATGGCCCAGCCGGCTTTTTTAAGGGTTTGAATTATTTTGGCCCTTTCTTTTTTTTGGTTGTCGTCCAAAGCTAGTAAGGATATAGTCATGGGCTCAGGATTTTCAGGATTGATAACTACTAAAGCATTCTGTCTGTTGATTTCTATTTCTAGAGCTAAAGAAAACATTAGATAGGTTAACATTCTTGGTGCTTCAGCTTGTTCTAATGATTCAGCTTTAGCTACCAACTCTGGAAAGGCTTTAAGTAAATCATTTGGGCCTATAATTTCGTCTGGTTTGACGGTATCATAATAATCCCTGTATTTCATTACAACTCCCTTCTTGTTATCTATAAGTACTGATATTATTATCCATATTAGTGTATCAGAAGTTATTTTGTCAATTGCCGGTTGTGCTATAAAAAATCAATTTATGGTATAATAAAAACATGCCTAACGATCAAAATTACAATTTTACCGACAAAGAATTAAAATTTAGCTACTGGTATGTCACTCATAAGTTACTCTTAAGAAAACTCCTTATAGTTTTGTTAGGGTTAGCTTGTTTTTTAGTTTGGTTTTATTTAATTTGGCAGTTAGTTTTTTTGAGTGTTTATTATGGTATTGAAAATTACCAAATAAAGAAGTTAGTCTTTGGGGATAATCTCGCCCTTTCAACTATTAATCAATTACAGCCATTATCACTACAAATCAGCGATCCAGTTTCTTTAATTGGCGAAGGTGGCAGAAACGATTATTTTGCTGAAATATCAAATAACAATAGCAACTGGCTGGCGATTTTTGATTATACTTTTAGTGGCAATAATGATAAATCAATTATCCATCAGGGATTTGCGCTGCCACTGGAAAAGAAATATCTAATGTCTTTAGGGCTAGAGGGCTCTGTTTCAGAATTAAATATTTCTAATATTAAATGGCAAAGGATTTACAACCCTAAAGAAATATATGAAGAAAGGTATCGGTTTAAAATAGAAAATGATAATTTAATCTCCAGTTCTAAAACGGGTGTTCCTAGTATTTTAGCTTTTGATATTACCAATGAATCGGCTTTTAATTATTGGCAGGTGGGAATTGAAGCCTTCCTCTATAGTGGCGGCAATGTGGCTTCTGTTAATTATATAATTTTAGAGCAACTTAAAGCCGGAGAAAAGCGCCATGTCCAGATTAATTGGAGTAATAAACTGCCCAGAATCAGCAATATAGAAATTATTCCCGAAATAAATGTATTTGATGAAAAAAATATAATGCCCCAAACAGCTCCGGTTGATTTTCCCATAACGCCATAATTTATTTAGTTTTAATTATAATGGAATCTACTGAAAAAAGTTTACGAAATCGCATTTCCCAAAAGAGACTTTTAGAGATGAAGAAATATGGAAGAATAAAAATATACAATTCGATCTCTAATTTTTTAAAGGGAGATAAAAAAATAGCGTTTTCTTTGGTTAATCATGCTCTAGCAATTATTGATGATAATTTAGATACAAGTGAAAATAAAAAACAATTAGATAGGGCGATAGTTATACTAACTATTGGTTTTCAAAATAGAGAAAACTTATTAAAGAATAGTTGGGAGAAGGATATTTTAAAATTAGGACAAACATTATTAAAGTTATATGAAAACAATTTTACTGAAGCCAAAGAAATTTTTAAGGAAGTTATAAAATATTGGGAAATTGAGAAGAAAAATATAGCTAGAAAAGGAAAAATCTTTAATTCTCATAATTTAGATAAATTGAATCTTGAAATTGGTAAATCGGTTAGTATTCAATTTCTATACTTTTTATGTCCATCTTTAAATAAGAATATTAGAGAAAAGATTGCTTCACTTTACGGATTTGCCATTAAATTAGCTGACAATCTCTCAGATTTAAATGAAGACTTAAAAGAAGGATACATAAATATCTCAAAAGAAAAAATAAAAAAATATAAGATTAATTTAACAAATTTATCCGAAAAAGATTTAGAATCTTACATAAAAGAGGAATTTAAAAGAGTTAAGAGATATTATAAAAGAGGAGACAATGTTGTAGAAGAAATTTTAAAAGAATTCCCCTCATCATATGATGGTATTTTAATGTTCAAGGATATTTCATATTCTTGGTTTAAACAAGTTTCTGAAATTTATAATAAAGTGAAGGTTTGAAAACCGCCGTGTTGCCAAATATGTATTAAGTGTTGGTTATATCATCTAATATCTAATATTCTTAATGTACTATAATGCATTATGAAAAAAATTAGTTTAAGAAAAATATTTTCTTTTAAATGGTTTTTAATTATTGCTTTAGTTTTTTTTGTCTTGTTTATTTATTCTAAATTGGGGCCCAATAATTGGTCGGTGGTGATGATGGTTGATAAGCCACAGATAGAAAAGGGCTGGAGTGATCCCAAAGGTGTTGGTATAAACACCGGTCAGTGGGAGGACGGCGCTTTTATTTCCGGTGATGGCAGTACTCTTTTTTATGCTTATTATCCTGGTGATTTAATTAATGATTTATCAATTGGTAAGCTGAAAGATGATATTGATGTTTACTATAGTGAGAAGCCTTTTAATGGTGGTAAAAAGCATGCCCTATCAGAAGATAAGTGGTCTGAGGGCGGAGTGATGATGTCTGGCGGTGACATTTATTATATGTCCAACCGCAATCGTCTCGAGACTGATGATTTGTATAAAAATGGACAAATTATCTTTGATACTCTAAATAAATCAGAGCAAGATCCACATTATTGCGCCACCAAAGATGAACTTTATTTTGATGCTGAGGGTATTATTTATGTTTATAAGAAAAATAAATCAACCGCCTTGCCATCGCCCATAAATGACGGCAGTCGCAATATCCAGCCATTTTTAACCCCAGACTGCGAACAAATATACTTTGCTTCTAGTAGGGGAGACGGTGTTTCTAAAATATTAAGATCTAATAGAATCTTAGAAGATTCATGGGGTGAGCCAGAATTAATAGTAAAGAGTAAATATGGAGTGGGGGAGCCAACTTTAACGGATAATGGTAAAACCATGTTCTTTGTGCAGATTTTTAAATCAGCTAAGGAGGTAATGAATTCCGATATATTTTATGTAGAAAAAACGGCCAAATAATCATTTTAATTATATAAGTAGCAGCCCGTGATTAGGCTGTTTTTATTGTGCTTGACCCCAGTTTAATATGATTTTAGCTCTTTTCTAATGTTTTATTGAGACATGATATTTAGAAATTTTTAATAGGCATAATTTATTGTCTATTAAACGGGGTTGACATCTTTTTAAAAAGGTCTTATATTGTAATTAGCACTCTACCTAGCCGAGTGCTAAAATAAGGTAGAAATATGAATTCAGTAGAAAGACAAGATAATCTATTAAAAATATTAGTGGAAGAGTATGTGGATTCAGCTAGTCCAGTTGGCTC
>CAYIBK010000008.1:37529-39710 GCA_964361645.1 uncultured Gammaproteobacteria bacterium
GATGAATTTTTTTATACCGGCATTTCTAATTTATTTAGACAACCAGAATTCTCTGAAATGGATTACCTACATACTATGTCTGAAGCCATCGATCACATGGATGAAGCCATAAATTTAATGTCCGGACAGTTAGAAATAGGAGAAATACAAACATTAATCGGCCAAGACAATCCGTTTGGAGCGGTAACTTCGGTGGTAGTTTCCAAATGTGAGATAGACGGTCAGACTAGTTTAATTGGCATACTTGGGCCCAATAGGATGGATTATCGTAAATGTTTGGGCTTGGTAGAATATTTTAGTAAATTATTACATTAAATCTATTAATAACATATATTAAAAATGAGCGAAGAAGAAATAAAAGATATTGAATCTTTAAAACAAGAATTAGAGGAAGCTAGAGTACTGGCCCAAGATAATTTGGCTGGCTGGCAAAGAGCTCAAGCTGATTATGCTAATTTCAAAAAAGAAATTGAAAATACGCGTAAAGATGTGATTGAATTTGCTAACGCCGCTTTTATGTCAGAGGTTTTGCCAATTTATAATAATTTTAAATTAGCTCTGGGGCATATTCCCAAAGATCAAATGAAATTAGATTGGGTGGTGGGATTAATACATATTAAAAAACAGTTTCAAGATTTTTTAAGAAAATACAAGATAGAGGAAATTAAGACAGTGGGTGAAAAGTTTGATCATAATTTTCATGAAGCACTAGCCCATGAAGAAATAGATGATTATAAGAGTGATGTGATTTTTGCTGAAGTTCAACCCGGGTATACGCTTAACGGCAAGGTTTTAATGCCGGCTAAGGTCAAAGTGACTAAATAATGCACCAAAGGTGCAAGTTTAAAGTCTAAAGTCAAAAGTCTGTAAAGTATTTATTAATAAATAATTTCATAGACTTTTGACTTCATAGATTAATATATTATTAAAATAATAAATAAAAAATATGGGAAAAATTTTAGGCATAGATCTTGGCACCACCAATAGTGCCATAGCAATAATGGAGGGCGGACAACCAAAAATTTTAGAAAACAGCGAGGGTGCTAGAACAACTCCTTCTATGATTGCCACCACTAAATCAGGAGAAAGATTAGTTGGCGTTTCTGCTAAAAGACAGGCGGTGACCAATCCAGCTAACACTTTATTTTCGGTTAAAAGACTAATTGGCAGAAAATGGACTGATGAAGAAGTTCAAAAGGATTTAAAATCTTTATCTTTTGAAATTAAAAAATCAGGAGATGGCGTCAAGGTGGTGATGGGCGGAAAAGAATACAGCCCACAAGAAATTTCTGCTATGGTTTTACAAAAATTAAAAGCTGATGCGGAGGCTAAAACAGGTGAAAAAATCACCGAAGCAGTTATTACCGTACCGGCTTATTTTGATGACAGTCAAAGACAAGCCACTAAAGACGCTGGAGAAATTGCTGGTTTAATTGTTAAGAGAATTATTAACGAACCAACAGCTGCCGCCCTAGCTTACGGCTTTGAAAAGAAAAAGGGACAGCAAATTGCCGTTTATGATTTAGGCGGTGGAACTTTTGATATCTCTATTTTGGATGTAGCTTCAGATACCGTGGAAGTGAAATCTACCAATGGTGATACTCATTTGGGCGGTGATGATTTTGACCAAATAATTATGGGCTATATTTTGGCTGAATTCAAAAAACAAGAAGGTATTGATTTATCTAAAGATCAAACAGCCCTGCAGCGTGTTAAGGAAGCAGCGGAAAAAGTAAAAATTGAGCTTTCTACTCAAATGGAATCAGAAATCAATCAGCCTTTTATTACCCAAGGTGGCGATGGTTCACCCAAACATCTAACTATGAGAATAACTCGTGCTCAATTAGAAGGCTTAGTTGGTGGTTTAGTTGATAGAACATTTGAGCCAGCTAGAAAAGCTTTAGCTGATGCCGGATTAACAACCTCACAAATTGAGGAAGTTATTTTGGTTGGTGGTATGACCAGAATGCCTTTGGTGCAGAAAAAAGTTGAGGAATTTTTTGGCAAGAAACCGAATGTATCTGTTAATCCAGATGAAGTAGTAGCACTAGGCGCTGCTGTTCAAGCTGGTGTCTTACAGGGTGATGTTAAAGATGTATTATTATTAGATGTTACTCCTTTAACCTTGGGTATAGAAACTATGGGTAGTGTGGCTACACCATTAATTGAAAGAAATACTAC
>CAYIBK010000008.1:39810-46987 GCA_964361645.1 uncultured Gammaproteobacteria bacterium
AAAGTTGTGATGGATAAGGTTGAAGATTTGAAAAAAGCTAAAGATGGAACTGATAAGGATTTAATCCAAAAGAATTATGATGCCTTGTCGACCGAGATTCAAAAAGTTGGCGCTAAGATGTATGAATCTGCTCAAGGCGGACAGGCAGATAGCCAACCAGTAGAAGGGCAAGCCAAAGATAGTGGTGAGACTAAAGCCGATGAACCAGTTGAAGGTGAGTTTGAAGAAGTTAAGAAATAAAAAATATTTCCCCTCCTTTCGAAGGAGGGGCTAGGGGTGGTTATGAGTTTGTGATGCTGCCCTTAAAAAGTGGTGGATTACAAAATTTTGTAACTCATTTTACTTTCGCTTAATCCAAATTTTTCATATGCTCGTAGTTGTGTTTATAAAAGATTAAAATAATTTTTAAAATTTATGGCAGATCAAAATCAACCTATTCCAGGCGGACAGATGGAAATTAAAATCGCCGACAATTTTGCCGGTGGCGAATATGCTAATGCTATGCAAGTAAGCCACAGCAAAGATGAGTTTATTATGACTTTTTTAAATATTATTCCACCCAGTGGCCGAGTTTGTGGTAAAATTATAACTAGCCCAGGGCATATCAAAAGAATGATATCCGCTTTAAACGATAATTTAAAAAAATACGAAGAAAAATTTGGCTCAATCACCGAATCCGAAAGTCCTAAAGAAGGTATAGGTTTTAAGATTTAATGTTTAATCGTCATTGCGAGCAGGGCGAAGCAATCTCATGGGATCGCCACGGTCGCTCGCGCTCTCTCGCGATGACATATTAAGTTATGGCTAAAGATTATTACGATATTTTGGGAGTTAAAAAAGGTGCTACTCAAGATGAAATAAAAAAAGCTTTCAGGAAATTAGCTCACGAACACCATCCAGATAAAGCCGGTGGTAATAATGATAAGTTTAAAGAAATAAATGAAGCTTATCAAACCATTGGTCATGAAGGCAAAAGAAAACAATATGATCAATTCGGCTCAACTGGCGGAACTGGTGGTTTTAATTACTCTGATTTTGCCAGAGCCCAAGGTGGAAATCCCTTTGGCCAAGGAGGATTTTCACAAAGCAATGTGAATTTTGATTTTGGTGATTTGGGGGATTTAGGTGATGTTTTTGGCAGTTTTTTTGGTGGCAGTAGCAAATCTCAAAATAGGCAGGCCAGAGGATCTGATATGGAAACAGAAATCAGTATTACTTTTGAAGAATCAGTCTATGGTGTAGAAAAAGATATTCAACTATCCAAAAAAATAATTTGCCATCATTGTAATGGTAATGGCGCCGAACCAGGATCAAAAATAAATAATTGTAATAACTGCGGTGGTAGCGGAAAAATATCATCCGTCCAGCAAACTATTTTGGGAGCTTTTCAAACACAAAGAATTTGTCCTAATTGCCAGGGTGAAGGCAAAACTTATGAAAAAAAATGTAAAACTTGCAGTGGTAGTGGTGTAGAATATGGCAACGAAAAAATAAAAGTTATGATTCCCGCCGGCATAGAAGATGGACAACAGATTCGTTTGTCTGGTAAGGGTGAATCTAGCGCCAAAGGAACATCTGGTGATTTGTATATTAATATTAAAGTAAATAGAAGTCATAAATTTCAAAGAGTTGGCGATGATATTAAAAGCGATTATCATATTTCAGTTTCGCAAGCTATTTTGGGTGATAAAATAGAAATTGAAACAGTTGATGGCCACGTTAGTTTAAAGATTCTTGCTGGCACTCAAAGTCATACCAGTTTTAAATTATCTGGCAAAGGTGTGCCACATTTAAGATCCAGAGGTAGGGGAGATCATTTAGTCCAAATTATTGTGGATATACCAAAAAGTTTAAATAAAAAACAAAGAAAGCTGATTGAAGAAATGGGGCTGTAATAATTTAAAAATTTCTAATTTCTAATTTTTAAACAATTAATTAATTTTTAAATTTTAAAATTGTTTAGAAATTGAAAATTATTAAATTAGAAATTATACAATATGATATATATCTTAATTATAATGTTAATCATTAGTATAGTAACAACTATAATGATGCTTTCAATTATTTGGGGTTTGGTTGCTACTGGCGGCGTGCCTTTTATTTCTACCAATAAGAAAGATTTTAAGGCCATACTTCAAGCAGTGGAACTAAAGCCCAAAGAAACAATTTATGATTTGGGTTGTGGCAAAGCACATTTACTGATTTACGCTAGTAAATATTTTGGCGCTAAGGGGATTGGATATGAATTAACTCTTTGGCCATATCTTTGGGCGAAATTAAAAATATATTTCACTAAGACCGGCGTTGATATTTTCAGGCAGAATTTTTTTAAGGCTGATTTAACAAAAGCTGATGTGGTTTTTTGTTACTTGTTTCCAGAAGTGATGGCTAAATTAGAGACCAAGTTTGAAAAAGAATTAAAACCCACTAGTCGCGTTGTTTCTTATGCTTTTAAGTTGCCAAATAAAGTTGCTGATAAAACAGTGATTACTAATGATGATAATACCGAGTTGGGAAAAATTTATGTTTATCAATATTGATTGAATTATATCGTCATTGCGAGGGACGAAGCAATCCCACGGCATATAAAACATAAGATTGCTTCACTCCACTTCGTTTCGCTCGCAATGACAGTAAAAAGAAATAATCCATTGCAATGACAGTATTATAATATTATGTTAATCTGTTATTGATCAATATAAAAATATGGTCCCATCGTCTAGCGGTTAGGACATCGCCTTCTCAAGGCGAGAACCGGAGTTCGATTCTCCGTGGGACTACTTTAATTATTTAACAGGGCAGGAGGCTGTAATCGGGGTTCGATTCCCCGTGGCGGTACTAGATAAATAGAAAGTAAAAATATTCCTTTAAGGAGTATTTTTATTTTCTATATACAGATCATAGGGAATCGAACGGGTGGCTAGTTGAGCAAGGAGCCCGAGGGAACGAGGGTGACACCGCGAAACTATAAGCCAATCCGAGCTGGCGCAGGATTGGCTGCCACCCAGGACAGAGTAAATAGCCAATTTCCGTTGGCGATTTATGTCGAGAATTCCCCGTGGCGGTACCAACGCGAAAAAGTCAAATTTCCCTCGGCCTGGTCGCCGCAAGCGGCGGCCAAATCATACGGAATTTTATAATCAAAAATCAATTGGCGGTTTTGTAAAATGCGGTTCGAGCCGATATTTTTCAGAAATGTTGCCATTTCCTCAAATTGATTGGATTCTCTTATTTTTTCCGCTTGATTAAGCGATAAAACAAATTCACGAGCCGGTTCGAGCCACGATTGGCCTTGTTGTTCAAAATCTCTGATTTTCTCTTGGAGTTCTAACTTGTCAGTTAGGATTTTTTGTTTTCTGGGAGTGTATTCGTCGGCTACAATAACTCCTGCCAAATAGGCGTCTAAGAGTTTCTCTAACCGACTCTCTATTTTTATCAACTCCACTTGTAGATTTTGAACAGAGATTTTGGCTTGTTCCATAGCTTCGGCCTCGTCTTTTTCTAATTCAAACATTATTTTTTCTAAGTCGCGGCTCGATAAAGAAACTTTTTGCAGATAATTTCTGATTTGTTCTATTAGCGATTCCTCTCGCAAAAAATGTTTTTCACTGCAAAACCCCTTTTTCTTGGTACAACGATAATAGTTGTGGCCTTTTTGCCTCTCGGCAGTAATAGCACAGCCACAGGGGCATCTCATTAGCCCCAGAAAAGAGAAAAAGAGCTTTTTGACCTCACAGATCTTGCCTCGCTCTTTGAGCTTCTTTTGCGTTTCGTCAAAAAGTTTTTTGGAAATTATCGGCTCGTGAATACCCTCAAATATTTCATTATTATATTTGAATAGGCCAATATAAAAAATATTTTGCAGGATTTTGTAAATGCCATTAATAGAAACAGAGCCGTTTCTATTATTTAACAAGCTATTTTCTTGGCACCAATTGGCGAGAGAATGCAGAGTATAACTTTTATAAGTGTAAAGCTCAAAAACTTTTCTAATCTTGTCGGCTTTTTCAGGATTAACATCAATTTGCCGAGTTCTAAGATTATTGAGGTAGCCAATCGGCGCCTTACTGGGATAGACTCCGTTTCTCACTTTTTGCCTTAGTCCTCGTTTTACATTCTCTCGCAAATTATCCACAAAATATTTTGATTGGCCAAAAGCAATATTAAGCATAAATAAGCCCTGCGGAGTCGGCTCAAACCAGAAAGTCGTGAATTTGAGGGCTTTTATCGCTCCTCTATCAACTAAGTGAATTATTTTGCCCCCGTCAACGCTGTTTCTGGCCAAATCTGTCAGGGTGCTACGAAATAATACCATTAGCTTCTCCCTGCTCAATTTTATGCAACATTTCGCCGAACAAAGTTCGGTCTGGCTTTTTGGCAGTTTTGGCTTCCTAGAAGGAAGCGACAATTTCCAGTTTTTCTTTGGAGGCAAATTCTTTTAGTTCAACTAACTGGGCTTCAATGCTTAAAATCTGGCGATCGTCTTCTTCGGTGCTCTTGCGAGCGTAGATAAAATACCTCATAGTTTTTCTTTCTTTCCTCCCCTTACGAAGGGGGGGGATTAAGGAGGGGTTAGTTAAAAATTTTCTTTTACCCTGAATGCGAATTCAGACAAAACCGCCAATTGATTTTTGATTATAAAATTCCGTATGATTTGGCCGCCGCTTGCGGCGACCAGGCCGAGGGAAATTTGACTTTTTCGCGTTGGTACACGATAATTAAGATAGTTCGAACGCATTTTAGGCCGCCTTTGGCGGCCAAGGACAGCCCCCCAAAATAATTAATTCTATTTGAGCGGGCAAAGCCCGCGATCTTACAAAACTGCCAAAGAGCCAGAGAAAAATATCGGCTCGAACCGCATTTTGGTAAAAGAAAATTTTTATCATTTTTAAATATGGATTCAGAATCAAGCATAAAAAGGGCATCGCCACCATCAGGTCTCCCTATACTCACCGATCAAAATGATTGGAAGAGTATTTCTTTTTTTGGCCGCACAAATTATGCTACCGGTTTTTCAGAACGCCATGATTTTTTTGGCATTAAACGTTTTGATCGGCGCCGGCATTTATATATTGTCGGCAAAACCGGCGTTGGAAAAACTAAAATGATAGAGCTTCTTGCACGCGCCGATATTGACGAAGGATATGGACTATGTGTGATAGACCCCCACGGCGATTTGATCGGAGCGCTTTTAGATTACATTCCTCGCGAATACAACGAGGATGTAGTATTGATAGATCCGACTGATGTGGATTTTCCCGTCAGTTTTAATCCATTCTACGAGGTTCCAACCGAAGATCGTCATTTAGTCACTAGCGGATTGATTGAAGCGTTTAAGAAGCAATTTGGAGAGCAATGGACTTCCCGTTTAGAGCATGTTTGCAGATTTACAATATTGGCCTTACTGGAATATAAAGAAGCAACTTTTGCCGATATGACAAAAATGTTGACTGACGCAAAATTCCGGCAAAAAGTAATACCAAATATTACAGACGATGTTATTCGCCGATTTTGGACGCTGGAATTTGCCGCTTGGAGCGAGCGCTTTGATAATGAAGCGATAACACCCCTCGTAAACCGCATTGGCCAATTTTTATCCAATCCACTGATCAGGCATACTTTTTCTCAGCGGGATAATAAAATTAATTTTGACCATTTGATTAATTCTTCATCCATTATACTTATCAACTTGTCAAAAGGTGTCTTGGGAGAAGAAAATACGGAACTTTTTGGCTCTCTAATTATTACGGCTATTTATCAAGCTGCTATGCGAAGAGCAAAAATTTTGGAAATAGAACGTACACCATTTTATCTTTATGTTGATGAATTCCAAAACGTCGCGACGCAGACATTTTTAAACTTCTTTTCAGAGTCAAGAAAATATGGCATAAATATTACAGTTTCCCATCAATATTTGGGACAAATAACTCCAAAAATGAGAGATACAATTTTTGGAAATGCCGGCACATTAGTAAGCTTCTCTTTGGGTGCTGAAGATGCGGAACGCATGGCTAAGGAATTCATGCCGGTTTGTCGAATCGATGATTTACTTAATCTTAAGGCGCGGGAATTTGTGGTTAAACTTCTAATAGACGGAAAATCAACTGATCCTTTTTCCGGAGAAACAATGGAAGTTGAAGATAAAAAAGAATCATACAAAGAAGAAATAATTGAATTTTCACGCTCAAAATACTCCCACCCGATTAAGGAGGTAAAGCAAGAGTTGTTGGGTGGGGATTTAGCGTCAGAAGAAAGTGAATATGAAGCGCCATTAGTATAATCATATTTATGAATGAAAAAACTCCAAAATTTAATGCTAAAATAAGTGAAATTTTGGCCGATTTAAAGCCGGGTGTCAGTGTTTGTCGGGAAACCGCTGAAGAATTTGAAATTCGTAAGGAAGATATTAAATTTTATAGAGAAATAATGATACCGCCGCCAACGATTGCGCCTTGGGTAAGACAAAGACAAAGATATGGCTATTCTTTTTCAGATGAGTTGTCTAAAACAAAATCAAATCTGTCCGGCAAAGAGATGTTGGCAAATATGGATTCTGAAAGCCCGATGAAAGTTTACACCAACGATGAATGGTGGTCTGACGTTTGGAGTCCGACGGATTATGGAATTGACTATGATTTTTCCAAAAGTTTTTTTAAACAATTATATGAACTAAAATTACGAGTACCGCGGCCGGCAAAAATACAAGGTAAGGCAAGTGAAAACAGCGACTGGGGAATTGGCGGACAAAACTTCAAAAATTGTTACATGTACTATGGCGGGATGGATAATGAAAATGTTTTATATTCGGTCAGCGCGATGAAATCCCGTGATTCTATGGAATTATTTTTTGTTGACGAATGTGAATTATGCTATGAAGTATTTGAATCAAAACGCTGTTATAAATGCCGATACCTTGAAAATAGCGAGAATTGCACAGATTGTTTGTTCGGCTTTGATCTTAAAAATTGCGAATACTGTTTTGGTTGCGTTAATTTGAGATACAAAAAATATTGCTTTTTTAATGAACAGCTGACCAAAGAGGCATTTGAAGAAAAACTTAAAGACATTAATTTTGGATCCAGAAGAGAGGTTGAGGAATGGACAAAAAAATTTGAGGAATTTCGCAAACAGCATGCCATACAGTCAAATGTCAGTTTAAAAGGCGTAGAAAATTCAA
>CAYIBK010000009.1:0-20907 GCA_964361645.1 uncultured Gammaproteobacteria bacterium
ACTCCCACACCACTTGAAACAGATGGAATGAGAATAGTAGCACAAGTGAGCGCTACCACCCCCCAAACCAAAACCATTTCAAACGCGTAAAAGTTAGTCCACGGCGCTCCGCGCATACCCACCAGGGAATGCTCTAACACCACAGTTACCATCAGACCGGCAACAATTGTTGCCACACAACAAATAATCTTCAATATCGTGTTCATCCGCGTAATCCTTTCAACAGGTTGTCCCAGAAACCCTTGCCAACATCTGGCTTGGCCGGTTTGAAACCGGTGGGCTTTTCTCCGGGTATAATAATTTCCTTAATATGAGCTGGCCCGCCAATAATGCGAAAACCAGCTTTACGATCATGATCAGAACAGTCTAAAGAAATAACCGCCAGACCATCTGCTCTCCAATATTTCTTCTTATCAGCCCGGACAATAAACAACCTGGTGCTGTTTATATCAACAGCAAAGGAAATTTTGGTTTCGACATCGTTTTGATACGTCTCAACCACCAACTCCCATTTCTTCTGACCAGTTGCTGTTAGATACCAAGTCGCCTCGGCATCAATCCGATACACCGGCTGACACACTGGACACGCTTCCTTATCTTTGGGAAGCGGTCTGATGCCGCACTGCGGACACTTCGGCCAATTCTGCTGTTGCTTTTTATTTCCCTGTTGCTGGTTTTGGCCACCAGGATTTCCACCAGGATTTGGGCCTCCACCACCTGTATTCTGCTGAGCCATGTCCTTCTCTCCTTGCCTTATACTCGTCTAAGACGAGTTTTTGTTGTTGGTTTAACTCTCTATGAGTAAACTGCGTTAGCAGTTAAAAAGTAAGCTAAGTTGTAAAGTCCACAGCTCAAAACATCTTTGAACTTTGACACTCCTATTATATCATATTTACTATTTTTTGTCAAGGGGTAAAATAAGCCATTTTACCAAAAATAACCACTCAAAATAAACATTTAAATTTAGACAAAAAAAGCGTCATATGACGCTTTTAAAGTATAATATTAAATTAAATTGTTATTTAGGCCTAATCGAAGAATTATCAGCACCTATTCTACCACCTGCTCCTCCGCCCACTAAAGCGCTAAAAATATAGTTTAAAATGGCGTAGGAACTAAAGATTATGACTATCCCCCAAACCGCCCAAATCATCATATTTTTGCCTTTTTGCACTTTGGCGCTATCACCGCTAGAAATCATCCAAGTTATACCACCATAAATAAAAGCAATTAAAGCCAAAACACCACTAACGCCCAAAGCGGCAGTGATAACATTTTTTACCGCTTCTTCTAGATTACCGGTTGGTTGTCCAGTTAATGGGTTATTTAATTGCACGGCTTGAGTAAGTAAGGGCAGGGACATAATGGCAAAAACAAAAACCAAAGAAACAAGATGTTTTGCTTTTTTAAGTTTCATAATTATAAGATTTATGGATTGACGATTATAAACTGATTATATCACTAACCAAAGAAAAAGTTAATGGCCTTTTTTCTGATCAACCAAGTTATAGCTAGAACAAAAATAATTAGACTCACTATTTGAGGCAGGCGTAACCACCCAAAAGTTGGCGTAGGATCAATACGCATAAATTCCATTAGAAAACGGATTACGGCATAACCTAGTAAATATAAAATAGCTATGGTGCCGGCAGAAGTTTTTAGCTTTTTAAAGATTATAAATAAAATAAAAAATAAAAATAAATTTAACAACGATTCATATAAAAAAGTTGGTTGAAAATAAGCATAGCTCTCAAAACCAATCGGCCGATAATTTTCTAAAATGGGAATACCAATAGGCCAAGTGGTGGGACGGCCAAACAACTCTTGATTAAAATAATTGCCAAAGCGGCCGATAGCTTGCCCTAGGGGCAGCACGACAGTAATTAAATCCAACAACTGCCAAAAAGCCTTTTTATTTTTTTTAGACCAAAGCCAAACAGCAATCGCCCCGCCAATAATTGCTCCGTGTATAGCTAGTCCCCCCTGCCAAATCTTAAAAATAGCCGATAAATTATTGGCGTAATAAGACCAATCTAAAATAAAAACTTCATACGATCGGGCGCCAATAATGCCTCCTATAGTAGACCAAAAGGCCAGATCATAAATATTGTCGGAACTAATATTATTTTTTTTAGCTAAATGTAAAACTAAAAATAAACATAATAGTATAGCCAAAGATATTAAAAATCCGTACCAGCGGATTTCTATAAAGCCAAGGTTTAAAAAAATAGGATTAGGCAGGTAATAATGAAGAAAATTCATAACTTTATTTTAACCTTTAAAAGATAAAAAATAAAGGGCTTCACACAGTGAAACCCGATTTGATGCTTTTTTTGATATCTTATTGTCTAGCCCGACAAGTATATTTCTGCCGACGAGACGGTGTTTTTCTTTCTGTTGGAGCAATAATTTCCTTGCTCACCAATTCCAGTTCATCACGCTTCAACCAGGAAATGCATTCCCGAACACTGTCAGAATTACCACAATGTTTGGTTCTTATTTTTCCAGCTTTGTCTTTATATTTAACCACAAATACTTTCTGGGTACTGCCTGCAGCCATATATAAACCTCTCCTTCTGTTTTTAGATAAACAGCCCATGAATGCTTAGAAATTGAGATATGAAAAAACGATGATGAGGCTATTTTCGCTCCCGCCTTACCTCCTTTTCCGCGAAAACAGCAGCAATGTCTATGTTAACATCAGATAAATTAAAAGTCAATAGTAAATTATCGACGCAATTTCTTCTCCTCTGATAAGATAGCTAGGGTGGTTTTAACCACGGTATCGGGTACCAATGAAATACTATCTATTTTTTGTCTTACCAAAAACCGAGCAAAATCAGGGAAATCAGATGGCGCTTGCCCGCAAATGCCAATTTTTCTTTTATGCTTTTTAGCTTTAATGATTACTTGAGAAATCAAATCCTTAACTGCTTGATTATTTTCATCATAAACATGAGAAACTAATTCCGAATCACGATCCACACCCAAAGTTAACTGGGTTAAATCATTAGAACCGATGGAAAAGCCATCAAAGATTTTAGAAAACTCATCAGCTAAAATAACATTAGAAGGAATCTCGCACATCACATAAATTTCTAATCCTGCTTGGCCTTGTTTTAGGCCGTGTTCTTTTAAAATATTAATCACCCGTTTGCCTTCTTCCACTGTTCGACAAAACGGTATCATGATTTTTATATTCTTAAGTCCAAATTCTTCTCTGGCTTTTTTAAGAGCTTTACACTCTAAGATAAAAGCTTTTTTATATTTGTCCGAATAATACCGGGAAGCGCCACGCCAGCCAATCATGGGATTAGGCTCGATCGGTTCAAACTGCGCCCCGCCGATTAGATTGGCATATTCGTTGGATTTAAAATCAGACAAACGAATAATAACCGGCTTGGGATAAAAAGCGGCGGCAATCATACCCACGCCTTCGGCTAACTTATCAATAAAAAATTGCGGTTTATTTTTATGGTTAATGGTTAAATCTTCAATCAGCTTCTTAGCTTTCAAATCTTTTAATTTAGAAAAATTCATCAGAGCCAGGGGATGAACTTTAATATAATTAGAAATAATAAATTCTTCTCTGGCTAAGCCCACGCCATCACTAGGGATAAAAGAAAATGATAGAGCGGCGTAAGGATTGCCCACATTCATCATAATCTTGGTTTTGGGTTTGGGCAATTTGTTTAAATTAGTGTGTTTTATTTCGAATTCAATTTTTCGGCTATAGACTTTCCCCACTTCACCCTCAGAACAAGAAACGGTTATTTCTTGTCCGGTTTTTATTTTCTTGGTGGCTTTATGTGTTCCCACCACGCAAGGCACGCCCAATTCACGCGAGACAATAGCCGCATGGCAAGTGCGTCCACCAGCATTGGTGACAATAGCCGAGGCTTTTTTCATAATAGGCTCCCAATCGGGATCGGTCATATCAGCCACTAACACTTCACCGGCTTGAAAATTTTTCAGTTGGCTTAGATTATCAATTATTCTGGCTGGACCACTGCCAATTTTTACACCCACGCTATCGCCCACTAGCACTGGCTCACCGGTTTTTTCCAAGAAATGATATTCTTCTAAAACATTTAAATTTTTCTGCGAGCCGACTGTTTCCGGCCGAGCTTGGACAATAAATAATTTGCCACTTTGTCCATCTTTGGCCCATTCAATATCCATGGGACGCTTATAATGTTTTTCAATTATCACGCCCCATTTGGCCAAGATAAGTATTTCTTTATCGGAGAGGGCATATTTTAATCTCATTTTTGGTTCCACCTTTTGATCTTTGGTAGGAAATTTAGGATTATTGCTATAAATTAATTTATTAGTTTTATCACCAATTTGGCGAGAAGTAATCGGCTTATAACCTTTATTGAGGGTTTCTTTAAAAACATAATATTCATCAGGATTAACCTTGCCCTTAACCACATACTCTCCCAAACCATAAGCCGCATTAATTAAAATAACATTACTGTTGCCACTCTCGGTATCAATGGTAAACATCACGCCACTTGTAGCCAAATCGCTACGCACCATTTTTTGCACCGCCACAGAGATAGAAACTTTTTCATGCTTAAATTTTTGATCAATGCGATACGATATGGCCCGATCGGTAAAAAGCGAAGCAAAACATTTTCTGATGGCTAAGAATAATTCTTCATCACCAGAAATATTTAAATATGATTCCTGTTGGCCGGCAAAAGAAGCGGTGGGCAAATCCTCGGCTGTGGCCGAAGATCTGACAGCGACATCAGCTCGAGCAACCTTATATTCACTGGAAAGTTTTTTATAAGCTAGGGAAATATCATTTTTTAACTGATCGGAAAAATCGGATTGCAGAATCAATTTTTGGATATTTTTGGAACTCTCTGATAAATTATCTTTGGTGGTTTTTTTTAAAATAGAGAAAATGGCCTTTTTTATTTTGGAATAGCTCAAAAAATCATCATAAGCAGAGGCGGTAATGGCAAAACCATTAGGCACTTTAACGCCTTTAGTTGTTAATTTCTGATACATTTCCCCCAAGGAAGCGTTTTTACCTCCCACTTTAGGAATGTCTTTAATAGTTGTTTGATTGAACCAGAGGATGTTTGGATTTGATTTGACCATATAATTTAATTAACTTTCTTAATTATAGCAAAAAAATCGCCACTTTGGCGATTTTAATGATTAGATGATTTTAAATTATTTCTACTTTGATTAAATTAGTCTGGCCCTTAAAGCCAAAAGGATGCCCGGCTACAACCACTATAGCATCTCCCACTTCGACTAATTTATGCTTCAATAAAACTTGTTTTATTTTTTTGATTAAAATATCAAATGACGAGGTAAAGGGAACATAATAAGATGTTACACCCCAACTCAAACTCATTTGATTGACTGTCATTTTGGCCGGAGCCATGGCTACCACCGGAACCCTGGATCTAAAACGAGAAATATTTCTGGCAGTAAATCCAGAAGTAGTAGCACAAACAATCAATTTGGCATGAGCCACATCTTCGGCTAAATCCTGAGCCATAAAACTCATAATTTGAGTGATAGAACTTAAATTCTTAAACTCACCTTCTTTAGCTTCTTGTTCATCAATTAATCGTTCTTCCACCTCCCGAGCAATTTTAGTCATAGCTTGCACGGCTTTAAGTGGATATTTTCCACTAGCAGTTTCTCCCGATAACATAATGGCATCTGTGCCATCTAAGATGGCATTGGCCACATCAGAAACTTCAGCTCTGGTGGGCAGTGGATTTCTAATCATGGAATCCAGCATTTGGGTGGCCACAATCACTTGTTTGCCCACCTTGCGACACTTATCAATAATTTTTTTCTGGATGATGGGCAAATCTTCAAAGGGCATTTCAATGCCTAAATCACCTCGCGCCACCATGATGCCATCAGCTGCTTCTAAAATTGAATCGAAATTTTTAACCGCTTCGCGCCTTTCTATTTTGGCAATAATCCTCATATGGACACCACCGATTTTACCTTTGGCTTTCGGCTTCTCCAATTGATAATGACTCTCCACTTTGTTGTGGTGGTATTTTTTTTCTAATAAAAATATTTTCCGGCGCAATTTTATAATATCACTAGCATCTTTGACAAAAGACAGAGCCACAAAATCCAAGCCATTTTTAACTCCAAATTCCAAATCCTGCCAATCCTTACTAGTAACTGCCGGACATTTGATAGTGGACTGAGGAAAATTCATGCCCTTATGAGTTTTAATAATCCCTGGGGTAACCACTTTACAATAAATAGCTTTATTTTTTATTTTGGTAACCCGGAGTTCAATAGTGGCATCATCAATTAAAATTGGATGACTCACTTTGATTTCTTTATACAAAGTTGGATATTGGATCGGGATGTATAAACTGATTGTCTTTAAAGGTATGGCGTAATTTTCCGGTACTAAAGCTACAGTTACACCCTTGTCCACTTTGATGCCTTTTTCTGATATTTGGCCAATGCGAATCCTAGGACCCTGGAGATCTTGTATAATAGCAATAGTAACTTTCATTTTTTTAGCTGCTTCCTTCAAATGAGCAATCAGCATTTGATGATGATGATAGGTGCCGTGGGAAAAATTAAGACGAGCCACATTCAAACCGGCGGAAATTAAATTTTCCATCATGGTTTTACTTTCAGTAGCTGGCCCGATGGTAGCAACTATTTTAGTTCGTTTCATGTTTATAATTTGATGGTTTTAATAAACCAATCTCCAATTTGCTTGGCTGGTTTAGCTAAAACTGGCAGTTGCCACTCTTCACCTTGTAATGATTTTAGAATGCCGACAATCGCCATAATAGTAACGACAATAGCTAGGAGCCAACCCAAAATCGGAAACCAGAAAAAGAGAGACAAAATAAATAATAAGAATCCTTGATTGGCATGAAAACGCACATAGTCGTTATTCTTTCTGGCGGCTAAAGCGACTATGGATAATATCCAAACATAGCTTAGAGCACCCCAAATTTTTTCCTCTTGAGTAATTTTTTTAGTTTGAGCCATAACTTTTTATTTAATTATTTTTTAATATTAGAAGCATAAATGATAAATATAGCCACTAGTGATCCAACCACAGCCACAATCGTGGTTTCGGTGATAAGGTTAAAAAATTTCCAAAGCCTAAAACCATCAATAAATCTGTATAGAGCTATAAACAAACCGATTATGGAACCGCTTAAAACTCCGGAAATAGTAGCAATAGCCACACTGGAACCGAAATTTTTAGCTGACTTGATGGCGATATTGACAAAAGCGCACAAGCGGATTATCCAAGAGATGATTTCTACCTGTTCAAAGAATAAGCCCGAGCCTAATTTAACAGACCAAAAACGGAAAGCGATTTCTAAAACCAAGGCAATAATAACCGGCCATTTAATGAATCTCAAATAAACGGCAAAATCAATTGATTCCCAAATTTTTTGCTCCTTAGCTGTAGCCATAATGTAAATATTATAGCATAAAAATTAGAGAAGGTATAAGAGATTGCTCTTGACTTAATAAATTAAATATGATAATAAAGATGTATTCAACTTCATAGGGAAGTTGGGTGGCACATTAAAAGGCCCAGGTGGCCGGAAAAACCCAGGAGGTTAGAATGAGCCAAGAAATCAGAGTGACTGGAACAGAATCGGATTGGGAACCAAATTCAATTAGAAAATTTTTTTGCTCTCAAGCAGCATTTGCCTATTATCAACTTTTTAATGCACAAGAAGTAACAGAGCGAAAATGGCAGGAACTAAGCACCGATATTAATTTTGGAGCGGAACTGAAGTATATCTGCCAACGAGCTTTTTACTATCCGCCTTATTCTATTCATTATGACCAGGGAATAAGTTTAGCTGGACGGGGTTGGTATAAAGATGCTATGAATCCAAAAACAATTCAGCTGTGTGTGGAAGTAAGCGTCGCTCTTCCAGGCTTAGAATTAGAAACATCTATGCCACTTTGTATTTTGAATAATCTACATAAGTTGGAACTTCGTTCATCTACCAAGGTACAATTTCCTGATCTAAAGCTTTTAAAACAGTGGTGGAGAATCCATCCTAAATTCGGTGTCGAGCCAATTGATAAATTTTCTGTTCTAGTGGATACCGATGATCAATTTAAGTTGTGGAATCCACACAATGAAGCCAGTCAGGATATTGATTCTGATGATACAGATGATGATGTGAAACTTAGAGTTATACAGTCAACACTTCTGGGTTACTTTCGTGATTTTTTATCTATGGATAATATGCTGGTTTCGGTTACAGGCAGTTTTTCTTATATTAGTGGTCACAAGGTTTTAATCAGGATACTGAAACCTAAAAAACAATAATTGCCTCAATAAAAGCCCCAGCTTACACCGGGGCTTTTTTCTTTATCAAGCTTTTGACAATACTAGGCCAAATTGTTATCTTAAATTAGACCAAAGTTAACTCAAGGAGAATGGTTGATGGATACTAGTACTTTCCAAAAGATATCAAGGAAATTATGTAAATATTTTCACTACCACCGAGTTGGTGGTTATGATCCCCAAACTGGCCTGGCTTGGGCTTGTAGAAACAAAAGCGGATTTATGTTCCATATTGTTGTTGAAACGGGCTGGCCAGCTTATGAACATGCCTATACCCAAGTAACCAAATTTCAAGAGGGTTATGCCTGTGTCAGAGGTAATTCTGGGTTATGGTGCTGCCACATACGGCCAGATGGTTTTCCGGCTTATACTAACCGCTTTCTAAATGTCGGTTTGTTTTTTGAGGGATTAGCTGATGCTAGTGATGATCGGGGATATTTTCATATCAAAACAGATGGCACACCAGCTTATGAGTCGCGCTTCAATCGGGTAGGCCATTTCTGCTACGGTTTGGCCCAGGCTAAAGATAAGACTGGACATTTCCATATTAAGCCAGATGGCACACCGGCTTATGCGCTACGCGGGTTAAGTAATGGCCCATTCAATGAACAGGGTGTAGCTTGGACTGATATGTTAAAAAGAGTAAAGGAGAAACAAATAATAGTTCGAGTATGGATTAACGCACGGGGAGAAATTGTCAGCTAAGAATAAAGCCCCAGCTTACGCCGGGGCTTTTAAATTTCCATTGTTGACTCTAGCCTGCGGTATACTCCAATGCCAAGCATTGGAGTATACCTTTATCGCTTGACAATTTTTTTTAATCTGATAATATATTATATTGACCCTGTGGTCATCAGCCGCTAATACGGCGAGTCCTTTAAACCGTGGACATCAACAAAGAGGGAACAAATCAATGGGTAGTCCTACAAGGGTCGGAATGTATGAAATAGAAAGACAGCGAGAAAAAAAGGCTAGGGAAAAATTCAGAGAACCGATCAAGGATCTTATTGCGAAACGCCGCTTTGCCGATGCGGAGTGCCTCTGCAACCTATGTAATATGAAACTTAGCGATTTTGGTAAAGAAATATCTCAATCTGTTTGACAGCGTAATAACGAAACACCGCCCGGTATAACCGAGCGGCTTTTTTATTTCTCAATTTATATCTTACCAACTAGATCTAAACCAGGTTTCAATGTTGGTTCTCCTGGGTGCCAACTAGCCGGACAAACCTGATCACCGTGTTTTTCCACAAAAATTGCCGCCTGTAACTTTCTAATTAATTCTTGAGCTGATCGGCCAATACTATTATCATTTACTTCCATGGTTTTAATAAATCCCTTAGGATCTATAATAAGTGTTCCTCTTAAGGCTAGTCCCTCTTTTTCTATATACACGCCGAAAGACTTGGCTAATCTGCCGGTAGGATCGGCCGCCATGGGAAAGGTAATTTTTTTAATCGCTTCCGAACTATCATGCCAAGCCTTATGAGAATAGACATTATCACAACTAACACTAACAATTTCAGCTCCTAGTTCTTTAAACTTGTCATAATTTTCTGCCATCTCGCGCAATTCTGTGGGACAAACAAAAGTAAAATCAGCCGGATAGAAAAAAAGTATCAGCCACTTGCCATGATAATCAGACAATTTTATTTTCTGTATTTCATCATTATGATAAACTTCTAATTCTATCTCTGGAACATGGCTATTAATTAAACTAGTCACATTCAATGTTTCGTTTTTATTTTCCATTATTGTTTATAATTAATCGTATAAATCAAAATCGCCCTTACTGGCTCGACAAGTCAGACAAACCCAGTCGGCTGGCAATTCTTTAAAGGGAGTGCCTGGAGCAATGCCATGATCAGGATCACCTATTTCTGGATCATAAATTTCCCCACAAACACGGCAAATGTATTTTTCCATATTTTTGCTATTAAATTCATTAAGTACTAATTTAATAATATTACAATTTCTTCCTTCTTAGCAAGATGGAGTTTAAAACCACAGAAACACTTGATAAGGCCATAGCTAATCCGGCCAGTTCTGCTCGTAGCAATCCTGAAGCCGCAATAGGAATACCAACACTATTATAGAATAAAGCCCAAAACATATTCTGTTTTATTTTATTCATGGTTTGTTTACTTAATTTAATAGACTTGGCCACATCTTTCAAATCATTTTTGATTAAAATAATACCACCAGTTTCAATCGCAATATCTGTGCCCCCGCCCATAGCAATCCCCAAATCAGCTTGCGCTAAAGCCGGAGCATCATTAATACCATCACCAGCCATGGCTACTTTCAATCCAGTGGCTTGTAACTCTTTTATTTTTTTGGCTTTATCTTCTGGTAAAACTTCAGCTAAAACTTCATCAATGCCAACTTTTTTGGCAATAGCTTGGGCAGTCTTTTGGTTATCGCCAGTGATCATAATAGTTTTAATACCTAATTGTTGTAAATTTTTTATAGCTTCAATGGAGGTTTCCTTAATAGTATCGGCCACCGCTATTAAACCTGATAATTTTTTATGCCCAGCTATTAACATGACGGTTTTACCTTCTTCCTCTAACTGTGATTTTTTATTTTGAACATCAATATTTACTTCGATATTATTTTCCTTCATTAATTTATCGGTGCCCACTAAAACTTCTGTATTATTTACCAGGCCAGAAACTCCTTGACCAGATAAAGATTTAAAATCGGTTGGTTCAATTATATTTATGTTTTTAGCCTTAGCGTATTTAACAATTGATTCTGCTAGTGGATGTTCGGAAACATTTTCTATGGAAGCTATGAGTGGTAAAAGTTCATTTTCAGAAATATTATAAGCTATAAAATCAGTTACTTCTGGTTGACCCTTGGTAAGAGTGCCGGTTTTATCAAAAACAACAATTTTGATTTTATTAGCGCCTTCCAAGGACTCACCGCCTTTTATTAAAATACCATGTTCTGCTCCCTTACCTGTTCCCACAATTATAGCGGTGGGTGTAGCCAGTCCTAAAGCACAGGGACAAGCGATAACTAGCACAGCCGTAAAAGCCATCAAAGCGACAACAAATGAAGATGAGAGTAAGAAATACCAAACTATAAAAGTAATTAAAGCAATGGCAATTACTATCGGTACAAAAACACTAGAAATTTTATCAGCAAATTTCTGAATCGGCGCCTTTTGGCCCTGAGCTTCTTCGACAATTTTAATAATTTGCGAAAGAATTGTATCTTTACCAACTTTAGTCGCCTTAAATCTAAAACTGCCGGTTTTATTAATGGTGGCGCCAATCACTAAATCGCCAACATTTTTTTCCTTGGGAATACTTTCTCCTGAGACCATAGACTCATCCACACTAGAATGGCCACTAACTACCTCGCCATCGACTGGAATTTTTTCTCCTGGCCTAACAATAATGGTATCGCCCACAACAACTTCTTCAGCCGGCACATCAACTTCTTGATTATCTCTTAGAACTCTAGCGGTCTTAGCTCCTAAATCCATCAATTTTTTAATCGCCTGGCCAGCTTGACCCTTAGCTCTAGCTTCCAACCATTTTCCCAAAACTACAAAAGTAATTAAAAGAGCCGAAGTTTCGTAAAAAACCTGACCTTCAATTAAAAAAGTAGTCGCCAAACTATAAAAATAAGCCGCACTAGTGCCAATAGCAATTAAGGAATCCATATTGGCTGTTTTATCTTTAAGAGCATAATAAGTACCACGATAAAATCTAAAACCAATATAAAATTGAACAATGCCTGCCAGCAGTGTCTGAATGACTTGGCTATTAAAAGATTCATCTCTTAAAATCATGGATAAAACTATAATTGGCAAAGACAAAACTAAACTTAAAATAAATAAATTTCTTTCTTTCTTAATTTCTGATTTTTTGGAAATACTTTCATGTTCCCTAGTTTCAGCATTAACTGGTGTGGCACCATAACCACTATCTTTAACTGCTGCCATTATTTTATTATCATCAATGTTATTATCATCATCATATTCAATGGTTGCTTTTTCAACAGCAAAATTAACATTGACATTTTTAATGCCTGATAACTTTTGTAATTTTTTTTCTATCACTAGAGCACAACTGGCGCAATGCATACCAGAAATGTCATATTCTTTTTTATTAGCCATATACTTTAATTAGTAATTAATTAATAATTGATATTTATTATTTAACAATAAATTTACCGGTATACATACCCATAGTACAAGAAAATCTGAATTCACCTACTCTGGTAGGCATAAATTCTATAATATTCTCACCTTTATTTAAGCCTCTGTTAATATTATACTCACGCATTATAATGCTAGAGGCGCAAGTAAAGGGATTGGTGGAATTAATAACCCATCTTACCTTTTGACCAACCTTAACCGTAAAAACATTGGGAGTATAGCCACTGGCATCTTGGGTCATTTTCACAATTTGTGGTTTGCCTACATTTTCAACCTGCTGATTATTAACTGATCTAAAAGAAATCAACTGACTAGCATTAGTGATATTATAAACGCCCAAAATTATCACTACCAGTCCTGCTATCATAAAAAATATTCTAGCCGCCTTGCCTTTGAAAATAGCCGTTAGACCACCAACACTAAGCAGCCCCGGAGCAGTGCCTAGGGCAAAAAGCATCATCACTAATCCGCCAGTAACAAAACTACCGCTACTAATAGCATAGAGTTGCATAGCCTGAGTAAAACCACAAGGCAAGAAAAAAGTTAGGGCTCCCATAGTTAAAGAATTTCTAACACTATATTTTTTATCATGACGATTAATGCCTAAAATTTTTGCTAGAGATGACGGCAAGCTAATAGTTTTATTTCTAAGAGCAGGAAATATTTCTATTAATTTTAAGCCCAAAAATATCATTACGCCGCCAACAATAATAGTTAAAATACCTAAGGTATTCCCAGACATGCGAAAGGCGGTGCCTATCAAACCAATTAGCCCGCCCAAAATACCAAAACCAGCAATTCTGCCCAAATTAAAATAAACATTGGGCATAAATTTTTGACCAATTGTGGCCTCAGGATGAAGTTCGGCATGTCTGGAGGACAATCCCAAAACTAATCCGCCAACCAGTGCCATACAAGTTGACACCCCAGCCACTAGGCCAACTAAAAGAGCGGTCAGTAGTCCTGTTTTACTAGCATCAATATTTAAATTAAAAACCCCTAAACCTATGGCTGTTAAAATAGCTAGTATTAATACGCCAACTGCAATTAAAAGATCGCGATAATCACGATAATCAATGGATATCCATGGTAGCAAACCGTCCTTGCCCATTTGATAACCAGAATTTTTTACTTCTTCAGCTATTTTTTCATTTGATGGTTCTGTCCCATTATAAGATAGTGTTACTTGGCCGGTTTTCTGATTGGCTTTAACTGCTACAATATTAGGAATTTTCTTAAGCTGATCTTCAACTAGAATTTCACAAGACTTACAATGCATACCACTAATAAAAACACTTTTAGATTTATGACTCATAATGATTTAATATAATTAAATAATGAATTTGACTGCGGTCTTATGACCGCAGTATCTGGGCAAATTCAAATGATCAGAGTCGGCTCCGCCGACAATATTATTACTTATACTGGTCTTCATCCCCTGGCTTAAAAGCCATGGTTATTCGACCAGCAACATTATAAAAATTAATAAAAAATTATTTACTAGACAATTTACCTACTTTTAAAATCTCATCGATCATCTCTTGTTTTCTTTTTTCGTTATTTGTCGCCATGGCTCTTCTAAAACAACTATTTAAATGCGATTCCAGTAGCATCTGATGGGCTGACTTTAACAAACTAATAGCAGCCAAATTCTGTTGCATAATATCAATACAATATTCATTATCATCGTGCATAGCAATGATCTTAGAAATCAGACTTTGAGCTTTCTTTAAGGAGATATTGATTTTTTGTTTTTCATTACCCATAAAACTATTATCGTATTTATTATTACCCATACCTGGGATGTGGGTACACTATAACTTTAAATTAAAAACATGTCAAACTAAAAATCCGCCTTCGGAGGCAGATTTTTAAATTACTTATGATGATAATATTACTCTACGATCAATTTACCCTGGTACATGCCCATATCACAGGCAAAGGCAATTTCACCAACTTTATCTGGAGTAAACTCCACCGTCACTGTCTCGCCTTCTGGCAATTCTTGCCTGATTTTCAAGTCAGAAAAAGTCACAAAACGCGAACAATCAGTGGACTCTTCTCTTTTAAAATTAATTTTCACAGGACGGCCAACCTTGGCTTTAATTATACTGGGCGAATAAACACCTTTAACTAAAATATCAAAAACTTGAATACCACTCTCAGTTTTAGCCGATGCTCCCTCTTGATGTTTACTATACCACAACCAAAGTAAATATAAGCCAATTACTAATATAATTAAAATTACACCGATGATTTGCATAAATTTATTTATTAATATCTTTTTTTATCTGATCAAATTCTTTCTTGGAAACCTCACCCTTGGCATAGCGCTGCTTCAATGTCTCCAGCGCCTGTGACTCTCGATTTTGACCACTCACCCCACCAGTTAGAGATCTGATTAGCCAAACGATCGCTCCAATAAACAATAACCAAAAAACAATCATAAAAAAACCGCCGAAAATCATCCCGCTGTAACCAAAACCAGCTCCTGTCGGCCAACCGCCCATCATAGAATAACCCCAGTTTATATTGTCATTTTCAACCGCCAAGACTGCCAGAGGTATGCCCGATAAAAATAGGGAAGATAAAAATGAAATTACAACTTTCATATTATTAGTTAAATTTAATTTTAAATTATTATGACTTTTAATAATTATAACATTCTACTCTGAAAATATGAATTTGACTGCGGTCTAAAGACCGCAGCATCTGGGCAAATTAAAATGATCAGAGTCGGCTCCGCCGACAATATTATTCCTCATACTGGTCTTCATCCCCTGACTTAAAAGCCAGGGGTATTCGACCAGCAACATTATAAAGAAAAATGAATTTGATATTAAAATCAGCTAATCAGCTGGCAACTAACTCGATGATGCCAATATTTACGCCACATGAAAATCAGCCCACCGAGAGAAAACAATAAACTAAACATAAAAACATAATTTTGATAAGTAGAGAAAAAAACCGCTAACCCACTTAATCCTAAAATCGGTAAAACCAATACTAAATTATGTAAACAACAAGCAATCATGGCTGTGGTAGAAACACCACCGGAGGCAGTTAAGACCGCGCCGGCTCTTTTAGCTTGTTGATGGATAGCGCGAAATAATCCCATTTGAATAGCGAAGCTTAAAATTAAAGGTAAAATAAAATACCATTTAGCTTTCATGAAATACCACGGCCCGGACCAGCTTTGCATGCCCAACGCTTGAATAAAATAAAAAATTAAAGTAATAAAAATAGCACCTAAGGAACCCCAAAATATGAGGGAATAATTTATTTTATTTACCAGCATTGCAATTGGAAATTAAATATTAAAATTAAAAACCAGTGAATCGTTTAATTTAATAATTAGCTGTCCCGATAAACTACCGTTGAAAATAATTTGAGATTGAATATGGTGACCGCCTCTGGCAGAATTAATAATTTTATAATCACTGGGTTTAACACCAGCTAAAGTAGAACTGTCCTTAGCCTCCATTTTCGACAGATCATAAACATGATTATTGAGAGTCAAATCAATAATTGTTTGATTATTTTCCCGCTTAATATTATCAATAGCTAAATCCACTCCGTCTTTTGAATCAGACAATTGAGCTGATGCTGTTTGATTTGATATTGGCCCATCGGATTGTAAGCCGACCTTAGAAACAGCTGGATTAGACTGGCTAGTATTTGACCATGGAGCTATGACTAACAAAAAAATGAAAGCGATAGCTAATAACACAACTGGAATAATAATGATTATTTTTTTCATATTATTAAAAATTAATTTTTAATTGAACAGGAGTTAGTTAAATTATTTTTAATATTTTTAGAGATAAAAAACATAGCTAATAATAAAAAAATAATGCTTAAAACTTTCAATTCTAAACCATAAAAAGGCAAAGCCAGTAAACCCAGTGGCCAACCCATGAGGGCTAACAGAGGAGCGCCACAAGTAGGACAGCCGGTAGCTATTAAACTAGTTAGTGTTCCACCTAAGCCAGCCATTTTATTGCCAACTGATTTGGCTTTAATAATATCTCTTCTAAAAACTAATAAAGCTATATAACCGCCTAATAAGATAGAAATGGCCGCACCTAAGATAAGGGAGAAAATAGTAAACCAAGTGCCATTCATATCAGCATAAACAAATAGACTATGACGATAAACATTGACCACGGTTAAGTAATAAGAAATGGAAGCCATAACCATGACTGCCACTAAAGCGATGATTAGATATTTTTTACTTTTTAAAATAGTTGAAAGAATATGAAACATGTTTTATTGATTGCTTTTTATAACATTAGCGGTAATTTCTGTTTGGACTTTTGGATTTTGAGGATCATTAGTAGTAACATAAATAATTCTACTAAGTTCTCCCAAATCCGAATCATCTTTGTGAACAGCTGGGTCAAAAGTAACAATCATATCTACACTTTCTCCGGGGAGAATAATTTTGTCTTGGTCTGCTACTGAGACCTTGGTGCAACCGCAAGAAGTTGCTAATTTTAAAATTTCTAATGGCTTGTCACCTACATTTTTAATAGTAAAGATATGTTTAGCTACATCGCCATAAACCACAGTTCCCAAATCATAGGTCTGGGGAGTTATATTAATAGCTGGGCCGCTAACTTTTGGAGTTTCTAAAACATCGGCATTAATATTTATATTCTCTAAAGTCGAATTATTTTTATTAACTATTGGAATCGAGCCAGACATATAAACAACTACAGTTATTACCATTAAAAGAGCAAGAATGATCAATGTGGTGATTATTTTATTTTTCATATTTTAAATTTTACAATTATTTAATGATGATATTTTGGAAGCTATTAAATAGATGGAAAGTAGTAAAATAAAAATACCTAGTAGGCCAAATTCTAAACCCTTTAGGGGCATAAATCCTATTAGAGCTGTAGCGGTGGCAAAACCAATCAAAGATGATAAAATCAATGAGCCACAAGCACTGCAACCAACTCCTAAAAAAGCCAACGGCAAGCTAAAGAGACCTAAGCCAGCCTCTTTTTTTACAACCACTCGCTTTTTAAAATAAAAAATAAAGGCGGATATCTCAATAGCTAAAAGAGCGGATAAAACAATAATTACTATAATTGAACTAAGAGGTAATGCCGCCACCGAAGTGAGAGAATTAAAAAATATTTTAGTTTTATATTCCAAATTAAAATAACCTGAGGTCAAAGCCAAAACTAAGAGATCATAACTTAAAATCAGAGAGTTAATTAAAAAATTAACTAGCGTAATAATAATAAACAAGGAAGCAACCAAAATAAGATAAAAAGTATTGGTAAAAACTACCTTAAGAGAATTAAGTGCTATTTTTATTTTACCCATTTTAATTTACGGTTGATTTGGAGTAGTAACTGGTTTGGGGGTGATTATTTTACCAGTTGATAGGTCTTCATAAATCCCCATTTGCTTAACACCTTCTCTAAAAACATAAACACCATCTGTTTCCACTGTGCCAACCTGCGACCAAACCTTAACCAAAGACGAATAAGCGTCTAGATCACCACTCAAAATTATAGTCGGCACTAATTTAATGTTATATTTATCAACTAACTCCTGGCCATCGCTTAATTGAACACTCACAACCTTAGCCTCTTTATCAGCAAAGCCGAATTGCTTTAAAATTTCTTCATGCTTAGTAACATCATAACATTCATTGCAACTAGTATCAGTTAACATGGTTAATTGTATTTTTCCCCTGATTTTACCAGAGTTAACTTCAAAATAGGGCGCGCCTATTTGTCTTAAAACAAAAGTGCCGTCTTTGATCTCCCCCCATTTTGATAATAATGATTTTAGACCCGCATTATTATCCATATTACCACTAAGAAGCAAGGAAGGAATTTGAGTTATGCCGTATTTAGATAATAAATCTTTACCCTCTTGGGTTGAAATTTCAATAGTCTTTTCCGAATTTATTTTTACATTTTCTGATTTGATATTTTCAATCACGGGAGTCAAATCAAAACAATCACTGCAACTTGATTCCTTCAGAAGAACTATATCAACTTTAGTTGGTTTATTAGCAGAAGCTGGCATTTTCTGATTTAAAGATAAATTAGCCACCAAAGATATAACTAAACCAACTACTAAAGAAACAGCGATAATTATGGCCACGGCAGAAAATAATAAGATATTGAGGTTGGATTTTTTTTCCATCATAAAATTATTTAGAATTTATTTCTTAACAACCACCAACCATATTAGGCAGATTTTGCAAATTATCCGGCAATGGTGTACCACTAGTAGAGCCAGCTGAATTAGTTACCCCCACACCACCACTATTTATTTTATTTAAAATAATAGCTGATTGAACAGTTTGAGCAACAGAGAAAAAAGCTAAAGCAATTAAAACAACGTAAACCGCCAGACTATTCCAGTGAATTGTTTTTCGTTCTTTTTTAGCTAAACCAACTTCACTCAAAATCTCATTTTTTAATTTTTCCAACTCATTTATTTTTTCCATATTTTTATTCATTAATTAATAATTTAGTTTATTTTATCTCATTAACAACCACCAACCATATTGGGCAGATTATTAAGCTCTGAAGGAGCTGGAGCCTTAACCCCACCTTTGCCATAATCAGGTAATTTAATATTTAGAAGCAAGGAAGAAATATCAGAAGTAAAATTACCTCCTTGAAGTTGAGTAGCCATTTTTTGGATCATTTGCTTGGGGAAATACATGCCTTTCCAACGAGCTAATTCACGCAGCATTTCATCATTACTATATTCACTAGCATGATTTTTAATTAGATAAGCCAATAACCCACGCATGGCTTGTGAGTGAGCACAACCGCAAGCTGCACGACCGGTTTTATCAATAATAGAAGCAGCGCCACAACAATATTCACAAGAAATACGCAGTGCCACATCAATATAGCGTTTCAAATCATCACCAGCCAAAACTATTTTCTTATTACCATAAGTCGGATCCATTTGTCTCATAATATCCATTGATGCTTGAACGGCATCAAATGTTACCCCCAACTCTGATCCATAAATAGCCGGCTGACCACTAGAAATAACTAACTTGATTGAATCTTGGGTAACATCTCCAGCTAAGGCGGTTTTATTGGAACTAGTTCCGCCAATTAAACTAGTAACATTACTTAAACCAGCCATATGAATACCCATAGCTTTAGATGTTTGAATAATAATCACTTCATTAAGAATTAGAGATGAGACCAAAATAACCAATAAAACGAGGTTGGCAATGGAAAAGATTTTTTTAGGCGTTAGAGTTGATTTTAAGTCCATAAAATTTAAATTTAATAAAAATTAAATATCTACTACATATTGTAGTAGTTATTTAATTAAGTGTCAAACTATTAGTTATCCACAGAAATTTTTAATTATTTAATTAGTACAAGATAAATTAATGGCACCATAATTACCCATATCACAAACTGTTTTTTTCAACGATAGATCACACTCAGAAGTAATATTTTCTTCTTTTAAAAGACATTGACTAATAGTTTGTTGGGCTAGAACTGTGCCACTAACCGAAAATATTCCTAATCCTAAAACAAAAATCAAGATCAATAATAAAATTCCTAAACTTAATCTGGGATTAAACAATCTGAATTTGGGTTGATAATAACTATCAGCTAATTTATTCACCCTTTCTTCCATTACTTGATTGGCAAAAAAAGATATAGCTAATTCATTTTTCTTTAGAACTTCTTTTTTCCATTTTATAGCCTTAGCTAGAGCTCCAGCTAGAGCTATTTTATCTTGAAAATTATTAGTTGCTTTCTCATCAGCCGCTAATTCAGAAAAAATTAAATATTGATTAAAAAAATATTTAAGGCCGGGCAGAAAAAATAATACTTTAATTGTAATTTTAAGTATGAATATTCTAACCGGTTCATAACTTAAAAGATGATGTCTCTCGTGTAACAGGGCCGCCTTAAGTTCTGAGGTAGATAATCCCCTAATAAATCCTAGGGAAACACAAATTTTGGGATTAATTAAGCCAAAACAAAAGATAATTGGTTTTTGATTATTAATTTCAATTATTTTATTTTCTAAACCAAGACCTTCAATTACTTCAGTCAATATTGGTGATATTTTTTTATTTTTATTAACCAGATTACTCCTAATAAATCTATCAGTTGATAATTTTAACTTTATTATTTTAGTAAGGGCAAAAGATAAAAAGGCTAACAAAATTAGGCTAGCTAATGTTAAGAAAGTAAAGATGAAGGGGTGATCACCAAATGATAAATGATTCAGACAACTACAAATAGATTCTAATCTATACCAGCTAGATTTAAAAAGTAACAATAGAATAGGATAAATTTTTAAAACAAAAAATAAAAATAAAATAAAAAAACCCACTCCAATACTAAGTATTTGATAGAAAGTAAAA
>CAYIBK010000009.1:21007-36878 GCA_964361645.1 uncultured Gammaproteobacteria bacterium
TAAAAATAAAATAAAAAAACCCACTCCAATACTAAGTATTTGATAGAAAGTAAAATCGGCTTTTTTCTCTAAATCACTTTTAATCATAAAATAAAAATTATTTTATTTTTTTAAGCTTCTTTTGCCACTTGGCTAAATCTTTTAAATTACTGTCTTCAATCACACCCATAAACTGAGCCACGGCTACTTCACCAAAATTATTAATCAAATTTTTAATTAATTTTCTAGAGCTAGCAGCTAAAAAGTCTTCTTTGTTCTGGGAGGAGGTATAAATATAAGCACCGCTATCATCAAGCTTGCGCTTTAAAATACCCTTCTCTACTAAACGGCCCATAATGGTCATGATAGTGGTGTAAGCTATTTTACGATGTTTTTTCAGCTTATCAAAAACATCGCGCACTGAAGCACTTTTTAATTTCCAAATTATTTCCATTATTTCTGCCTCTAACTCGCCTAGAATTTTCATTTTGTTATTAGCCATAAAAATAGGTTATTACTACTCTAAGTAGTATACCATAAACTAAAAATTGGTAAAACCTGTCTTGGGGGGTAATTATTCATCACAACAATTGGCTAATTGGCTCACCAGATCTTCCAACTGAGAGCTGTCCTTAGCTGTATCTTTTACAACTTGGCCACTAATTAACTTTAATTTAAGCGCCCAAAAAATAGAATAGACTTTATAAGCCCTTTTAAACATTTCTTTGGCCTGATCCTTTTTATTTTCAGTTTGAAGTTTATTGCCCACCTCAATTAAACGCATGGTAGCTGATAAAAGATGTTTGCTAATACACCAAGTTTCGCCCTCATGATTGGGCATAAGTTCGGCTAAAAGACCTTTTCGGATCTCGCGGATTTCCAGGGCAGTATCAAAATATTCATCTTTCTTGATTTTGACGCCAGTGAAAAAGAAATGCTCCTCTAAACTAATTAAATTCATAACTGCCAAACTCAAATCCTCGGAGGTAGAAAGATCAACTCCAGCCCGATCTTTGAGTGATTCTACTTTGGCTAAAAATTCCTCAATAGTTGGTATTTTGTCATTCATAAATTTAGATAAATAAAATTAATATGCCTAAAACAATCATAGCCAAACCAGCCCACAACCTAACGGAGTTTAAATTAGATTTTTTCCACTCCTGAATTTTATCAACCAATAGTTTATCAGCCGCTATATATAAAACAGCTACCAGTGGCACAATCAGAACTAAATTATAAAGCATTAAATAACTAACTCCTTTAAAATAAGTTACCTGATCATGAAGTAAACCAATGACCATAAGGTATGGGCCGCCCATACAAGGAAATTGGCAGATACCAACCAATACCCCCAAAACAAAAGCAGTTAATATGGAAGCCTGTTCCATCAACTTGCCCATAGCCGTATGGCTAACGGTGGGGATTTTTAATTTAAGTGGAAACTTAGGAAATAAACTATTAACTAAATTAATAACACCAAAAATAATTAAAAGAGATGCTCCTAATTTACCCATAAAATGCGGTGTATTAAAAAGATGCAAGACTTGTAAAATACCTAAACCGATAAGAAAATAAGCAATAAAAATACCAGCAATATAAACTCCGCCAATTTGGAGTATTTTTTTTCTACTCATTTGCATACCAAACAAAAAGGCAATAGTAATCAATAAAATAGAAAAAGAACAGGGATGAACACTATCTAAAATTGAAGATATTAAAACTAGGGGCAAAAGCCAGGTCCCACCACTACTTAGGTTCCAAATAAATTGAGTAGTAATAGAACTATACTTAAGAAAAATGATGCCCAAAAACGCTAAAATAACGATTGATAAAATTGTGATAATTCTTTTCATAATTTTATGGTGTAACTACTGCTGTTATTTCAAAATAAAATTTAGCGCCATTTTTTTCGGTCAAAGTAATAAATCGATCTATGTTACCCACGCCAGCTGGCCCATGAGCGTTGGGGTCATAAACAACCTTAATATCTCTAGTTTCTCCAGCTTTGATAATTTCATTGGCCTTGGGTACTAAGCCATGTCCTGCCATACCAAATGGCCCTTTTTCACCATCGGGACTTTCTAAATAAGCAACAGTACACATACAGGAAGTGAGTACACTATCAATAGTAGCATCCTGATTACTAGAATTAGTAACTTTAAATATTTTTTCCACCTTACCATTTTTCATAGAGATGGTTCCAAAATCATAAACTTTTTCTGAGGTGGTTAAAGAGCTTTGAGAATTATTAGTTGTTCCTAAAACCGAAGGGTTGTTTTCCTGAACTGATTTGCCCCACCAAATTAATCCACCTAAGCCAATAACGGCAAGGGCAATTATAATAATGAGAGTTTTAGTATTCATATTTAATATAGTTTAATTAAAAAACATAAAATAAAAAATATCCTCTTGAGGGATATTAAAATAGCACGAAAAAGTCTAGACCTTTTGTCGTGCTAATACTGTAAAATTGGGCTTAGTTCTAATAAAGACAACCAACTAATAAATTTTTTCTGATTGGAATAATGATCTGGTATTAGTCCGGGGGATTTTGACGGTAGAAATTTAAGTTCTAAATATAATAAAGCCTTTCGCCAAAATAAAACAAGAGCCGAAAAAAGAGATGCTACTATCATTAAAATAGCTAGAGTAAAAATAGGTGAGATCAAACTCTTAGAGAATATTTTTAAAGCCAAAATGTGATGTAAAATAAAATCCAAGGTATTAACTGGGCAAGGCACGCCATCTGAAGTAGCTGCTAAACAACCGCCCTTTTGGTGATCCATATCTTGATTAAAAATTACAAAGCCAAAAACACTCAGGCTAATAAAACTTATAATAAGTAATAATGATAATAGATATTTCATAGATATTTATATGATAACTTGATTTGTTTATTTAATCAAGGGCCTAAAAAAGAGATGGAAAAATCCATCTCTTTTAATAGATCAATTCTTAAATTACATCATACCCATACCACCACCCATGCCCATACCCTGATTCATAGAGTGATCATGATCGCCATCTTTTTTTGGCAAATCAGTGACCGCGCCTTCAGTAGTTAAAATCATGGCAGCAGCCGAAGCGGCATTTTGCAGAGCATTTCTAGTTACCTTAGCTGGATCAATAATACCGGCCTCAACTAAATCTTCATACTCGCCAGTTAAAGCATTGTAACCAACATTGCCCTCGCGCTTCTTGACTTCTTCAACTACCACATCTCCTTTATCACCGGCATTATCAGCAATTTGTTTTAAGGGTGCTTCAATGGCAATTTTAATGATATTGATACCAATTTTTTCTTCTCCACTCACCGAGACATTATTTAAGGCTTTGGCCGCTCTAATTAAAGCCACTCCGCCACCAGCCACAATACCTTCTTCAATAGCCGCTTTAGTCGCTGCCAAGGCATCCTCAATTCGCAGTTTCTTTTCTTTCATTTCAGTTTCGGTGGCTGCCCCAACTTTTATCACTGCTACTCCACCAGCTAATTTAGCTAAGCGTTCTTGAAATTTTTCCTTGTCAAAATCAGAATCAGAACTATCAATAGCTTTCCTGATTTGATTAATCCTAGTTTCAACTGCTAATTTATCGCCTTGGCCGTCAACAATAGTAGTATTATCCTTGGTAGAAATAACCTTGCCCGCATTGCCCAACATCTCAATTTCAGTATTTTCTAATTTTAAACCAACTTCTTGAGAAATAACCTTACCACCGGTTAAAACAGCAATGTCTTCTAACATTTCTTTTCGTCTATCGCCAAAACCAGGCGCTTTAACCGCTAAAACATTAAAAGAACCTCGCAATTTATTAACCACTAAAGTGGCTAGTGCTTCACCCTCAACATCATCAGCTATAATTACCAAATCTTTTTTACCAGATTGAACTATCTTTTCTAAAAGTGGTAATATTTCCTGCAAACTGGAAATCTTTTTATCAGTTATTAAAATCGGAGCATTATTAAATTCAGCTTCCATTCTTTCGGTATTGGTTACCATATAATGAGAAACGTAGCCCTTATCAAACTGCATGCCCTTAACTGATTCTTTCTCAATACCAAAACCTTGACCTTCTTCTACAGTAATCACACCTTCATTGCCAACTTCTTCTAGGGCCTCAGCAATAATAATGCCAATTTCTGGATCATTAGCGGAAATAGAAGCCACCTGCTGTTTTTCTTCTTTGGTAGAAATCGGCTTGGCGTTATTCTTTAATTCTGCCACCATGGCTTTTACGCCTTTTTCTATGCCATGTTTGATAGCAATAGGATTAGAGCCAGCCGCCACATTTTTTAAACCCTCAGCCACTATGGCTTGAGCTAAAACGGTAGCGGTAGTTGTGCCATCGCCAGCGTTATCATTAACATTGGAAGCAACTTCTTTGATAAGTTCTGCTCCCATATTCTCAAATTTATCTTCTAGATCTATTTCTTTAGCGATAGTTACGCCATCATTAACAATTTGAGGCGAGCCGTAACCCTTGTCTAAAATAACATTACGACCCTTGGGACCAAGTGTAACCTTCACAATATCGGCCAATTTATCAACGCCCGCTTTCAATTTTTTTCTCGCGTCTTCATTAAATAATATCTGTTTTGCCATAATAATAGAGTTAAAAAGTTTATAAAGTTTATAAAGTTAAAAGTTTTTATTATTCAATCACTGCCAAAATATCCTCGTGACCAATAATTTTGTATTCCTGTCCATCAACTTTCACTTCATCGCCAGCATACTGGCCAAAAATAATCTTCTGTCCGATTGATAAGCCTAATTTGGAAACCTTTTCTCCACTGCCAATGGCTAAAATTTTGCCCTCGGCTTTTTTCTCTTTATCAATAGTATCGGGTAAAACAATACCTGATTTAGTAACCTCTTCTGCGGTGACCGGCTCAACTAAGATGCGATCACCAATTGGTTTAATACTCATAAATTTTAGCTAAATTATTTATAATTTTTTATTTAGCACTCTTTGCTTATGAGTGCTAATTTCTTTGCTAGTGACATTTTATAATAAATATAAAGAAAATGTCAACTCTGTGGAATATAGGCCATAAAAAAACGCTAATGACATAAAAATAAGTCCCGGTTACTTAGAACCGGGACTTTAATATTTCTCAATGATCCCATCAATTAATCTTAATTTAAGGGCTTCCTTGGCAGTTAGCTCGTGATCTTCTTTAGATAATTGGCGAATAGCTTTAAGTGATTGGCCAGAGCGTGAACTGTAAATTCGATTAATAGCTTTTTGATCTCGCTTAACATCTTGAGCTAAAGACTCCATAAACCGATCTAACTTGTGACGATTAAGAATAACTTCTGATTTCATTTTTTCAATATCAACTAAGACATCATGAATTTTCATCGTAGAATGGGTTAGAGCCAAACGACAATTACAGGCTTGGAGTACTACTACAGCAAAGGAACGGCAAAATCCGAAAACAATCCCAGTGCAATGTCCGGGATAGCCCTTGAGCATATCATAAATAGCCAAACCCACTCGAACATTGCCACCGTCGCAGGTAATTCTAACTTTAATGTCGGGATTATCATTGGTAGCCAAGATCATTAAAGAATCACGGACATACATCACCATAGCTTCATCAATATCGCCCCCCAAATCAATAATTCCTTTGGAGAGAAGTCGTTGACGAGTTTCGTCGATGTGTTCGTATTTCCACATGAGCCTTTCCTCCTTTGTTTTATCAAAAGAACAGGTAATTCGCTTATCTTAACAGTAATCAAAATAAATATCAAGAAAAAATTATTTTTATTTTTTACTCATAATTTCTAACAAGCCACGAGAAAAATTACAACCAATAATACGGCAATACTTGCCACAACCCCTTATGCTGCGGCGCTCTAAAAGAGCATTCCTTTTCATAATTTTTTTTAACTTTTCTTTTTTAATATTGCCAATAAACTTTCTTTTAAAACAAAGAGAGAGATCACCTGTAGGATAAACAACCATATTGCGCTGGCCAGCAAAACAGCGGTATTTTAAAACTTTCTTGGGCTCCAGATAATATTCTTCAATAGCAGACAGATTAGCTAAAGAATTTTTTATTTTGACAGAATTATCTTTTAACCATTTAAATAACTCTTTGGACTTTTCTATTTCCGGCCACAGCTTTAAAATCATCTCGCTGTTGATCATATTTTTAGATTGATTAGATTCAATAATCTCATCCAGGGGCTGAATAATAATGGAAGTATCACCTAAACTACCAAGATAATCAATTAAAGCTGGTATCTGATTAATATTATGAGCCGTAATTAAAATGCCTACCTCTAATTTAATTTTACTTTTTGAAACCAACTCCACGGTTTTCATAGCATTTTTAAAAGCTATCTCCGCACCTCTGATAAAATTATGGCTACCCTCATCTAGGCTATACAAAGATACCTTTAATCTATCCAAACCAATTTTTTCTAACTCGGATATTATTTCCGGCGTAATTATGGAGCCGTTGGTGTTTAAAACCACAGTCTTAAAATATTTTTTTAAATCACTGCCTAAAGCTAAAACTAAATCTTTTTTAATTAGGGCCTCTCCCCCGCTTATTTCTATAAAACTTGTGGTAGGCAAATAAGATTTTAACTCGCCAGAAACTGCCAACCAATCAATAATATTCATTTCCTGACTAAAATCTGTTTTTTGCCAAATATCACAAGTCTGACATTTAAAATTACAACGGAAGGTGGTAATCAAACTAATATAATCTGGACGATAAAAATCACGGCCAGTAAAATAACTTAATTCTAATAAAAGTTTACTAGTAATTTTTTCTAAAAAACTTATATGGGGAAAATTTTTCAAGCTTAAACCAATTATCAGCCAAAATAATATAAGCCCCAAATAACTAGTCCATAAATAATGATCAAACAAACCAATTATAAGTAAAGCTAATAGGGAGGTGGAGGAAAATAAATTACTAGATTTATAAAAAGAAAAAATAACTATGATGATAAAAAATAAAAAACCAATAATCCCCAACTCCGCTAGTGCCATTAAATAAATATTATGGGCCGGCTGGTAATGCCAGCCTAAAAATCCGGGCTTAAACGAAATCAAATAATTAGTATAACCACCCAAGCCCACTCCTAAAATAGGATTTTTTAAAATAACTTCCTGGGCTTCAGTTAAAGAATCCAGTCTTTGTTCAATAGATTTCTCTTCTAATCTTTGGGTGGCGGACAAACGCGTAAATACCAAAGAATTATAAATGATAACTAGGGGTGTTAAAATTAATAAAAGATAAATAGAAATTTTTATCAAATCAATAAATCTTTTTTTATAAAAAAATATTACCAACCAAATAAAATAGATAATTACAGCCGCTAGCCAAGCTGATCGTGAAAAAGAAAAAAATAAACCGACGGTTATAAATATTAAACTAACAGCGCTCAGTAACCTGCGCCAATTATTATGATAGCTAAAATATAAATACAGTCCAGCTAAAAAACAAATCACTAAATATCCGCCCAAAATATTAGGATGGGGCAAACTGCCGTAAGCCCTAAGCCAACGATAATCGCCCGTCCCCACCACCGAAGAATTTATATCAACTGGAAAATGCGAAGCTATACCTAGCCACTTACTAGCCATAACTTCTTGTGACAAAAATTGCCAGAAAGCTAGAATTGACTGAACTACTCCGCCCATTAGAAACGACCAAAGAACTAATCTAATCTTAAATTGAGCATTTAAGATAATAAACATTAAAATAATTGCTTCCATCAGCCTTAGCCACCAATAAAAAGATAGGGCCCTATTAGCGCTCCATAAAATAGATAAGCCGGAATATAAAACCAAGCCCCAAATCATTAAAACAATAAATAACTTTTTCCTATTAATATTAGATGATCTTTTTTTATAAAACATTAAAAAAACCTGGCCCAGGATAATAAGCCAGAGCAGTATTTCTGTGGCATATAATAGATATGTTCCCTCTTGCCATTTAAAGCCAAAAATAAATTTTTCACTTATTATCCAAACGGCTTGCAGAGGTAATAAAAAAATAAATAAATAAATACAATATTCAATTACTATCACTAGCCTACTCATTGGTTATCTCTTTTAATTTATTTAAAAAAATATTTTGATAGAAAAGACGCCGATCATTTTCATGGAATTTTAACATAGTATCGCTAATAATTACCCGACTATCATTTTCTTTAGCCAAACTTCTATTATTTTGGGACATTTTAAAAAGTTGTATTTTTTTAAGCCGTTTTTCTAATTGATCGCCTAGTGAACCACCTAAAAAATATTCCCAAATTTTAAAAGATAATTGAGATAATTTATGATCATCAATTTTACGCCAGAAACTGCCAGTTTTGGGCAAATAATTGGGCAACTGATTCTTAATCCATTCATTTTGCGCTAAAAATTTATCATAAATCCCTCGATCATATAAAGAAAATAAATTAGCAATCCAATAAACAAGATAAATGTCATTATCGATTATTTTTATCTTGGAAAAATTCAGATCGTTTTCGGAAACATAGAAGCTCAAACATAATCGATCGGTAATTTTTCGACCATGGCGCCTAAGACGCATTAGGCTCATTATTAAAGTTACAAAAAACCTAGCCGTAAAAAGACGATTGTTAGAGGTGGTGATAAACAAATCTATATCACTATCGGCTCTGATATTATTATTGCCAGAATTATTACATAAACCAACCAATTTTATAAAAGGCAAAAATTTAAGTGCCCCCACCCCATGTTTAGCAATCTTATTTTTATTTCCAGAAATAACATATCTTTTTAGACGTGTTAAAACTATATCATCTCTATTTTTTAAAAAATAAAAACCGTCTTTAAAACTTAATTTATCATTTAAATACTGGCTGTCTTCTAATGTTTTTTTAACAGTTAATAAATCAACTTTTTGATTTATTGGGGAATCGGTAAAAAGCCATTGCCAAACCTCTAATAAAGTTAGAGGATAATCAAAAATATCAAAATAGCAAATTGTTGAAAGAATTGATTTTTCTAAATATTTATTATCCATACTATAAATTTAGCACAAAAAATGACAAAATAGGAGAGTGAACGATAATATTTTTCGATTGACATTTGTCCCTATAAATCTTATAATCAAAAATGTTATTTAAAGAAAAAATAACTTAAAAAATATCAGTTTTCAAATCAAAAAGATACTACTTAAATCGTGGACACTGATCCTAAAAGTGACCACATTTAGCTTAATATCCTTGGATAAATTATTAAAATTATTCAAGGGTCCTTTTTTACCTGTGGCAAATTTCATTTTTAAATTCATTATTCTGCCTAATTTTGGAAGATATTTGTCTATCAAAAATAGAATTGCCAAAAAAACTTCCAATCCTCGGGAAAGAGTAATTCTAACCTTTACCAATCAATATATTATACATGTAATCATGATACTTATCGCTCTTTCTGTTACCACCTCCAATATCTTAGCATACGAAAGACACGAAAACTACGGCCAAAATGCTTTAATTTATAAAGTCATTGGCCTAGATGATATAGAAATCATACAAGACACCACCTCTACTTTGGAAGAACCCAAGGTTTACAGTTATTTAGGTGAGAGTTTCCAAGTGGGAAGCGAGGTATTTTCGGAAGCACAAAGGAAAGAAAAAGAATTATATAATGAGCAATTTGATAGTAATGTTTTAGTCACCGAAGACGGAGTAACTTTAGTCAAACCTGATTTAGTTAGCACCGAAAACGCCAAAGTAACCAGAACCAGCATTAAAAGATACCAGGTTGAATCTGGTGATGTTATCGGGAGTATCGCTTCCCAATTTAATATTTCCATTGAGACGATACTTTGGGCTAATAATTTATCCAGTAATTCTTATATTAAACCGGGCCAGGAGTTGGTTATTCCCCCAGTGAGTGGTGTCTTGCATACGATTAAAAAAGGTGACACTTTAAAAAGTATAGCTCAAAAATACAACGCTTCTGATCTAAAAATTAAGGAATTCAATAATATAGATAATGATTCTCTTTTGGTGGTGGGTGATACTTTAATGGTGCCAGGCGGAAGAGTGATTTATACTGTCAAACCAAGAACTTATGTGGCACCGCCAGAGACCAATCAAGTTTATACGGCTCCCGTAGCAGTCAACGGCAAAATGCTGTGGCCGATTACCTGCCGTCGAATTACTCAATATTTCAAGGGTTGGCGTCACACCGGCGTTGACATCGCTTGTAGTTATGGTTCGCCAATTTACGCGGCAGCTGATGGCGTAGTTTCACGAATCCAATATTTGAATTATGGCTATGGTTATAATGTTATTATTGATCATGGCGGAGGTATAAAAACTCTTTACGCCCACAATAGCCGCAATGATGTGGTGGTGGGACAAACAGTTAAGCAAGGTGATATAATCGCTCGTGAAGGTTCAACCGGCCGATCCACTGGACCACATATTCACTTTGAAGTAATTATCAATGGACAGAAAGTTAACGCGCTTAATTATATCAGATAACAAAAAATTTGCGTGCAGGGATTTTTTATTAATTTCTAATTTAAAAATTTTCAATTTTCAAACAATTTTTTAATGACTTAATTTTAAAATGACGACGGAATTCTTAAATTGAAAATTAAATCATTGTTTAGAAATTAAAAATTAGAAATTAAATTATTCCACCCTGGGTCGATACTGCAGAGCTTCAGCAATATGCTCTACCAAGATATTTTCTTTATCTGCTAAATCTGCAATAGTTCGGGCAACTTTAATTATACGATAATAAGCCCTGGCCGAAAGATGGAGTTTATCTGTGGCTTGTCTTAGAATATTCTTGCTGGCACTATCTAAAAGACAATATTTTTTTAATTGCTCCGGGCCCATCTCGGAATTATCAATGATGTTTTCATTACTAAACCTGGCCATCTGAATATTACGAGCCAGTTGCACGCGTGAGCGGATAGTTTCTGAATTCTCTCCGATATTTTCGCTTTCTAATTTAGAAAAGCTTATCCTTGGAACTTCCACATGAAGATCGATGCGATCAAGCAGTGGGCCAGAGGCGCGCTTTTGGTATTTTATAACTTGAGCCAGATTACAAGTACATTCTTTGGTTGGATCTAAGTAAAAGCCACAAGGGCAGGGATTCATCGCCGCCACTAACATGAATTTAGCTGGAAAACGCAAAGTGCCAGAGACCCGAGAAACTGAAATCACTCCGTCTTCCAGAGGCTGTCTTAAATTTTCTAAAACATTTTTAGGGAATTCCAAAAATTCATCCAAAAATAAAACGCCTCTGTGAGCCAAAGATATTTCTCCCGGCCTAGGCCAAGTGCCGCCACCCACCAGTGCCACGCCAGAGGCAGTGTGGTGCGGGCCACGAAACGGCCTTTGAGTTATAAGTGGCTTGTCGGATGAGAGCAATCCAGCAGCACTATAAATTTTAGTAACTTCCAAACTTTCATCGGCTGACATACGAGGTAAAATAGATACTACAGCTTTAGCCAACATAGTTTTACCAGAACCTGGCGGACCAGACATTAAAATATTATGACTGCCGGCGGCGGCAATCTCCAGCGCCCTCTTAGCTTGTTCTTGGCCTTTGATATAAGCCATATCCACATCAAATAATCTAATATCAAAATCATTATTGCTGCTTGCCACATATCTGGGTATTTGGCTTTCACCTCTTAAATGATTGGCTAACTGTTTGATATTTTCCACGCCAAAAACATTTAGGCCATCAAGTAAACTAGCTTCTCTGGCATTGGCTTGGGGCAAAAAAATATTCTTTATGCCTCGCCTTTTACACATATCGGCAATGGATAAAACGCCGCTGACTGGGCGCAAATAGCCATCTAAAGACAGTTCGCCAATAAAAAGATTGTTTTTAAAATCTTCTAATTTTATCTGATTGGTTTTTAACAAGCAAGCCACAGCAATGGGTAAATCATAATAAGCGCCCATCTTTTTTAAATCAGCCGGCGCTAAATTGATAGTGACATTGCCTCGCGGAAATTCTAATTCGGAATTTTTCACCGCGCTTCTCACTCGGCTTTTTGATTCGTCCACCGCCTTATCCGGCAAGCCGACGATATACATCCCCGGTGTGCCATGCGGAGAATTGTCAGCTTCCACTTCCACCGGTATGGCATCAAGCCCGATAATGGCAGCTGATAAAATTCTAACAGACATTAAGATGGTTTATTAATAATTATTAAGAATTCCTCTTTTTTTGTCATTGCGAAGAACGAAGTGATGAAGCAATCTCATATTTATATTAAATGGGATTGCTTCCACCGCACCAAGTGCGGGGTCGCAATGACACGATTTAATTTAATTATAGCAGGATAAAAATTTTTCTAAAAATAAAAAACGCTGGAAATTTTTCCAGCGTGTATTTTATGATAAACAATTCAATAGAATTAATTAGCTAATCTTTGAAAGATATCACCTAAACCGCCGACTTCATAACCAAAGTCAATCAAGTCTATCTCACCTTCACAGAACAATCTGGATTCATCCATTGGCGCCGCTAAAGTATTGCCCTCTCTTACTTCATCATAAAACTTCTTCACCGCTTTACCCAGCGCGCCACTGCAGTAAATTTGCGCGGATTTAAGAGAAGTTAAAATAGGCACACCTGCAGCCTCAGAAACGCCCAGAGCGGCATAAAAGTTATCATATTCATCGGCTTTGGTGGGCACGGAACCGAGAGCCAAATGCATGAGCACTATATCCAACTTTCCGCTCATTTCACCGGCTTTGATTAAATTAATCTCCAGTGGTCCGAAAAATTTATTATGCCTAGCAAGAGCTTCGTAAAAAGACGAGCCATGAGCGATTTCAGACATAATTACAACCAAATCCTTAGCAAAGGGATTATTCGGATTAAGACCCTTTAAAATCAGTTTCAAAGATTCCACAATCGGCATGCCAGCTTCCATTAAATCTCTTAAATCGCTCCAAAAATGCCTGATAGTTTTCGCCATAGTCAACATAAATCTGTCTCCTTTTGATGGTTTTGGCGGTGGTTTGGATTAATCCACTAAAGAACTTCAATTATTTAAACACATATTTTATTTTTTATCAAGCTGGCTGTTTTTTAAAAAAACTTTTACTAATAATAATTAGAACTCCAAACACAATCATCACATCTGCCAGATTGAAAACACTGTAATATTTTAAATCAAGATAATCAATAACCGCTCCATAAAATAACCGATCAATTAGATTTGATAAAGCTCCCAAAATAATAAAAGTTAGACCAAAGATATTGAAAATATTTTTATGTTTATACTCTAAAAATAAAACTATAATTAAAAATGGAATAATTATCAAATAAAACGAAATGATTAAATAATAGTTTAGGTTTAAGCCAAAAGCAATGCCAGAATTAACAGCTAATTTTAATTTCAAAATATCGCCCAAAATAAAATATTCCCCGGTTGAATGAACGGAGAATATTTTTTTGAGTGATATATCTAATAATAATAAATTAAGGGCGACAATATTGATTAACCAATATTTTAAATTGAACATAATTATTTCCGAGTGATAGCCCTTTTACAAGAAACGCAAGAGCCGGATTCGGGCCGGACTTTTAATCTTTCTATTTCAATGGGCTGATTGCAATGGCTACAAATTCCATAAGTGCCATCGGCCATTTTTTTAATAGATTTTTCTATATCGCGCAATTCTTTTTCCAATTCCCTCTCTACAGAAATATTTTTGGCGTAATCAGCCACTTCCACGGCATTATCTTCGGCGCTTTCTCCATATTGGGGAAAATCGGCGTTAAAATTAATCTCGGCACCTGGCTCACTAATTTCTTGATGCCCAATACTTCTTAGTTGGCCTAAAAGCGCTTCCTTTCTTTCTTCAAGTTGTTTGGTAAAACTTTCTAGTAACTGCTTATCCATAGATTTGTTATTAATCGTAAACTTAAAATACCCCTGGGGGAATTTATAGTAGTATAGCAGAAAAAAAAGAGAAAAAAAAGGAGCGCAAGTTTTGCTTCCCTTACATGGGTTTGTGTGGAAGTGACTTACGCTCACGGACTCTCGAGTCTGTCTTGACTATCGCCAATAGTTGGCTGGCAAGGGTCAAGAAATGCATGACCTAAGAGGTTTGGCTTACTCGAACAGTAAACACAATGTCTTCTACCGAATACCGGTCGTAAACTCTCTTTTTGGAGATCGACCTATCAAAGTCGCGTGGATGGAGGTAGTTCGATTATTCCTCCGAAAATGCGAGGTTATCAAGTAAAAGACAGGGAGTTAACATCAATAATAGCTAACCCCAGTTAAATATAGTGCTAAATAAGCTTAAATCTCAAGATAAATATTATTTAACGGGGTAAAATTAATAGCAATTCCCTTTAAAGGTTGTTAAAAAGAACACTTAATAATGATTACCATAATCACTACAATGATTATATCATACTTTTTAATCAATGTCAATATAAAATATTGACTAAAATTAGATAAAAATTGTCTATTTTATATTTTATATCCCCATATCTTACTAATAAGTTATCAACTAGTTATCAACAACCCCTAAAAACAAAGAAATGATAACTTTATTATCACTTGACATTTTGTCCATAGTTTGCTATACTATTATAAATAGTCAAAATAGCACCTTTGAAAACTAAACAAGGTAAAGAATATTTTGAGATGAGCGTCTTGGACGCTATAAAACAAGTAGTTTTTAAAACGCTCATCTCAACCAAGAGATAAGACTGTAGCCCCACAGCATGGGGTAACTAGCTCTCTAAAAGTCCCTAAAGGATATGGAGAGCAAATCAAAACTGGAGGTGTGCCATGAGCACAAGCCAAAAGACGAAAAAGACAAACGGTCTCTGGACAATGACAAAGGGTGAGTTCGAAGAAAGCGTGACGGCTCTTGAAAGAGCGGTCGTCTCACATGGAGGCAATCCCCGCGATCTATTCGATCTCTTCCGCACGGACGACGAGTATGCTGGCCGCATCGCGCAAGCGATGATGCGCAAGGGTCTCGTCGGCTCCATCGAGTCGCGCCTGGCTCGGGTGGTTCTCGGTCGCAACATCTTCACCGATGCCGACTGGATGAGCTACTACGACGCCAAGTTCACCAAGAAGCAGATCCGCGAAGCCGGAAAATTTCCATGGAGCGAAGACATCCTCAACGGTCCCTGCCCCTTCAACTCGGGCAAGCTAGTGAAAGACACTCACTTCGCCTTCCTGGGGATCTCGGGCATCAACGGCTCTCCGCTCACGGTGGCGAAGTGGCTCCAACTGCATCCAGCAACGGGTCAGCCGAAGTTCTACTGCAACACCGATCCGTGGCACGTGGGCCAACCCCACACCGATGTGGCGACCATGCAACTGCGCTGGTACCTCATGCTGAGGGATATCGTTCCCGGCTCGACGTCGAAGACGCCCGAAGAGCAGGTGGCGATGCTTCCCGAAGGCTACGAAGTGCCGACGACCATCATGGAAGTCACCAAGGATATCCTCGTCTTTCGCAAGACTGGCGAGCGTCCCAACGGATCACGGTGGGCGGCATGCACCGAGCGTACAGTGAAGACCGACAAGGTTTCTGCTGGCGTCGTCTCGTGTGTCGGCTTCTTCGGCGAGTTCGGCCTCCGCGTCGGCAACTGGTTCGGCAGTCGCTTCGACAGTGTTGGCCTCGGTGCGTCCCGGAAGTTCTGAACCTTGTAACCTTGAGGGCTTGTCCCTCTTTAACCCTTGAGCCTTCGGCGCGAATTTTTTTCGTAGCGCCGGAGGCTCTTTTTCTTTTATATTAATTTTTGCTATTATTACTTTGTCTGCTAATGCAGGTGCGGTCACGGCTTCGCCTCGCGGACGCCTCTTCTTTTAAGAGATCACCTGAGTATCGTTGTCTACGGATCGCGATAGTGTGTGATAAAGAGTAGAGATGGAACT
>CAYIBK010000010.1:0-3284 GCA_964361645.1 uncultured Gammaproteobacteria bacterium
ATAAGCCCATAGCCAAATTCCCGGGGATTGATTTGGATATTTCTATGGAGATTGGCGAAGATGTTTTATATGATGAAGTGGTTAATTTAATTAAAAAGACAAATAACTTAATAAAGCAAGTTCTATTTTTATCTGTTTATCAAGATGAAAATATCCCAGTTGGCCAAAAAGCACTAGCTATTAGGATAAATTATCGCGATGATAATAAGACTTTGGAACTTTCCGAAGCCCAGAGTATCCATAATAAAGTTGTGGATAAATTAAAAAAGGAATATAATATAAGTATAAGGTAATTTATTTTCTTTAAATAAAGTATTAAAAAATAAATCTAAATATTAATGAAAATAGAAACTCATAAATTAGTATTATTTTTAGTTGTTTCTTTTTTTAGTTTTACTATTTCTACTATTTCTACATCAGCAGCTACTTCTTCACCTATGGGTAGTGATCTGATTAAATTATCAACCGATCCGGCTATTTATCAAATCCAAGCTGACGGTAAAAAACATTTATTTGTTAATAGTCCTACTTTTTGGAGTTATTATGCTGGCACATGGTCAAATTTAAAGCGAGATGGCTTTGATGCCTCTATTGAAACTATTTCTCAAGATATTTTTGATTCCATTGATACTGGAAATAATATAGTGATAAAACCAGGTTCTAGATTAATTAAATTCTCAAATAGCCCGAAAGTTTACGTTATTTTTTCTGACAATAAATTAAAATCATTTTCCGAGCAAAAAGCATTAGAAATTTATGGTGGTCTCTGGAAAAATAAACTAGTTAGTATTCAAAATGGTTTTGAATCTAATTATATTAAATTAGAAGAGGACTTCTTAGATAGTGATAATGATGGTTTATCAGATGAAAATGAAACTGATATTTATCACAGTAATCCTCTAATATCTGATAGTGATGGTGATAGCTATGGGGATGGTGTTGAAGTACTCTATGGTTATAATCCCTTAGGTTCGGGTGCGTTGGATCAGGGTTTTGTAGTGTGTAGAGATAATGATATTAATTGTTTAGAAAATAGGTTTAAAAATTGCCAATTATCAAAAGTAAAATATATAGATAATCAATTTATTTGGGAGGAAGAAATATTAGGGAAAAAAGATGAACTTTGTAAAATTAAAATTAAAGTTTTATCTTCCTCCGATTCTAGTTTATTAGGTAAAGAATCAATTTGTTATTTTAAATATTTTTTTCAAAGCAAAGGTGAAAACTGTGAAAAAGATGAGTTGCTAGACATTATAGATAGGTCGGAATTAGTCAAAAAAGAATGTAAAGACATCAAAGATACTGATGAGCGTAATCAATGTGAAAATGACACAGTGTGTATTCAAGATTTGAATAGAGGAGCAACACTTTATTCTAATTGTACATCGGCTATTGGTAAATTAGGACAACCAGAATTATGTGAAAAAATATCAGATAAACAATCTCAAAATTTGTGTCTTGGTGTTTCGGCTCAAAAAAATCAAAATATTAGCAGTTGCCAAAAAATAAATTCCAAAGAATTACAAAATGTTTGTTTGATTACCATCGCTAAAGCAACTGGTAATAATTCTATTTGTAATAATTTGCCGGAAGGATTTCATCAATGGTGTCTTGATCCTAAAATAAAATTAGGAAATATTGGTACACCCTACTATTATCCATCTATTGAATATAAATTTGATTCTAATAATGAGGCTAATGACTGGACATTTAGTGGAACTGGAGGCTCAGTTTATGTTGGTAATGGACATGTTAATATAGTTTATAATCAAAGTTTTACTTATTTTTGGAAAAAATTTAAAATTCCAGCAAATGCCGCATTTGTATCTTTCGACTATAAATTTTTAAGAGCAGCCACATCTACAATTTTAACATTTTATGTTAACGATGGTAATGACTATATTAATATTGAGCCAGTAGCTCCATTCAATTTTCAAATGACAAATACAGATAATATGGATAATAATGACGATTTCTTTATTGAAAAGTATAGAAACCAAGAGATAAGCTTACATTTCTTATTGCGAGATAGCGCTTGTACAGACGCCTCATGTATTTCTGTCAAACCAGCTGAAGTAGTCATTGATAATTTTAAAATTTTAAGCACTACAGACTATTGATATTATTTAGAACATAAATACTTTTACATTATAATTTTCTACTTTATAAACTAATTTCACTCCCATGCTTGAAACATCTCTTGATTTACTGCGCCTGTCCATAGCTTTAGTGGTTTTGCTTGTCGGCTTAGCTATCGGCTGGGGCTGTATTTATATCGCCTTAATCCTGCGCGATATAAGACAAATGACCAAAAGCGCAAGAAAAAAACTAGATTTGATTGATCAAATACTAGAAATGGTTAAGAAAAAAATTGAAACCACAGCTAATTATTTACCACCCCTAATTGAGGGTGTGAGTAAACTAGCCGCCCACTTTAGGGAAACTAAAGAAAAGAAAACCAAGCGTAAAAAATAATAATCTCGACTAAAAAAACCTATTGGCTTTTTTTGGTTTGACTTTTTTATTTAAACATGTTAACACATCTAAGTATAAGTACATTAAATAATCAGAAACAATAAAAGCAAGGGAGACGGAAAATGTTAATTCCATTATGGCTCTTCACTTTAATGGTATCGTTAATTGTCTTTTTATCAATTTCAACCTACTATTTAATCGGATTTTTAATGATAGTGGCACTGGAAATATCTATCAAAGAAATGGATGATTTACGGAGTGATTGTTATAAGATAATAAGCGATCAATCACTCTATTTCTGGGAAAAGATAATCATCAATAAATTAATTAAAATTATTGATTTAATAGAATGGGATCAAAAAATCTTCCAAATATTGTCATCTTGGCCGGCAATCTTAGTAATAATGAAATGGGGCGATGTAATTATCTGTAAAAGATTAAAAATATTATGATTGTTTAGAGCAAAAAAACTATCATCTAACTGAGGAGATATTCGACAATGAAGACGATACTAGAGAAACTGAGAGTTGTGGTTGTGGTTGTTATGCTAGGGGTCTTATTCTTCTTGACTCTAGCTCCAGAAGAAATAAAAGAGCCTATTATGGTTAAGATTGGAGGCGGGGAAAAGTTGAGATTAGAACAGATTGATTATAAATATATTCCCGGGGTATATGAGTATGAAGATAGAGTGATTTATAACCAATCCAATAGTCCAATGGTTTTCTCTGATTATTTACCAGAAGAATACCAGCCAATTATTGATGTTGTAAATCATCGCTTCTCAAACAATATCTCTGTGCTAGTAGTGT
>CAYIBK010000010.1:3384-29207 GCA_964361645.1 uncultured Gammaproteobacteria bacterium
ATTATTGATGTTGTAAATCATCGCTTCTCAAACAATATCTCTGTGCTAGTAGTGTATAAAGACGGACATATGCGATTGACCGTGGACGAGTTAGGAAGGGTTGGCTCACGTATCTTTGATCAAACTTTCGACAGTGGACCACCAAGTGAGGTTGTCAAAAAGATGGATAAAAGTGTTTAGAGCAACAGCCAAAACTATCGTCTAACTTAGACGGTAAACTTACGGAGGTATAAATAATGCCAGTAATCGCTTTTCTTATTTGGATGGTTATTTACTCTATGTGGATGAGCTTATTCTTTAGATTATTAGATGGCTATCCCGATTGGATGGAAAATATTACATTTTTAATTGGTTTTCCAATTTGTGCCACAATTTCTTGGTTGATTGCTACGAAAGTATGTGGGCCAGAATACGAACCAGACTGGGGATTTTTTAAGCAACAAAGACGAGCTGAGGAAGACAATCCCCATGAAGACAATAAATAGGATTTTTTCTAATCCAATTTTAAAAATTTTAGACTCTACCGTGCCTTAGGGCAAAATAGAGTCTTTTTTATTTAAAATTAATTAGTTATGATTTTTGGCTCATCTCCAGAAGCACCACCGAAAAAATGCCCATAATTATCCCAGCAATCTGCATAATGGACAAAGTTTCTTTATAATAAACCCAACTGACTAAAGCTAAAATAATAACATTAAAGATAACAAAAATAGTAGAAGCCACTGCCACATTTTTATATTTAAAAGTTTCCACCAAAAAAACCAAGCCCAGTAAATAAATAGACAGACCAGCAAAATAAAGAAATCCGCTGTTAGTAACTACCCATTTTTTCATAACCAGATCGCCAGCAGTTAAAACAATACTGCCAATAAAAAGTAATACAATAGATAAACTCATAAATAAATATAAATTATTATGCTATTAATTATAGCAAAATATATAATTATAGCTAGCTAATCAGACACCCAACAGATTCCTGCCTGCCGGCTTGTCTGCCGTAGGTATGGCAGGCAGGCTCGGGATTTACCCTGTTAAGTAGGCAACTTTGTTGCCAAAAATCCTGAAATGATTTTTACTTAACAGGGTGAACATTTTTATTGACGCGGATATAAATCCGCTAGATCCCTCGATTTCGTTCGCTTTACTCACTTCACTCGGGATGACATTCTTATTGATGTGCCTAGACAAGGCACTTTATTACTTGTAAAAAATGGTTTAATCTTGTAAAATAAAAACATTATAGACATCTAAAACAAACCAAATATGGCCGAAAATAATCTACTTGATGAACGCCAAGTGCGACTTCAAAAATTGGAACAAATAAAAGAATCAGGTATAAATCCTTATCCGGAAAAGTTTGATAAAACCAATAGTCTTTTAGAAGCCAAATCCCTCAAAGAGGGGACTAGTGTTAGCGTGGCTGGACGCATTATGACTAAAAGAGAAATGGGTAAAATTGCCTTTATCCATTTGCAAGACTGGTCTGGTAAAATGCAAATGGTTTTTAAGTTAGATGAAATCGGCAAAGAGGAATTTAAATTTTTAGAGAAAAAAATTGATTTGGGTGATTTTTTGGGTGTTACTGGCCAGATATTTACAACCCAAAAGGGGGAAATCTCTGTTTTAGCTGATAAATACACTTTTTTAGGTAAAGCTCTAAGACCCTTGCCGGAAAAATTCCACGGTTTAAAAGATCCGGAAGTTATTTATAGACAAAGATATTTGGATTTACTGATGAATGAAGATTCTAAAAATACTTTTAAATTTAGAAGTCTCTTTATTAAAACATTAAGAGAATTTTATTGGCAAGAAGGATTTGAAGAAGTGGAAACTGCTACATTATTAACAAAAGCAACTGGTGCAACCGCCAAGCCATATAAGACCCATAATAATGCCCTAGATATTGATCTGCATTTACGTATTTCTCATGAATTACCACTTAAGGAATTAATTATTGGCGGGATGGAGAAAGTATTTGAGATTGGTAAAGCATTCAGAAACGAGGGGGCTGATCCATCACATTTACCAGAGCATACTCATGTAGAGCACTACTGTGCTTACTGGAATTTTGAAGATAATATAATCTTTACCGAAAAAATGATTGATTATTTATTTGATAATTTAAAAATTAACAGAAAAATTGAGATAATTGGTCGGGATGACAAGAAACATAAAGTTGATTGGACAACACCATGGAAAAAACTTGATTATATTGAAATGATAAAAAAAGACGCTAATATTGATATCACTAAATATACTGATGCCCAAGAATTATTAAAAGACATTAAAAAAGAAAAAATTGAATTCGAAGGCATGAATGAAATGAGTTTGGCCGGCTTGGTGGATAATCTATATAAAAAAGTTTCTCGACCAAAAATTATTAACCCAACAATTTTATATAACTACCCCAAATATACACAACCACTAGCAAGGGTAAGTGATAATAATCCAAATATAGTTGAACAGTTTCAATTAGTAGTTAATAGTTGGGAAATACTGCGAGCTTATTCGGAACTTGTTGATCCGCTGGATCAAAAAGCCAGATTTGAAGAGCAAAAGAAAGCCAAAGCTGGTGGCGAAATAGAAGTGATGGAAAGCGATGATGAATTTATTACCGCCTTGGAGCATGGCGCACCGCCGATTTCCGGCTGGGGCATGGGAATTGATAGAATAATAGCTCTCTTAACTGGTAAAACTAATTTAAGAGATGTGGTTTTATTTCCGCTACTTAGGCCAACAGAAGACGAAAACACAAAAACCACTCGAAAAATAACAGATGAATTAAATAAAAAATAATTACGAAATTTTCAATTATCAATTATCAAACAATTTTAAAATAATTAAATTTTCAAATATTTATAAGTATATTTTCATTTAATAATGTTTTAAACATTTATAAATTAATTAATTTAAACTATATGACACCATTGATAAAAAATACTATTATTATTGGCCTAACCCTTTTATTGATGATTATATTAATAATTGAGGATACCAATAAATTATGCCCAATTATTCCAGTTATTGATATTTTGTTAGTATTTTTCTTGTTTTATATAATTTGGTGGCACAAAAAATATCCTTCTAGTAAAATTGCCCTATCTACTGAATGTTTTATTATTATAATATTTGCTTATGCATATCTCGTGGGAATATACGATTATTTATATAGCAAAATATATCTTGATTTTTCCGGCTTATATAATAATATTTATATGTTTTTTTATGAAATAAATCCCATACGTAATTTATCACAATCTTTCGCCTTTGATCTTTTTTTCAATCCAATCGCGATAATATTCTGGCCGATTATTATAATTGGAATTTATTTTTTTGCACTCAAGTTGATTAAAAATATCACTATTAAATCAAGCAAAAATATTGATATATTAGTGATTATATTAGTGGTTTCCGCTGTTATAATTGATATTATATTCTCAATTCATGCTTATCTACGTTTATGTTCATTGTAAACAAACTTAATTCTAAAATTAATTAATTATTTGAAAATTAGAAATTGAAAATTCTTAAATTAAACAACATATGTTAGACATCAATAAAATCCGAGACAATAAAGAAGCGGTTAGAACCGCTCTACTTAAACGCATGGAAGTAGATAAACTCGATCCAATTTTAAAAAAAATCCTAAGATTAGATAAAGAGAGAAGAAAATTAATTCAAAAAACAGAAGAATTAAAAGCGAAAAGAAATATACACTCTAAAACCAAACCCACACCAGAAACTATTGAACAAATGAAAAAAATAGGTGAGGAAATTAAAGAGATAGATTTAAAGTTGGGTAAAGTAGAAGCTAAGTTCAATGAAACCATGGCAGAACTGCCCAATACTCCGGCTGATGATGTGGTTAGTGGGGGTAAAGAAAATAATAAGATCGTTAAAACCCATCTTGAAAAACCTAAATTTGATTTTAAGCCTAAAGATCATGTGGAACTAGCCACTTCACTGGATATTATTGATTATGAAAGGGGAGTAAAGATGTCTGGGAATGGATTTTGGATTTACAAAGGCCAGGGAGCAATACTAGAGTGGGCTCTCTTAAGTTATTTTATAGAATTTCATATCAAAAATGATTACCAATTTATAATTCCGCCATTTTTACTAACAGAGGAATCGGCCTACACTTCTGGGCATTTGCCGAAATTCAGAGAAGATCTTTTCTGGACTCAAGATAAAACCTGCCTTAATGCCACCTCGGAAATGATGTTAGGCAATTATCATCGCGATGAAATATTGGATGAGAAATTATTGCCCTTGAAATATTGTGCTTACAGCACTTGTTTTAGACGCGAAGCGGGATCATATGGCAAAGAGGAGAGAGGTATGATCAGAGGACACCAATTCAATAAAATAGAAATGTTTCAACTTACCAAGCCAGAAGATTCAGCTAGGGCTTTTGATGAATTGGTGGAAAATGCCCAAAAACTGGTTGAGGGCTTAGGACTTCATTATCAAACCACACTGCTGGCCGCCGGAGATGCCAGTGCGGCCATGGCCAAAACCAAAGACATTGAAGTTTGGATTCCTTCCATGGAAGTTTATAAGGAGGTTTCCAGCGCTTCCAATGCTATGGATTACCAAGCTAGGCGTGGCAATATTAGATTTAAAAATCATCAAACTGATAAAAATGAATTTGTCCACACTTTAAATGCTTCAGGGCTAGCCACTAGCCGCCTTTTCCTAGCTATTTTAGAACAATGCCAACAAGCTGATGGTAGCGTAAAAGTGCCGGCCGTACTACATAAATTTACTGGCTTTGATACCGTCTCAAAATAAAAAATGATAAGAGATTTTTCACTAGTCAACTATAAATCAAAAATAAGAATAAAAAAAGATTATCGAAAAAAGAAATTTGATAATCCTTATTTTAATAGTTCCCACAAAAAAGAAGGAGTTAAGGGATTCAATACCAAATTATATTTAAAAATAATTTTTGTTGTTTTTTTAATTTATTTAGTGGTCTATAGTGATTTGTTTAAAATAAAAACTATCACCATCAACGGCGCCGATTTGATAAATAAAACAGAATTAGAACAGATAGTTGATGAGCAGATTAATTCTTGGCGCTGGTTTATGTTGCCTCAAAAAAACCTGCTATTTCTAAGCAAGAAAAAAATAATCCAAGCCATTAATGCCAAATATGGCCTGGCTGAAATAGAAATAAAAAGAGGGTGGAAAAAAATAACGGTCAATATAAAAGAAAAAGTAAACTATCTTATTGTTAATAATAATGAAAAATTATTTTTTGTCGATAAGCAGGGGATTGTTATCAGGGAAGTACCTCAGGAAGAAGCTAATCAATATTTAGGTGAATTCCCTATACTTAATATGACTGGTGAAGTTAACATAGGTGATTCAATTGTCTCTAGTAAAATGGTTGATTTTATTCTAAAACTTAATGAAAAGATAAAAAACTTAGGAATTGAAATTAATGACTACAGGAGTGGGGGATTAAACGAAATAACCCTTATCACTAAGGCTGGTTGGCAAGCTCATTTTGATATCAACAATGATTTTGATACCTCGATAGAAAATATGCAAATGGTTTTAAATAATAAGGTTAAAGATACTAGTAAATTAGAATATATTGATTTAAGATTTGGCGATAAGATTTATTACAAGTAAAAATAAACTTTATTTTGAGATAAGTTATAAATGAAGCAGGGGATAACTCAATTGAGTTATCCCATGTTTTATTTTATACTATATTTAGTGTCGCATAAGATAGCTTAATACTCTCTATTAATATAAGAAATATGAAAAGATCAAATATACCCCTAATTAAACATATTCCCAACTTTTTAGATTATTGTGAGATAGAAAGGGGCTTAAGCCCTGTTTCCACCCGCAATTATCATAATTTTCTTAAGGTATTTATAAATTGGCTTCAGAATCATGATCTAAGCGATTTAAAACCCCACGAGCTCACTCCAGACCATATATGGGACTATAGATTATATCTTTCACGCAAAAAAGATGGAGACAACTATATCAAGAAAACCACTCAAAGTTACTACCTTATAGCTATACGTATTTTATTAAATTATTTTGCAGACAAAGACATCATCTCTATTCCATCCGAAAAAATAAAATTACCAAAATTAACTGATAAAGACAAAGCCATTAAATTTTTAAATTTTGAACAAGTTGAAAAGATACTTAATATGCCGGATGTCTTAAAAATAGATGGGTTAAGAGACAAGAGTATGCTTGAAGTACTATTCTCTACTGGTATGCGTATATCAGAGTTAACGTCGCTTAATATTACTCAGTTTGATAAAATAAATTTATTAAAAGGCAAATTTGATGATTTAGAACTTAGTATTGCTGGTAAGGGTGGCAATACCAGAACTGTTTATTTTTCTAATAGATCGTTAAAATGGATTGCTAAATATATAAAAACTAGAAATGATCTCTTTACTCCCCTCTTTATAAACTATAGCCGGAATAACGATTCAACAGATGAGCATAGATTAACTTCAAGATCAATTGAGCGTTTAGTCAGAAAATATTCTGTTATGGCTGGACTGCCAGTTGATGCCACACCCCACACCCTGCGCCATAGTTATGCTACTGATTTACTAGATAAAGGAGCAGACTTGCGTAGTGTCCAAGAACTTTTAGGACATAAAAATATAGTTACAACTCAAATATATACCCATGTAACCAATAAAAAATTAAGAGATGTACATAGAAAATTTCACAGTGGAAAATAATAATCAAATAAAAAATCCAGCTGGTTTAAGCTGGATGTTTTTTTATTTTAGAAGATCGCCTTGTTCGATGACATAAGCGATTTCTCTTTTAGTAGAAGCGAACACATCGGTTAAAATAAGACCTTCCATAATAGCTGGTACACCAGGAACTATCTTAAGTATTTGGCAAATTTCTTTTTTATTATCAGCTTGGTAAACGGGAACATGATGGCCCTCTTTACTCTGGCCACTGACATGAAGATGACGAATCCTATCACCCATCACCGAAACCAGTTCATGAGCTAAAACCATAGCAGGATCATGCTCGTAAGCATGCTGGATATCAAAAACAAACCCAAAATCATAATCTCTTCTGATTTTATAAATATCTTCAACTGATATGCCAAATTTCTTATTCCGATCCATATTTTCAATCAAGACCGGCAAAGGAATCACTTCTAATCCGCTGAAATTGGCTACCACATCAGGATGAAAAACCACCCCACTTATTGGCAACAATTCTCTTAGTTGCACAATTTTAGAAATAACAGCATTAGTTGTGCCCGAACCATCAAAATAACTTATCTCCTTCCATGGAGCATGAATAGTGATTTTGCTGAATTTCCTAAGCTTGCTCATTTCAGCTTCGTTCAATAGAAAAGCGGCTAAAACAGCTGGCGTCGCAAAGCTTAATTCCAAAGCCGTAGAGCCGGCCCGAAGATAAGCCTTCAACTTATCAACTAAGGGCATTTCAGACTGGTATAAACAACCAGTAGAAAACCCGATGAGTCCCCTGCTAAAATGCCTAGCCTTGGCCGCAATTTCATTAACCAAAGCAGCTAAAGTAATTATACCAGAGCACCCAGGACACTTGGGATCATCGATATCAACATTTTTATGCGTTCGCTTCAAGTTCAACAAAAGATGAGATCCTGTGCCCATCTTATCTTGTCCTAAACTACAAGCCAATTGATCATCAGTAATTAAACGCAAAAAAGCGCATTTGGAGCATTCACCAAATACATGTCCCACAACTAAGTCTTTCACCTCTGAACTCCTTTTAGGTTTTTTTCTTTTTAAAGAGCTGTAATTGATTAATCACTATACAACATAATCTAAATTTAGTCAAATAAAAACAATCCCCCGAAATGAACTGTTTTTATAAGGAAATTTTACTGGCAATTACATTCACATTCGGCATCACACTCACAGCAATGTTCACAAAGACTGGGATCACATCCACACTTGGAAACATCTTCCAGTGGCATATCACACTTGCGACATTTTTCCATAAAGTTTTATATTAATAATTACTTTGTATTTATAATGTTGCTGGTCGAATACCCCTGGCTTTTAAGCCAGGGGATGAAGACCAGTATGAAAAATAATATTGTCGGCGGAGCCGACTCTGATCATTTTAATTTGCCCAGATACTGCGATCTTTAGACCGCAGTCAAATTCATTTTATAATATCATTAAGGCAAATAATTTAGCGGGTTAACAGGAATGCCACCAGAACGAACCTCAAAATGCAAATGAGGACCGCTAGAAAACCCAGTACTACCGCTGGCGCCAATCACCTGCCCCTTGGTAACATATTGATCACTTTTAACACTAACAGAACTAAGATGGGCATAAAGTGTAGCCAAATTATTACTATGGATTATCATAATATAATTACCATACCACCTAGTACCCAACCCCACTTTAGCGACATAACCACTTTCCGCCACTCTCACTGTAGTCCCCGTTGGAACTCCCAAATCAAGACCAGAATGCTCACCAATTGTAGCTCTGTAAGGATAATCAGGATCATGGAAATAAGCAGTTATCCTGCGACTATCTATGGGCCAAATAAGAACAGCGTCGGATAAATTATTAAATTCTTCATTACTGCCTTTTTTTTCTAATTCTTGTCGCAATCGGTTTTCCATGGCCGCTACAGCATTATTGGCCGCTAATTCTTCCGCTTTTAAATTACTAACTAATCCTTGATATTTTTTTTCTGAATTATTTGTTTCCTGAATTAAATAATTTTTAGTACCTATTTGATCTTGTAAAGAATCTTTTTCACTTTCTAATTTATTGAGCAGTTCTGATAACTGATCTCTTTTAGTATTTAATTCTTCTTTTTGAGAATTATATCTGTCCACCAACTCCTGAAATCTATTTAAGGTTTTTTGCAAATCTGCTTCGATACCCTCAATATTATTTATTTGATCAAAAAACTCAGAAAAAGAATTATTATTAAGTAAAACAGATAGATAATCCTTATCATCATAATAATCTAACAGTCTAATAAAAGCCGAAAGATAAATCTTCTGTTCTTCAATGGCTTTTTGATTATCTATAATTTCCAATTCAACTTTGCTTATTTCTAATTCCGTCGCCTTCACTTCTTCGGTTTTAGATTCAATATCAAGTTCGGTTTTAGCGATCTGATTATTTAAAATGTAAACTTGGTTTTTTAAACTGGTAGATTGACTGCGAGCTTTATTAATGCTATTTTTATATTCATTGATTTTATCCGCTATGGCATCAATTTTCTTTTTTTGTTCGTCAATTTGCACATTTAAATCGTTAACGGTGCTGGCATTGGCACCACTAGTAATAGTTGTTTCCTGCGCTATTAATCCATTAATTGTAAATAAAAAGGCACCAACAAGCATTATTGGCATTATAATTAAGGCAATAATATGGTATTTGGCTGATTTTAAAACTCTGGCTCTTGTGGGCATGGGAATAAATTAGTTTATAAAGTTAAAAGTCATAAAGTCTATAAAGCATTATAAAAATTGATTTTTTAAAAATACTTTTAACTTTACTAACTTTAAAAACTTTCTAACTACCATATATTATAACATATTCAAACCTTATTTACAATTATTTGATTTTAGATTATGATATTGAAAACAAGTTCTTTTTAAATCGTTTAAAGAAAAGGAGAGGAAAATGATTAGAATAAAAACCCTGCCCACACCGGAAAAATTTGATCACACTGAGGTTAAGTTTGAAATAGATGGCAAAATAAGCGGATTTGGCTATATTAGCAAAGTTGATCGAAAAATTGGCCTTATCAGATGTCCTATATGTGGTAAAGAAAATTATGCTCCTTCAGTTACCAGTGGCCAGTGCGCTTTCTGTGGTTTTAATGCCAATGATTGCGAAACAGAAGAGAGGAGATAGAGATATGAGCGTTTTTCTGTTGGTTGTTGGTTTTATGGTTTTCAATGCCTTGGTGATATTAGCTATTCGTTCAAAAAAAATATATTTTGCTTACAGTTTATTTATTTTTTTGGCGTTAACCTTAATAGCGGCTTATTTGGTAAATTATCTGCCCTGATCAAAAACAAAAGCGACCAATTAATGGCCGCTTTTATTTATTTCAATTTTTCAATCGCCTCGCCTAATCTGGCTAGGCTTTTTTCTTGACCTAAGATTTCTGCCACTTCAAATGGTGTGGGCGATTTTTCTTCGCCCGTTAGAGCAAATCTCATCGGCCAGAGAACTTCGCCATTTTGTAAACCGGAATCAGCAATAAACTTTCTGATATTTTTTTCTAATATTTCCGCTGTCCAATCCCCTTTTGAATATTTTTTTAATTCGATTATCAATAACTCCAGATTTTTAAGAGTTGAGACTGTATCAGATTTTTTCCAAATTAATTTTTTATGATCATACTCTAATTTATCAATAAAAATAAATTTTAATTCTTCCCCTATCTCACTTAATTTACTGATTCTTTGCTGTTCTATAGCAAATAGCTTGTCTAAGTTTAAATCAGGTTGAACATGGGCAATATTTTTCTCTAAATATGGCCGAGCGATTTTTTTAAATTCATCAAGATCCAATTTTTTAATATAAACGCTATTAAACCAATCAAACTTCTCGCGATTAAAAACGGCTCCGGATTTATGAACCTTTTTAAGATCAAAAACTTTTATTAATTCTTCAAGCGAAAAAATTTCTTGTTCGGTGCCTGGATTCCAGCCCAATAAAGCTACAAAATTAATCAAGGCCTCGGGAAGATAGCCTTGATCACGGTAATCTTCAACGGCTACATCACCTTGGCGCTTGGAAAGCTTGGATTTATCTGGATTTAAGAGTAGGGGCAAATGAGCAAACTGCGGCACGCTCCAATTAAAAGCTTGATACAACAAAATATGCTTGGGTGTGGATGATAGCCACTCCTCTCCCCTGATAACATAATTGATCTTCATTAGATAATCATCCACTACACTGGCCAAATGATAAGTGGGAAAGCCGTCTGATTTTAGAATAATCTGATCATCAATATCATTGGTGCTGAATTTTATTTCACCCTTAACCGTATCCACAAATTTAACTTCCTGTCCTTCCGGCACCTTAAACCTAATAACATACCTTTCACCCATATCTAATTTGGCCTTAACCTCATCTGAATTCAATTTTAAGCATTCCCGATCATAATGAGTGGGCTGGCCGGCAGTCTGTTGATTATTCTTTAATTCCTCTAGTCTGGCTGGAGTGCAAAAGCAATAATAGACCTTATCCTGGTTAATCAGCTCCTGGGCGTATTTCTGGTATATTTTAAGCCTTTTAGATTGTGTGTAGGGCCCAAAATTGCCCCTTTCAGAGGGTTTTCCATCATTACCCAGTAAAATACCCTCATCAGCTGTTAAACCCGCCCATTTAAGGGCTTTAAGCAAATTTTCTACCGCCCCCTCAACTTCCCTAGTTTGATCAGTATCTTCTATTCTTAAGACAAAATCACCTTTGTTTTGCTTGGCAAAAATATACTCATAAAGCGCAGTCCTTAATCCGCCAATATGAAGAAAGCCAGTCGGGCTGGGAGCAAATCTGGTTCTAATTTTTTGTTTCTTAAAAAATGGCATTAACTGGCAATTAACCGAATATATTTTGATAATTTATTATTGTTATATTGTATATTTTAAAAGATAGTTAGTCAAAATATAGTATAAATTAAAAAGACGGATTTTTCCGTCTTAAAGTAAATTGTTATAAATTAATTATTTGAATAATGTAGATTTACATTATAATTTATGTTAAATGTCATTTCTACTAATATTATTGGCCAAAAGATTATAAAAAATGCTAGAGAGCTTTGAACACAAGGTAGATTTTCTTTTTGTTGAGAATCAAATCTTATATTATATAAGAGGGCGATAATAAGGGTCAAAAACCCTAAAGCCAAATACATCATGGCGATTAAAACCGAAAGAAGAGCCGAAAGAAGAATCGTGGTCATAATCTATATCTCCTTGTTTGGTTTGTGGTTGTAAATTGATAATGTTCAAACAACACCATATCTTAGCTTATTTAGAAGAAAATGTCAAGAGCCAAAGAAATTTTACGGTGGCATTAAATATCCGGCCAATCCTTTGGGGTTGAATGAAAAGCCGAAATAGCCACTCTAGTCCTATGGATCTTAAAAACTTGGGAGCTCGTTTTATATGGCCAGACAAATAATCAAATGTTCCACCCACACCCATAGCCACTTTTATCCGAGGCAATTTATCTAAATTATTATGAATCCACATTTCTTGCTTTACCTGTCCAAACCCGACCAGCAAGATATTGGCTCCGCTGGCCTTAATTTTACTAATAATAATCTCGTTGTTATCTAAAAGCCAATTATTTTTATTAACAATACCACCCGTGGCCGCCCCCAAAACAGTTTGGGGATATTGGGCCATCAACGATTTGGCGCTCTCCCCTGCCCCGCCCAGTAAAAATATTTTGGCCGCGCCCAACTGGCCAGATAATAGATGATCTGATAAATCAACGCCGGTTACGCGCTGGAGTTTACCCTTTGAGGCTAAAACCAAACCGAAACCATCACAAATAGATAATGACGACCCATTCAGTATTTCTTTAAATTTTTCATTTTTTTGCGCCTCAACCAGAAATTCTGGATTAACCGTGGTTATATAATGTTGACTGGAGGAATTCAAAAAATCATCAATTTTTTTTAATGATTCTGCTAAGTTGACATTATCTATCCTAACTCCTAAAATGCTAATGACCATTATTTTTTTAATTCATTTAAATAATTAACAGTTATATTCACATCACTATTATACTTCACTCCACCATCAATGTCTTTCTTTTTATCAGAGAAAGACATAATACCAAAAACATCATCTTTCCAAAAGCCCAGATTAATCTGGTAATCGCTTAAATTTTCTTTAAACTGAAAATTACTTTCTTGTAATTTTTGTTTATAGTAAGCGGCTATTTCTTCTTTGGTCTTATCCAAGCCGGTCCACGATAGATTAACCGTTTCTGCTTTGTTTAAATCAACAGTCGCCAGAGCTTTTTTCAAATCATCCACGCTAAAATTATTGGGTATATTAATATTATCGCCAAAATTATCAGCTAATTTCTTTTTTAAATCATTAGAGAGAAGATTTAAAAATATGGTTAAAACCCAATCGGGCATAGATTTGAGTCCGTCTATCATTCTGGCTTTGCCAATCTGGTTCTCTAAATTAATTTCTGCCCTATCGGCTTGGTAGAGGGAGAGATCGGTGGGAAAATCACTCGGCAAGCCATCAACAGTTTTAACAATTGGTCCAATAAAAAATTTTAAAGCCAAATAACCCACCAATGCCAAAAGTAATATAGTTAAAACAATGGCTATAAATATTTTTATGAAATTATGATGTTTTCTTTTTCTTCTTCTTTTTCTGGGAGCCCAGTCAAAAGCTTCATCCCTTTCTATGGCCTGAAAATTTTCCAAATCTATTCTCATGGTGTAAAATTAGTATAATCTATTATACATGATAGCAGAAATTTGAAATAGTTAATAACCAATAACCTCGCCCTATTTTTAGTTTCCTTTTTAATCATAAAAATAATTTAAAAATTTTTATTTTTCAATTCTCAAACAATATAAAAATGATTTAATTTTCAAACACTATTATAATGTAAATAATCTTTAAAACACCTATAATAATGTTTTAGACATTTAGAAATTAATTAATTGTTTGAAAATTAAAAATTAGAAATTGAAAATTATTATTACTTTTTATTCTTTTATTTAACTGGATATACCCAAAATATTAAATATCTGTTATAATTTAAACGAATTAAGATAAATAAAATAAACAGAAAATGAGAAAAACCCACCTAATCATTACCGTTTTTGTTTCGGCAACATTAATTATAGTGGCCAGTACATCCAAAGCGGCTGAATTTGACCCAAATTATTTAATTTCTGATTCAGAAATAACCAATTACAACTCAATGGATTTGGGAGATATTCAAAGATTTTTAGAAAGACGAGAAGGTACTCTCAAAAGCTATATTACTGTTGACAAAGATGGCAAAAGCATAACTGCAGCTGAAACTTTCTACAAAACAGCTTTAGACGCCATGATTAATCCTAAATATTTACTAGTCCTCGTCCAAAAAGAAATGAGCTTGTTAGATAACCCCTCACCTGGGCAAAGCCAATACGACTGGGCCACTGGTTATGGCTGTCCTGATGGTGGAGGATGTAATCCTAGATGGCAAGGATTTTTTAAACAAGTTAATTCGGCTGCTCTACAAACCAGAGATTATGTGGATAATTCCAATCAATATTATTATCAGCCCGGAGTCACTAGAATAATTGATGGCACACCAGTTACACCTAAAAATCCAGCCACAGCCGGTTTGTATTCTTATACTCCGCACATAGATTGCAATGGCAATTGCGGTGGCAATAAACTTTTTTGGAATTTATGGAATAAATATTTTGGCAAAAAATGGCCAGATGGATCACTGCTTGAAGCCGAAAACAGCACTAATAGGTATTACATAGAAAACGGCACCAAAAGATCTATAGTTTCTAAATCAGTTTTTATTTCCAGATTTGATCCTAAAAAAATAATCACCGTTTCCGATCAAGATCTTGATTATTATGAAGATGGCCCACCAATTCAATATTTAAATTTTTCCCTCTTAAGAAATCCAGCTCAAGAAGTATATATGATTATTGATGACACTAAAAGAAAGATTGAGAGTAATGAATTATTAAAAGAAATCGGCTTTAGCGAGGATGATATAATAGGTGTAAGCAATGATGAACTTAATCTTTATAGAACTGAATCTAATATAACCAGAAATACGATTTATCCAACCGGCAAATTACTCCAAGATAAAAAAACTAGTGATGTTTATTATGTGCTTAGTGGTAAAAAGAAATTAGTTATAAATAAAGAAATATTGGATGCCAATTTTCGTGGTGTACCTATAGAAAAAGTTTCCGCTGATGATCTTGATGTTTATTTTCCGGGATCCCCAGTTACCTTGCCTGATGGTGAGCTGATAAAAATAAACGGCCTTAATACTGTTTATGTTATCTCTGATGGTAATAAATTGCCTATTTTTAATTCTAAAATATTTCTGGCGATGAATTATAAATGGGATAATATAAAACTCGTTACCAAAGAAACTTTAGATGTTCACACTCTGGGACAAACCATAACCGGAGATTGGTAATTTAAAATAATTTAAAAAAATAATTAATTAATTTAAAAATTTTAAAATTGTTTTGAAATTAAAAATTTTTAAATTTAAAATTAAAATTATATGTCTTTAGTCTTTAGCGCCATCGTACCCCATCCACCCATACTCATCCCAAGTATCGGCAAAGGAAATTTGGAACAGATAACTAAAACCAAAGAAGCTTTAGCTAGTTTAGAGCGTGATTTATATGCCTCCAAACCAGATATTTTAATTATTATATCACCACATGGCCGGGTTAATCATGATCATTTTACTATTAATCTATCAGATAATTTTGAAATCAATTTTGAAGCATTTGGTGATTTTGCCACTAAAATTAAGGTGGGGGGCGATATACCGCTAATGACCAATGATCGAGAAAGAATATCAAGCAAGTCTCCGATTAATATAATATCAGAATCAAAATTAGACCACGGTGTGGGCATACCATTTTACTCTCTGGGGCAAAATATACTTGATATAAAAATAATCCCTATTTATTTCTCCATGTTGGATAATCAATCACATTTAGAGTTTGGCAAGAATTTAAAAGAAATCATCCTTAATACCGACAAAAGAATAGCGGTTATAGCTTCGGGTGACTTATCGCATTGCCTAACAGAAAACGCTCCGGTAAAATTCAATCCAGCTGGCAAAAAATTTGATGAAAATTTAATAGAACTTTTAAAAAATGGTGATTCACAAGGTGTGGTTAATATAGATAAAAAGTTAATCGAAAACGCAGCTGAGTGCGGACTGAAATCTATCATTATACTTTTAGGAACACTGAACAATATAAACTTTAAAACCAAGATATTAAATTATGAAGCTCCTTTTGGAGTAGGTTATTTAGTGGCCAATATGGAATTAGAATAATTACTTATTTTAAAATCCACCTAGAGAGGTGGATTTTATGTTGGTTTATTTTTACCCTCATCAGCTATAACCTTAAAAAAATATTTCCATTTTTCCCCCGTCTGGCATAATTCCTTAGTATCATTTAAGGCTCTTTCTATTTTTTCTTTACTATTATCTTTACAAATTTTAAAAACCGAATTCCTTTTAAAATTAGGCACACCCAAATCAGAAATTATGCGTAAAGCAAAATCCTGCCACTGGTAAGCCGGCGGTTTTTTTTGTTCAATCTTTCCGATCTTGCCAAAAAGATCACTTATTTTTTGCGGGCCTTTATTTTCTTTCATATTATGGGTCTATCAAATAATAACTTTTCTACTGCAATTCCCAAATTTGATCTACGGCTTTGTAAAAATTTATCAACATATTTCTATAAGCCTCAAAATTTTTACATGCGCCTCGACTCAAATTTAAAAATTTCGTTACGAAAATTATTATTCAACAGACCCACGTATTTTAACAAATCAACCAACTATTGTAAAACTATTTATACCTCATATTATCAGTAAACCTTGACTAATTATCATTTTTATAATATAATATAGGCATGTTAGAAATTATTACCCTACCCAATCCAATACTTAGAAAAAAGTCACGGCAGGTGGCTAATGTTTTGGTTGATGAAATACAAAAACTAATACCCCAAATGATAGAAACCATGAAAGTTAAAAACGGAGTGGGATTAGCCGCTCCACAAATTGGCCAAAATATAAGATTGCTGGTGGTTGGCCATAAAGACAAAGATTTGGTAGTAATCAATCCTAAGATACTCAAAAAATCATTATTGAAAGAATGGGATGAGGAGGGTTGTTTGTCTATACCGCATAAATACGGACAAGTTAAAAGGCATAAAAGCGTTACTATAAAATATCTAAACGAAAGTGGGCAAGAACAAACCTTAAAAGCCAAGGGATTACTGGCTAGAATTATTCAGCACGAAATAGATCATTTAGATGGAATATTATTTATTGACAAAGCTAAAGATTTAGCTGATATCCAATATTAATATGAACAAACCAATTAAAATAATTTTTATGGGGACACCGCACTTTTCCGTTCCCTATTTTAAGTCTTTAATTAACGACAAATCTTTTGAAGTTAAGGCAGTTATAACCCAATCCGACAAGCCAACTGGCCGAAAACAAATCATCACTCCGTCGCCGGTCAAGATGGTAGCTCAAGAAAATAAGCTGCCAGTTTTTCAGCCGGAAAAACTAAAAGATAACGGCGAAATTGTAGAACAGTTAAAAAAAATTGAACCTGATTTGATTGTGGTGGTAGCTTATGGCCAAATCATACCAAAAGAAATACTGGCTCTGCCTAAATTGGGCAATGTTAATGTCCATCCTTCACTACTGCCTAAATACCGAGGTGCCTCACCAATTCAAAATGCCATTTTAAATAATGAAACCTCCACTGGCATAACCATTATGTTAATGGATGAAAAAATGGATCATGGACCGATGTTAGCTCAAAAAGAAATAATACTGGACGGCACCGAAGATAATAAGTCGCTCCACCAGAAAATGTCTGATAATGATAGCACTGATTTTTTAATTACTACTATAAAAAAATTCATTGACCACGAAATCCAGCCAACCGTTCAAGACGAGACTCTAGCTACTTATTGTAAATTAATAACCAAAGAAGAAGCCAAAATCAATTGGGCTGATTCGGCTAAAAATATAAGTTCCAAAATAAGAGCCTTTTATCCTTGGCCGGTCGCTTGGACTAATTTAGATAATAAAAGAGTTAAAATATTTCCGCCAATTGTTATTATAGAAAATAAAAAACAGCCAGGTGAAATTTTTGAGTATGAAAATAGTTTGGCTGTCGGTTGTGGTGATAATTCAATTGTTATAAGTTCAATGCAGATAGAGGGTAAAAATAAAATTTTATCAAGTGATTTTATAATGGGACACAAAGATGCGATAGAAAATAAATTTTTTAGTTTTTAAATAAATTAGTACCTTTACATTAGCAATATACAACTGGGAGATAAAACATGAAATGCGAACACTGTAAGTTTTCATGGTATGACAAAAGAAGCCCTATTTTATTTGGTCCGCTGATGTGTGATAGCCATCAAATGAAGTGGCTTTATGGAGGAATAGCTTTAGCTAAACATTATAATCCCAATAATAGATGTGAGTTTGGAGAATATACCTTAATACATCTGGTATTAAATTCTTTAAAAAAAATATTTGGCCGTTAAATTATATTTAACGGTTTTTTTATAAACTTTTTATTTAACACCAAACTAATTATAAAAATAAAAAATAAATCCATATAAAACTCTGCTCTCATTAGATAATCGGTGTAAATACTCATTATCACCACAAAACTCAAATAAGACATCAGCATAACAGATAAATAAGTCGGTTTTTTTAATGCATATTGGTAAGCTAAAGATAATACTACCCCCCAAAAAACAGCTATAAAAATTATACCCACATAACCAAAATCAGCCCAAGCGGAAAACAAGAAAGTAGCGGTGATCCACCAAGATAAAAACATAGGTTCCCATGGGATAACAACATTGGATAATGGCAGATGAAATATTTTTAAGAACGGATTAAAGACAGATAAATAATAACCGCCATAATAATAATTATTAACTGTAGAATTATAATAAGTAGTTGCTTGCAACATGGCCTGCAAATTAAAACTGGGGATAATATAAAGCGGTATCGCCCAACTTAAATTAGACGGCATATTTATTTTTGATAGATTAATTAAATAAGTAAAGGGTGTGTAATCAGAATCACTAGAATAATAATCGCGATAAGTGATGTAATTTCTAAAAGCTGGGATAGAAACAGAGACAGTAGCCACCACTAGTAAAACAATTATGGAAGAAATTATTATTTTTTTAAAATTTATTTTTTCTCTTTGCTGATAGAGATAAACAAAATAACTTAAAAGAATCGGTAAAACTATCACTAGTCTTGAGGCATATAAAAATAACAATAAAAATCCTAAAATAATATTAAACCACAGAAAAAACTTGTATTTAATAGAGATGTTCTTAGCTGATAATAAATAAAAAAATAACAGAGGAATATAAAGACGCGGTAATAAAGCCAGATATTCCCATAAGCCAAAAATGTTTTTATTGATGATAAATCTCATTTTATCCGGCACGCTGGAAAAGATAGGCATAGTTTGAAAATGCAGGTAGATATATAAATTGGTTAAAATACTGGCTAGAGTTAAAAAAATAGCCATGATAAAAAATACTTTGCTATTGACCACACTATTTTTATTATCAGCTAATATTTTATGATCTGTTTTTCTATAAACTATCTTATAGGAAAGATAAAATATAACCAAAAACAAAAACAAAACCAGCCAAAAATTAGCCGTCCAGGGCAATTCATATTTACTTAGGTGCAATTGGGCCACGCCAATGGAAATAAACCAAACCACCATCATTAAATTAGCGGGAGAAAATTTTTCCTTATCAAAAACATAAAGACAAGAAAAAACTAATCCTAAGAGTAAAAAAAGAAAAAATAAAATCATAGTTATAATTATATATTTTTAGCTGTTTTTAGTCAAAAAAAATCCACTAAAACGCAAGGCTTAGTGGATGTCTTCAATTAAAAAGCGAGGGGTGTTAGTGTATCCTATTTTACTGGGGTGAGAAAGGGCATAACATTTACCACGCCATCACTGTGAATGCTAACCTTCACCGAGAAAAAATGGTCATCTGCCTGTTCGTCCAATGCCGGCACATGAACATCAGCAAAGACATAATTTTGTCCTGGCCCAGGATTAATATCAATATTATAGACGACACCATCATATAGCCTGTCGTCAACTATAACCTTCACCACAATACCTTTGCAGAGTATGCCGATTATAAATTGGAAAATATTCTCAGAAGGACTTAATTTTGCACTAGCAACCACCGAACTCATTTCACTCATTTCTTAGCACTCCTCTTTTATTTACCGCACAATTGCGATAATTCTTTTTATCATAATAACATAATATTGTCAAATAATAATTAGCTAATAAAATTAGCGATTAAAAAATCCATTTTTTAAAAAATACCTCATCGCACTCTTAAAAAATAAAGATTGTTTTTTTATTATTTTTTCTTGGGCAAAACTCTGTCCGCCATAATGGATTATCTCCACCTCTGGATTATATAATACTTTAAATCCCGCGTTTTGGATGCGCCGGCATAAATCCACCTCCTCAAACCAGATAAAAAATACCTCGTCTAACAAACCCACTTTATCAAAAACTTTTTTAGGTATCAACATAAAGGCACCCATAATCTGATCCACTGCTTGCCTTTTATTATAATCAAAATCAAAACACAAATATCTTTCAATTGATTTAATTTTTTTAAATAATTTAGGAGCCTTGATTAACATTAAAAATATCGGCCAAGGTGTGGGAAACCGCCTAATAGACGGTTGAACTGATTTGTCTGGATTAAGCAGCTTAGCTCCCATCGCTCCACAATTAGAATTATCAGACATAAATTTAACCGCTTTTTGTAAACTATTAGATAATATTTCAGTATCCGGGTTTAAGAGTAAAATATATTTTCCTATTGCCAATTTAAGAGCCTGGTTATTGGCATAAGCAAAACCCTGATTTTTATTGTTGGCAATTAATTCAACATCCCTAAACTCTGTCCTAATCATTTCCACTGTTTTATCGGATGAATTATTATCAATCACATATATTTCTAAACTTAAACCAGCCCCATTTTGATAAATAGAATTAAGGCATTTTTTTAATAATTCGCGAGTATTCCAAGAAACGATAATAATTGATAAATCCATATATTTAGACATCTTGACAATTAATATTTTTCCACTGTCCACTTTTAAGATTAGCCAATTTAAACTTGCCTATTCGAATCCTTTTTAAATCAATAACATCATAACCGCACTTACCCATCATCTTTCTGATTTGGCGATTAATCCCCTCTTTTAAAATAAGCCTAACGATATTGTCTTTTACTAAAGTCACCTTGACCGGTTGTAGTTGATGGCCGGCTAATTTCAGGCCACTCTCAAAAGATTTTTTATCAATATCTAAAAACGGCTTGTCTAATAGAACTTCGTATTCCTTCTCACAGCCATATCGGGCATGGGTAATTTTATTGGTAAATTCACCATTATTAGTTAAGAGAATCAAACCGCTGGAATCCTTATCTAATCGCCCCACCGGATAGATCCTTTCTTTAATTTTTACCAAATCCAAAACCGATTCGCCCTGACTGCTGGTGGCGCTGGAAATATAGCCCACGGGCTTGTTTAGAGCGATGTAAATTTTATTTGTTTCTGGTTTTAATAATTTACCGTCGTATTCAACCTGATCGTCTTCACTAACTTTAGTGCCAAGCTCTGTAACCACCTGGCCATTCACCTTAACTTTGCCAGCCACAATAAATTCCTCCGCCTTACGACGAGAAGACACACCAGCTGAAGCTAAGAATTTTTGCAATCTGATCATCATACTGATAAATTATGCTTTTTCTGAATTATGGCTTTGGCTTGATTATATTTTTTGACAAATTTCAACCAAGATAATTTATAAAAAAACTTTGGTAGCCAACGGCTCATAGTTCCACCGGTTTTAGCATAAAATAAAACCTCATTTAGCCATATACCCTTTCCCCCTCTTTCACTTATAGTCAGCCATAAATCCCAATCCTGAAATTTTTTAAGCGACTCATCAAACCTGGGGAAATAACTGCGGCGAATTAAAGAAGTAGTGGGAATATAGGGACCAAGTTTTAATTTATTTAAATCATAGGGCCAGATTTTAAATGTCTTCCAGCCAAATTTAAAAGAAGAATAGACATAAGCCGTGTCTTTATTTCTTTCTAGCACCTCAAGCATCTTCTTTAGCATATCAGATCTCATCACCACATCAGCATCACAAAAGATGACATATTCCCCTTGGCTTTTTCCAAAGCCCAAATTCCTGGCGGCCGGAGCGCCACTATTAGCTTGCTTAAATATTTTAACCTTATCTTGCCATTTTTCTAAAATAGACCAAGACGAATCAGTTGAGCCGTCATTAATAGCAATCACTTCCAAATCTTTGAAAGTTTGATTAAAAATACTGTTTAAGCATTCATTAATGGTATTTTGGGCATTATAAACTGGTATGATAACGCTAATTTTTGGCATAATTATTTTACAAAATTTCTTTTATCTTATTTATTTGTTTAGACCAATCAAATTTTTCTTGCAGTCTTGTTTTGCCAGCTTGGCCGTAATTGTTTCTTTTAATCTTATCGCTTAGTAATTCCAAAATAGCTTCTTTTATCTGCCCCAAATCATGGGGATCAACCAAAAGACCGGTTTGGTGATCAACTATCGCTTCAGCACTACCGCCCATTTTAGAAGCTACCACCGGCAAACCGCTGGCTTGAGCCTCCAAATAACTAATACCAAAACCCTCTGGCGCGCTAGAGATAGAAACAAATAAATCAGCTAACTGATAATAAACTTTTTTACTATTATCGTTATTATCAATTCTGCCAGCAAATTTAACGCTTTTTTTAAGTCCTAAATCATCAACTAATTTAATCAGATTTTCCTGTTCTTTACCAGTTCCAACAATTACATATTTCAAATTAGGGAAGTCCATTAGCCAAGCTGGCAATAATTCTATAATGGTGGCAAAATTCTTCTGTTTGATTAATCGCCCCAGGCTTAGCATGACTAAATCGTCTTTTTCCAAACCTAATTCTCTCTTCTTATCTTCTAAATCATCGGCTGGCTTATCAAAAACGGAATAATTTATGCCCGGATAAATAACTGATATCTTTTCATCACTGCCAGTTATCTTTTGGACTTCTTTAGCTATATAATCGCTATTAGCAATTATTTTTAGGCAATTCTTATAAACTTTCTTAAAAATAATTTTCTGCCAGAAATTATTTTTTACTTGTCTGACATCAGTGCCATGAACAAAAATAAAATAAGGTAGGCCGAAATAATTGCCTAAAATATTTAAAGGATGGAAATGCCCAAAAATAATCTGCTCGATCACCTCTTCTTTTTTAATCCTGTTAATCTTACCTTTTAACTGCCACCAATGGGGAGAAATTAAACCGCCAAAAAAGTCAGTGCGATAAATTTTGTATTTTTGATTTTGGTCAAACTGATTGGCATTACTGTTTTTTTGAGTTAAAACCACAATTTTATCTGCTGGCAGATTCTGGCACAAATTAAGATAATAATTTTCCATACCGCCGATTTGTGGCGGAAAAAAATAAGTTATTAGTAGCGTCTTTTTCATTAAAATAGTTAATTAATTTGATTATTTCTGCTCCCCTAAAATATTCTTGGCTTTTAGATAGGCAATGATGGCGGAGGCGGATTTGTTTTCTACCTCGCTCAAATCATTCTGCACCAATTCCATTATTTTTTCCATCAAAATAAAAGCGGAATCATTATCGCCCACCTCTTCATTTTGGCTGAATCTCCTCAAAAAATCCTGCATCACTTGCATCATTTTGTTGCCGGCTGGCATTTGATCTTTTTCTGGATGCTCCAACAAACGCAAACGCTGTCTTTCTACCGCTCCGGCTAATTCTAAAATCGCTTCACTGCGCTGGCGCGGATTATTTAAATCCAATTCATGTATGGGCGTATACCAATAATGATCAAAGAGCCGTTCAATGATGGCCAAATGAGATTCTTTAACTTGGTATTTCAAAATGCCATTAATTACCCGCTCTAATTCACCATTAGACATCTTCTTAACTGTGGCTAGATCCAATTTATCCAAACCATCGATTATTTTTTGGATTTCTTTAACTGCTTCCTGTGATAATTCCCTTTCAGAATTAATGGCCTGATCCTCGCGTTCTACTAAAGAGGGCAAGGAAACGCCCGCCACGCCGTCTGGCGTGCCATCAATGCTGATAACCCGATTTTTGCCCGTGTCATCCGGCCAGAGGACAAAAGCCGTGGCATGAGCATGCTTGACCGAAATTTTCTTATCCTTACCGCTAAAACAGCCCAAAACACCGGAGGCAAAGCCGGCCCGACGCAGTAAGGTAGCTGTCAACTGGGCAAAGTCAGTGCAGACTCCGGCAAACTTTTTGTTTTTTAATTCTTTAGCCAAGCTCGGTTTAGCAGTTTTTAATTCTTCTAAACGCTGTTCCATAATATACTGCTGTTCTTCTAACGACTTGCCGTCTTTGAGCGAACTCACTTCTTGATTATGGCGATCATAATAACATAAATCACGAACCAAACGCTCAATGGCCATAATTTGTTCTTTGGGATTTTTATCTTTAATGACTGCCAAAAGCTCCAATTCCAAATCTTCCGGCAAACTAGCCAAAGAAGCGGTCATCTCCTTGCCGGCTACGGCTTCAAATTTCTTTTTATAAGAATTATATTCTTTCTGGCTTAATTCTGTCATCGGTGTTGGCGCCATAGCCACAGAAAATGAATAAACAATTTTTTCTACCGCCTTGGGCTTTTCTATCACCTTGGCCAAACCTAAATTATTAATCTTAATTTTCAAGTCATATTCCTGGCCCTTAGTATCAAAGCCTTTTACCCGCTCGGGAATTATTCTGGCTTCCAGCGGTTTAGGCAGAGATACCTCTGATAATCCCCTGACACTCGGCAGTACAGCCGTGGTTTCTGTAGCTGGCTCGGCCACCGGCGCGTCCAAGGGAAAATCATTCGTTTCCCAACACTTGCTGTGGGAATTATAACGGCCAAAAATATTAATGACAATTATCCTGTTTAACGCCTCACGTGTTTCCATAACTTCCCGATTATCAGCCATATTTTCTCCCCCACCGCCCAGCATTGATTCTGTGCTATGCGGATTTAAATATTCTTGCGGACCAGCTAAAATATTTTTTCTCTGACTACCTTCTAAACCACTATAACCAGAAAATCCCCGCCAAGCTAATTTCTCTCTGGCTTGCCTTATTTCTGGAAAAATGCGTTCTGCCAACTGCTGGGCAAAAACTTCCGGCAAGCGATCGCGCTTGGCCGGCATAGTCTCTAAAAACGGCTTAGGATTCTGGCCAATGAGAGTAGTTAAAAAATTAGTCAAGACAGAGGAACTACCAAGCGATTTTCTTTTCTCCTGCTTATTTCTTTTTTTAACTTCACTTGGATTATTATCCAGATGAAAATGCCGGGCAATGCCCTCCATATCCGGGTGGTGCAAGAGATTAATCAGATCAAGCTGTTTTTGCTCTTCTTTAGTTAATTCATGTCGGCCGATTTCCTTATTTTTTAATTTTAATTGCCAGACAAAAGACATAAAATTACCAGCTAAACTCCAGGCTGTGCCACCTTTATCTACTCCTTGTGATTTTAATCTCTCGCGTATTTTCCAGGCCCTTTCCGAATCTAAACCGGCTAAGCTGTAAGTTAATAGACTATTATATTCGATAATCAACCCATCTCGCATTTTCCAGGCTCGCTCAGAATCAAGACCAACTATACTGTGTAATAATGCACTGACATCAGTAATCGTCGCAGTAGCAGCAAAATCATCTCGCATTTGCCAAGCCCGTTCACTGTCTAAACCAGCTAAACTATTAACAACATCGCCTTTATAAGCGCCATCTTTAATCAATTGCTCACGCATTTGCCAAGCCCGCTCACTGTCTAATCCGCCTAAACCCATAGCCACAGAGCTTTTACTGGCGCCATCTTTGATCAACTGCTCGCGCATTTGCCA
>CAYIBK010000010.1:29307-30942 GCA_964361645.1 uncultured Gammaproteobacteria bacterium
ATCAAAACCACAGAGACCTTCGGCAACGGCGTTATAGACAATATCGTCTTTGATCAACCCAGCCATAAAATCCAAGGACTTGGCCTCAAACTTGGCAAAATCAAATTCTTTTTGCTCTATTTTTTCCTCTTCCCTGCCTTCGATTTTTTTTATGGCATCAGCCTTCAAAATTGTTCTGGAAAAATGGGATTGACTACCCACTACCCAAATATTAGCATCTTCATAATAAATACTTTCAATCCTAACTGGAGAGAGAAAGCCGGCAGCTAGTGAATTTAGTGAATGATCGTCGCTATCTACATCATAAAACCACTTCGCTCCATCACCCATATGAAGACCTAATTTTAAACCGCCCAATTGATAAATAGAATCACCAGACTCATCTTCATATAAAAATTGAACTTCAATTCTTTTAGATTGTTTTTCTGGTTTTTCTTTAGCTTCTTGCTTTTTTTTGTATGCATCTATTTTATCAGTATAAATTTCAATTTCTTGGGTTTCCGGAATTCCGTCAAGATCACTTCTATCTCTGACTAATTTATTGCCCTTTCTGACAAGTCTTTTAACTCCAACCCAACCTTCAAATTTATCAGTTATCCTTTCAGAAGTTGCCCTAATATTATAACTATATTTTTTATCATCATTGACAGTTTTACCCACAGTAACTCCATTTAAAATTATATCTTGATCAATGCCTGAAAGTTCTTCTTCACCACTCCAATAATCGGCTCGTTTCTTCTCTTTGGCATCTAATTCTCTTATTTTAGCCACATCTAAAACAATTTCCATCTCCGCTTCAGCCAACTTACCTGCAGCTTCAGACCACTTTACTACATTCAAGCGTAGCCGATGGCCATAACGGGTAACATTTTTAAGACCGTAAAAAGGCTCAAACGCAATTGAAACAGGAAAATATTTATCACCGATTTTAATAAAAACACAATCCGTATTAACATTAAAGTCAGATCTTCCAATATTAAATTGATGATTATTTATATCAAAATAACCTACATTCGATACGCTTTCTGCAACTTCAACTGCCATATCATCCCAGCCATCAGACACTTCTTTTTTCTCTTTAGCATCCACCACCTCGTATTTATCGCCTACTAACTCCACCTTCTGCCCCTTACCGACTAGTGATTTATTTAAATTTTTAACCATTCCCCCTTCAGCCACAGTTCTTTTTACACCAGCAGTCACGCTAAAATATCTGGCGCGATTTATTTTTGATTTAATTTCATCAAAGGGTATGCCCAATCTGGCACATTCCTCTTCAATGGTTTCTTTAACTATAAAAAAATCTTCCGCTAATTGTTTTACCTCGCCCGGCATTTCATTATCGATTAAATATTTCTTTAAAATATCTTCCACCTGATGGGCGTAATAGGCGGGCAATAATAATAATTCTGTCTGTTTGAGAGCTTCATCGGCTAATTCTTCTGCACTTCTCAATTCGCGGGTTTCGCCGGTTTTCATGCCACTAACCTGCTCTCCCAGAGGATAATCGCCATGGATTTCTTGGGGTTTGAATTTGCGTGTCCTCAAAAGCGGAGCGTAATGATCATCAATTTGCGCTCCCAATTCAGGAGACAGCCCAGTACGGCTATTCCATGCCTTCATTTCGGCCTCAAA
>CAYIBK010000011.1:0-18242 GCA_964361645.1 uncultured Gammaproteobacteria bacterium
ATTTGCTGATTTAAAAGAAGAAGAGATAGTAGCACTTGGCGAATTAAGGCCAGTTGATAGAATGGTTTCCAAGGAGGATTATGATATTTTTACCGCCAACAATAGCCCCGAAAGAAAAGAACAAGCTATTGATTATTGCCATAAAACTTTAAAGAAATATAATTTAGAAATGAAGTTGGTGGACTGTTATTTTTCCTATGATGACAGCCGGTTAACTTTTGCTTTTATTGCTGATGGCCGGGTTGATTTTAGAAATTTAGTGAAGGATTTAACCAGACATTTTCAAAAATCAGTTAGATTGCATCAATTGGGCGTGCGCGATGAAGCTAAGATTTCTGGGGATATCGGTTCTTGTGGTCAAGGGTTGTGTTGTAAGGGTCATTTGAAAAAATTGGGTAATGTTACTTCCGATTATGCGGAAAACCAACAAGTGGCTCATCGCGGTTCGGAAAGGCTTTCTGGCATTTGTGGGCGCCTTAAATGTTGCTTGGCTTATGAAAATGATCTTTATCGGGAATTAGCTGATAAGTTGCCGGTTATCGGTACTAGGGTTAAAACTAAGCATGGCCGAGGAAAAATCATCAGCCACCATATTCTTCGTAGTAGTGTGAATGTGGAAATAGATGCGGGAAAAGAAGGAGACAGAAGAATTATTGTGGAAGTTCCAATCAAATAAGATATTTAGATTTAAAATAAGCCGGAGTAATATCCGGTTTATTTTTATTTTACTCACGAAATATTATGGGCGTTAGCCCATAGATGAAGTATTTTCTACTGTCTTCATCTAATTGTCATCCCGAGCGTAGTCGAGGGATCCCTCCACTTCACTTCGTTTCGGTCGGGATGACAAAATTTAGTTCATAAGACAGCGGTTTTTTTTATTGTCATTTTTTGTTATAATTTAATTATAAGTAATTAATTTCAATTTAAATTTATGAAGAGAATAGCAATTAATGGCTTTGGCCGTATTGGCCGAGCTGCTTTTAAGGTGGCTTTAGCTAAAAAAAATGTCAAGGTAGTAGCCATAAATGATTTAACCACGCCGGCCATGTTGGCTTATTTATTGCAATACGATACGGTTTATGGCCGTTATGATAAAAAAGTTCAAGCTGTTAAAAATGGCCTTAAGGTTGACGGGGTGTTTTATCCGGTTTTATCAGAAAAAGATCCCAGTCGATTACCCTGGAAAGATTTAAAAGTTGATGTGGTTTTGGAATGCACCGGCCACTTTACTAGTTCGCAGTCATCACAAGCACATCTAAATGCCGGAGCTAAACGAGTTATTATTTCAGCGCCAGCCAAAGACGAGGCTACTCAAACCATGGTTTATGGCACAGATTATTCTGATGAATGTATCAAAAAAGGAAAATGTAAGCCAATTATTTCTATGGCTTCTTGTACCACCAATTGCATTGCTCCAGCCATTCAAGTTTTGGAATCATCATTTGGCGTAGAAAAAGCGATTATGACAACTGTGCACGCTTATACCTCCACTCAGAATTTAGTAGATGGCCCAAGCCAAGAAATAAGTCGAACCAGGGCTTCAGCCAATAATCTTATTCCCACCTCAACTGGTGCCGCCATTGCTACCACTAAAGTTATACCAAAATTACAAAATAAGTTTGATGGCATTTCTATCCGTGTGCCTGTTATTTGTGGTTCGCTCTCTGATATTACCGCTGTTTTAAAAAAATCGGTTACAGTTGAAGAAGTTAATAAAGCTTTTAAAGATGCTGCCAAAACCCCCATGTTTAAGGGCATACTAGATGTCAGTGATGATCATCGAGTTTCTTCTGATTACATAGGTGATTCTCATTCATCAATTATTGATTTGGAATTTACCAGGGTAGTGGGAGGTAATTTGGTAAAAGTTTTGGCTTGGTATGATAATGAATTGGCTTATTCAACTAGACTAGTAGAAATGTCTGCTAATTTGAAATAAAAATTCACCCCATGGAGTAGGCAACTTGGTTGCCAAAAATCCTGAAAGGATTTTTACTCCATAGGGTAAAAATAAAAAACCCGTCTTTATATAGGCGGGTTTGTGGTTAGTGGATAGTTTCCTTTTTTTCTTCTTCTAATTCTCCAGGCAATAGTTCTTCATAATCATCATCTATAATTACTCCCTCTCCATCAAAATCTTCTATAGGTATACGGCTCAGTAATCCTTCATATAATTGAGAAATGGTGGACAAGATGTCGCTTAGAGCCCAATGGATGGCGGAAAAAGCGTTGTTGAAGATATTTTGATTGTCTATCACTATTTCATCCACAAAAGCGAAAACATCAACTGAGTATTCAATACCTCTGGTATCGCCAGTGATCATAATATGGAAATCTAATTTTATTTTTTTAGCCTGGGATGATTTAGCTACTATTTCTGAAATAAACTTATCCAAAATAGCCATTTGAAAAGGAAAGATCTGAGTTCGTTTATCAACATAAATCCTGCCTTTAAACCATCTTTTTTGGATTGGAATGAAATTATAATCGTCAATAGTTATAAGTTTAAACATAGGACACCTCCAGTCTTTTTAAGGTACTCCTATTGGTATACCTGATTTTTAATAATTTGTAAAATGAATTTGACTGCGGTCTAAAGACCGCAGTACCTGCCTGCCGGTAGGCAGGTCCGCCGACAATATTATTCCTCATACTGGTCTTCATCTCCCGGCTTAAAAGCCAGGGGTATTCGACCAGCAACATTATAAAAAACCGCCAACACTTAAGTTAGCGGTTACCATTTTTATCATCTTGGTCTCCCAGGATTTCATCAATGGCTTGGCCTAATTGGCGCAACTTTTTTTCTTGTCTTTTGTCTTTTGTCTTTTTGGGAGGGCTTTCTTCTTGGCCCTCTTCATCGCTTTCGCCGGTTTCATCATCATAGTAATCTCCCTCGCCTTCTAAATCACTATTAACCGAACCATAAGAAAACTCATTGTTGACGCTTAAGTAAAACATAGCGCTTAAAGCATTGTGAATAGCTATAAATACATTATCAAAAGTTCCGCAGAAATCGTAATTCTGGTTTTTATTGTAGAAATAACCAATAATATTTACTTCTTCATTTTTCAATCTGGTAACATTAATATCAATATTAGAGCCAACACTGCAATAAAACATTATTCTTTCGAAGAAACTTTCTAACATATCAATTTGAAAAAAATCCAAACCAATAGGTTTGGCAATATAAATTACAGCCGAACTACTGTTATGCTCAAAAGTCAACAGCACATATTCATTAACATAGGTTATATTAGCCATTCCTTTTCCTTCCCTCTGGTTTATCAAAGAACAAATAATGATTCTTTATTATTACAGAATAATAGATTTAAGGCAAATACCTGAGACATTGACAAAGGTGGGGCTAGTAGTTAAAATCAATTCTAGTTATTTGTGTAACCCAGAAGCCATAAAAATGTCAAATTATGTTCTAGTGGTGTTATACTAAAGTTTTAGAGGGAAGAATTTTCTTCTCCCTCCAAATTCTTGCAAAATTCTTCTATTTTTGATAAATTATAATAGATTTTAAGACTTATTCACCAATGACCGAAAATCCATTTAAAAATATTTTTAAACCTGGTCCGCGGGGCAAAATCCGTTGGACTGTTTTTGCTATTGCTGTCTTGTTTTTAGTTATGTTATTTATTGATGTTATTGGAGCAAATAACATAATTGCCAAAGGTATTGATAGCACTCTTAGTTCAGTCCCAGTGGTGCGTGATTTGAAAATATGGCCTCAAATAGAAACCAATTCACTAGATAATACCAAAAATCTTAAATTTAAAAATATTGGCGGGGTTGATTTAATCTCTTATGGCTTTCCTTTTAAATTAGGATTAGATCTTCGTGGCGGAGCTCATTTGATCTATGAAGCTGATGTTTCCAAAATTAATTCTGCTGATAGGTCTAATTCTTTAGCTGGCGTGAGGGATGTTATTGAGAGAAGAGTTAATGCTTTGGGAGTTTCTGAACCAGTTATTCAAACTAATCAGGTTGGAGATAGATGGCGTGTGATTGTGGAATTAGCTGGCGTGACAGATGTTAATCAGGCTATCAAAATGATTGGGGAAACGCCACTTTTGGAATTTAAAGAAGAAAATACTCAGGCTAGTAATTTAACTGCCGAACAACAAGCTCAACTAGATAAACTTAATCAAGAAGTTAAAGATAGGGCGGAAAACGTTTTGAAGCAAATTTTAGCCGGCGCTGATTTTCCTACCCTAGCTAAACAATATTCAGAGGACCCGGGCAGTAAAGATAACGGGGGATTTTATGGTGGGATTAAAAGGGGGACTTTTGTGCCGGAGTATGAAGATGTTTTATTTAATAAAATGAAGACGGGCGAGGTTTATCCTCAATTAGTTCTATCTCAATTTGGTTATCATATTATTAAAAAAGAAGTGGTAACTGGTGAAGGCGATAATTTAGCTATTGATACTCGCCATATATTATTTAAAACTAAAACCGCAGCTGATATTGGCATTGTTTTAGAGCCTGAGTGGAAAACCACCCAGTTAACAGGTAAGCAATTAAAGAGGGCTAGTGTTGAATTAGCTCAAAATTCTGGTGTGCCCCAAGTATCATTGGAATTTAATAGCGAGGGCACCGAACTATTTGCGCAGTTAACTAAAAATAACACCGGTAAACTACTAGCTATTTTCTTGGATGGTCAGCCCATTAGCATACCCAGAGTCAACGAGCCTATTTTATCAGGGCAAGCTGTTATTTCTGGTAGCTTTACCATTAAGGAGGCAAAATTATTAGCCCAAAGATTAAATGCTGGTGCCTTGCCCGTGCCTATTAAGTTAATATCTCAAACAACAGTGGGTGCTACTTTGGGCAATGATTCGGTGCAAAAAAGTTTAGTAGCTGGTTTTTGGGGTTTGATTTTAGTAGCTATATTTATGATCCTTTATTATCGTCTGCCAGGCGTTCTATCGATAGTAGCCTTGTTAATATATACAGTTATTGTTTTGGCTTTATTTAAATTGATACCGGTTACTTTAACTTTAGCTGGTATTGCCGGATTTATCTTATCAATTGGTATGGCGGTGGACGCTAATGTTTTAATTTTTGAAAGGTTAAAAGAAGAATTAAGAGCTGGCCGTGATTTAGTTACAGCCGTAGAACAAGGCTTTAGAAGAGCATGGAGTTCTGTTAGGGATTCTAATGTTTCCTCGCTTATTACTTGTGCCATTCTTTTCTGGTTTGGCAGTAGCATTGTTAAGGGTTTTGCCCTAACTCTGGCTATTGGTGTTATTATTTCTATGTTTTCGGCTATCACCATTACTAGGCAGCTTTTAAGACTAGTTGCTAAATGGAAGATTAGTAAAGTGGCTTGGCTTTATGGCGTCAAAAATAAATAATTGTTATGAAATTAAATATCATTCAAAATAGAAAATATAATTATGCCTTGTCTGGCGTGTTAGCCTTGGTAAGTATTTTAAGTTTAATTACTTGGGGTTTAAAACCAGGTATTGATTTTACTGGTGGAAGTTTACTAGAATTAAGCTTTAAAAATGAACGCCCATCCATTGAGGCAATACAAAACTCATTATCTAATCTTAATTTGGGAGAGATAAAAGTTCAACCTTCTGGTGATAAAAATAATCTCTTAAGATTTAAAGATGTAGATGAAAATACTCATCAAGCAATATTAAAAAATCTATTTGAAACATTTAAAGAATCAAGTGATAATTCTAGCTTAGTTTCCGAAGAAAAATTTGAATCAGTCGGCCCAATTATGGGCAAAGAATTACAAGATAAGGCTTGGATGGCAATATTTTTAGCCTCAATCATGATTGTCTTGTATATCGCTTATGCTTTCAGGAAAGTTTCTAAACCAGTTGAGTCTTGGAAATTCGGCTTATCGGCTATTGTGGCTTTAATTCATGATCTTTTATTGGTAACTGGTTTATTTTCTATTTTAGGTCATTTTTTTGGCATTGAGGTTGATAGCTTGTTTATTACTGCTCTTTTAACCATTTTAGGATTTTCTGTTCATGATACTATTGTAGTGTTTGATAGAACCAGAGAAAATTTATCCAAACATTATAGTTCAAATTTTGAAGAAGTGGTAAACGACAGTATTAATCAAACAGTCACTAGATCAATTAATACTTCTTTAACTGTATTTATAGTCTTGACAACTTTATATATATTTGGCGGGTCAACAATTTCTAATTTTGTCCTGGCTCTTATTGCCGGCATTATATTTGGAACATACTCTTCAATTTTTGTGGCTAGTCCTATAGTAGTGACTTGGTATTATTGGGATAAAAAATTAAAAAAATAAAATCTATTATATAATTCATTATAAAAAGAGTCGTTCCTATTATCTTGGAACGACTTTTGTTTTTCTTAAAAAAAGTGATATTGTTTTGATCTTTTTTTACGAATAATAAATTGTTTGATTACTTTTGGTTTTTCTTGGTCCTTATCTTTTTTTATTTTGCAATAAACCCTAGTGTAATCTTGGCTTAATTGAAGTTCTTGCGCTGCCGCCTTTAATCGTTTGATAGCTTCTTTGTTATTTTTGAAATTATCAGTAATTTGACGACCAACATGAATTGTTCTACCTTCTTTCTTACAGTAAACATCGAGATGATAAGTAGGCATTTCTTAAGATCTCTCTCCTCTGATTAAGGCTTGTTACTACTTTTTAATACATTTATGATTATTTGTCAATTTAAGCGTAATGGGCCAACAGCTTGGCTTAAAGCGCTTTTGTTGACAAATAGAATTATTTTTGATATAATTAAGATGAAAAGTTAAATAAATTACTTTTTGGCTTTATTTAGCCAAAATATATCATAATCACCATGCGGATATGAGATTTTAATACATTTTATCTATGTCTATACTCGATCAAGTTAGAAAAACTCAATTTCAGGACAATATGGCTGGTTTTAATCCTATGGAAACCATCAATGTTTTGCTTTCACATTTAACCGATAAAGAAAAAGATGTCGTTAAGCGTAGATTTGGTTTACATTCAGATTCCAAACAAACCTTAGAAGAAATCGGCAAACATTATGGCATTACCAGAGAAAGAGTTAGGCAAATTGAGAATTTAAGCATTAGGAAGCTAAAAGAGCTTCAAGAGCTTAGAGAAGAGATTTTAACAGCCGAAAAGGTAACCTCCCAGCTTTTAGAGCAATACGGCGGAGTAATGGAAGAAGAATTTTTCTTGGAAAATATCCTTAATTATTTGGATACCCGCGAAGGTAGTGAAAACGCTTTGTTATTTTTAGCCGATCATATTTTTTCTGATAATATCAACAAAGTTAAACAAGATAAGGATTTCAACCATTTATGGAGAATTGGCACTGTTGATACCGACACTTTAAAAGAAGTTATTGCTGAAATAGTGGCTCAAATTGAAAATCATGGTAAGCCAATCATGCTTAAGGATCTATTGGACAATTTTAAAAACTCAGAATATTATTCTAAAAATAAAGAAAAGTTCTTATCAGCTACTACTTTTTTGGAAGCTACCGAAGAGGATATTGATAAGGTTTTAGAAAGTTATTTAAGAGCTAGTCGCAGAGTTAAATCAAATCTTTTTGAGGAATGGGGCTTGATTTCTTGGGGCACTGTTCAACCAAAGAAAATAAATGATAAAATATACATAGTTTTGAAGAAATCAGGACAGCCCATGCATTTTGTAGATATTGCTAAATCTATCAATGAAACTAAATTTGATGAAAAAATAGCTTATCCGCCAACAGTTCATAATGAATTAATTTTGGATGATAAGTATGTTTTAGTCGGTCGTGGCATTTATGCTCTTAAAGAATGGGGTTATGAGCCAGGCAATGTTTCTGAAGTCGTAGAACAATATCTAAAAAACAATAGTTCCAAAACCAAGGATGAAATAATTGATCATGTTTTAAGCAAGAGAAATGTCAAAAGATCAACTGTTTATTTATCTCTAATGAACAACGACAATATCCAAAAGACTAAAGATGGTAAGTATGCTTTTGTAGAAAATGACAATTCCAATAAAATGGAAGAAGTAACAGAAGTATTAGTTGAAACTGAATAATAATTATAATAAATAATTTGGTTTCTGATTATCTGCTAATTGAATACCTTCACAGGTGAAGATTGGCAGAAATTAGTGACTAAATCGCTACCAGGTTGGTGGCAGATTAGTAAAACTCAAAAGGTGACAACTTTATGGGTATGAATGGTATTGAAATAGAAATTGATTTTTTATCAATTTGGAATACAATTTTAGATTTTGGGTCTCAAGATCCAGTTACCATAGCAATACAGATGTTTTTGAGCGGTGGCTGGGTAATTTTTTTATTGCTTTTTATTTACGGTCTTTATACTGTTTGGCTGGATAATCGCCAAGGAAAATTTGCCGCCAAGTGGAAACATGTCTTACTAGCCATAGATATCCCCAAAAATAATATTCAAACTCCTAAAGCGGTGGAGAGTGTTTTTATTGCTTTAGCTGGTGCGCAAACTTCCGGCAATTTAATAGATATTCACTGGAGAGGAAAAGTTCAGGAAAGTTTCTCGTTTGAAATTGTCAGCTTAGAGAGCTTTGTCCAATTTTTAGTTCGCACTCCCAAACATTTTAGGGATTTAATAGAAGCCTCAATTTATGCTCAATACCCGGAAGCTGAAATAACGGAAGTCTCTGATTATGCCGAAACCTATAAGGATGTTAAATTCCCCAATGAGAAATATAATCTTTGGGGGACTGAATTTATATTAGTTAAGGATTATCCCTATCCTATTAGAACCTATTTAGATTTTGAACATAAATTATCAGGTGAATTATTAGATCCCATGGCTGGACTACTGGAAATGCTGACTCGGGTTGGCCCAGGGGAACAGATTTGGCTGCAACTTGTTGTTACTCCGCAAAAACCAGGCTGGGGTGAAAAATCCAAGAAAATTTTAAAAGAAATGAAAGGCGAACCCTATACTCCGCCGGAGACTTTTGCCGATAAAGTGATCAAACCAGTTGGTTATTTGGGTGATTTAGTAGCAGCTGTAACTAGTGAGATGTTTGGGCCAAGTGAACCCGGCAGTAAAAAAGAAGAAGATCAGTGGAGAATGTTTAGAATATCTCCAGGAGAAAGATTAGTTTTTGAAAATATTCAAAAAAAATTATCTCAACATTCTTTCCAGGTGAAATTCCGTTTTGTTTATTTGGCCGAGAAAGAAGTTTTTAATAAGGGCAGGGGAGTAGCCTCGGTGGTGGCTGGTATTCAGCAATTTAATGCCGCCGATTCTAACGGCTTTAAGCCTGGTCCCAAAACAAAAACCGCGGCTGATTATTTTAGAGTTAATAAACGCATCGCTGAAAGACAGAGAAGAATTCTAAAAAATTATATCAAGAGAGACAATTATCTTGGTGATGATGTTAAAAACATGTTTTTATGCAGTCAAGAACTAGCTTCATTGTGGCATTTCCCAGTTATGAGTGTTAAAGCACCAACATTAGAAAAGATCGGTTCTAAACGAGCTGTTCCGCCATCGCGTTTGCCTTATGAAAGTCGCCTTGTCCCTTCAGTTGCGGCTCCTCAAAAATCAACTCCAATTGCAGAATTTTCATCATCTAGAGTTTCAGAAATTAAATCCGCATTGCCTAACGCTAGACCAGAGCCCAAACCACCATCTAATTTACCCACAGTTTAGATCAAAAAAACAAAATGAAAGAAATTTACTACGGAATAAAGAATAAGAATATTTATTTAATGTTAGTTATAAGCATAATTTTAATGTTCTTAGGAATTTTTATATTTTTATTATATGAACAAAATATTGGTCTTTTATTCACAGGTATTTTTGGAGGTATTATAATTACTTTAATACAAATTTTGGAAAATGGAATAGTGAATAATTTAAAATTTAATTTAAAAGATAGAATTAGAAAATAAACAAAATGGATCCAAATTTAAACGAAATAACTTTATTTGGCGAAACTAATTTTCGCAACCAAAAGAAACGCTTTGGCATCAAACGAGATGACCGCCGCCGTCATGTTTATATTATTGGTAAAACCGGCATGGGTAAGACTACTCTTTTAGAGAATATGATAATTTCCGATATCATTCATGGTGATGGCTGTTGCTATGTTGATCCTCATGGTGATACGGCCGAAAAAATATTAGATTTTGTACCCCCCAATAGAATCAACGATGTTATTTATTTCAATCCCGCCGATACGGAATTTCCCATTGCCTTTAATATTTTGGAAGCAGTGGATGAGAAAAGCAAGCATTTGATTGCCTCAGGTCTAGTGGGTGTTTTCAAAAAGCAATTTGCCGATAGTTGGGGACCAAGATTGGAATATATTTTACGTAATGCCATCTTAGCCCTATTGGATTACCCTGGTAGCACGCTACTAGGTATTATGAGAATTTTAGTGGACAAGGCTTATCGTGAAAAGGTGGTGGAAAATATAACCGATCCGGTGGTTAAATCTTTTTGGGTAAATGAATACACCAAATGGAATGATCGAACACTCCAAGAAGTTATTTCTCCGATACAAAATAAAGTTGGCCAGTTTTTATCTAATTTCTTGATTAGAAATGTGGTGGGCCAAGTTAAATCAACTTTTGATCTGCGCGAAGTGATAGATGGCAATAAGATACTTATTCTAAATCTGTCCAAGGGCAGAATTGGTGAAGACACTATGCAACTACTGGGTTCGATGATTGTGACCAAGCTTTATTTAGCGGCTATGAGTCGGGTGGATATTCTGGAAAAAGACAGAAAAGATTTTTATCTTTATGTTGATGAATTTCAGAATTTTGCCACCGATAGTTTTGCTGATATTTTATCAGAAGCCAGAAAGTATAGGCTTAATCTAACTATGGCTCACCAATTTATAGAACAATTGCCAGAAAATGTTTCAGCGGCTGTTTTTGGTAATGTGGGAACTTTGCTTTGTTTTAGAGTTGGAGCAGCCGATGCTGAAACATTAGTTAAAGAATTTACCCCCACATTTTTAGAAGAGGATCTGGTAAATTTGCCAGCCTTTTGTATTTATTTAAAATTAATGATTGATGGTGTTTCTTCCGATCCTTTTTCGGCTAACACCCTGCCGCCTTTGTTTGATGAATATAGATCAAATAGCACTGAAAGAGTTATTAAAGTTTCCAGAGAAAGGTATGCTAATGATCGAAAATCTATCGAAGATAAAATAAATCGTTGGAGCGGTATGGATTTAAGTCAGAAAATGGTAGCCACCAGCGAAGGCCGGATTGATTTTGAATCAGAAAAAGACAAGTATAATAAAAGATCAATGGAGTATAAGACAGAAAAACCAAAACCAAAAATTGAGTCAAAAACAATTAATAAAAAACCAGAAGAAAAATATGTAGTCGATTGTTTTTCTTGCGGAAAATCAACAGAAATAAATTTTTTCCCCGATGGCAAGCGTCCTGTTTTCTGCAAAGATTGCTTGGCTAAAAACCGTAAAGAAAAGCAAGCCCAAAAAGATCTGGCTCCCAAAACTAGTGTTGAAAAAAATGAATTTAAATCACCCTCCAAACCAGAGGAAAAAATTCAGACTATCAGCTTATCCGATCTTAATAAGAAATCAACATCATCTAGTCATCAGCCAAAATAGATTATATGTGGGAGCTAATAATTAAATCATTTTATTTTGCCCTACCGGCCTACCTCTCTAATATGTCGCCGGTAATTTTTGATAAGCTAAAAATTTTTAAATTTTTAGCTCGGCCCATTGATGGTGGAAAAAAAATGGGTTCGGAATTTGTTTTTGGCTCTTCTAAAACTTGGCGGGGGTTATTTTCTGGTACGATTTTCGGTTTGGCAGTGGCTGGGATTCAAGCCCTGCTTTATGATTATGAATTTTTCCATAATTTATCTATGATCAACTATCAGTCAAATTTTATTATTTTTGGCTTGTTAGCCGGCTTAGGGGCAATTTTAGGAGACTTGGTAAAAAGTTTTTTCAAACGCCGGTTGGGTATAAAAAGTGGCCAGAGCTGGCCCATATTTGATCAATTGGATTTTATAGCTGGTTTTTTATTTTTTACTTATTATTTTAGCACTCCTTCGATCAATATTATAATCACCACTTGTTTAATAACTTTAATACTTCACCCCCTAACCAATTTAATTTCTTATTGGCTTGGTTTTAAGAAAGTTTGGTGGTGAGTCTTTATGCTACTTTTGGGTCGCCAAAAGTACCACAAAAACTCACGACGTGAACAAATTTATGGTCAAAACAGAATTTCGTCTTCATTAATTTCTGAACTCATAATTTTCTATTCTTTTAGATAAGTCGAAAATTATTCAGACAGCAGAAATTTTTTCTCGTAAAACACTCGAAAAACGTTCGACTTTCATTCTGTTTTTTCCTTAAATTTTTCAGTGTCGTCTATTTATTAATACATTTATAAATTAATTAATTGTTTAGAAATTAGAAATTGAAAATTAGAAATTAATAAAAATATATGCCTAGGGCTTTAATTATATTTAATCCGACAGCTGGATTGAAAAGTAAAATTGATGTGGAGGGGATAGTTAGAGATAGGCTAAGTGGCCTAGATTATAAAGTAGATTTGTTTTATCTTAATAATCGCTTTGAAGATGAGATTAGAGATTTTAATTTTTCGGATATTGATTTGGTAGTGGCAGTAGGAGGTGATGGCACAGTCAAGGTAGCTACCAGAACTATTATCGAAAATAAATTAAAAATACCACTAGCTATAATCCCTTACGGTTCTGCCAATGTTATTGCTATGTCTGCTGGTATACCAACCAATATTAGAAATGCTCTCAAATTAATTGAAAAATCCAACAAAACCATAGCGATTGATGTCGGTTTGGTGAATAAAAAACATTATTTTTTAGTTGGTCTTTCGATTGGCTATATATCTAAAGTGGTTATCGGTGCTAGCCATCATCTAAAAAATAAATTTGGTTTTTTGGGTTATTTATTGGTTTTTATTTTCCATAAAATAAAAATTAAAAAATTAAAGTTTGAAATAAAAACTAGAAATAGGAATTTTTGGGTAAGAGGTAATAGTTTAATTGTTTTCAATACTCTTAATTATTATGGTTTAAAAATAAAAAAGCCCATCAATTTTTCTGATGGCGTTTTTAATTTATATGTCTTTACCAATAAGACATTTATTTCACTACTGGAAGCCTTTGCTCTAATGCTTTTTTATCATCGGCCCCCCAGGTATGTTCTGGCTTTGGATAATAGTTATTTTAAGATAATTTTAAAAAATCCCAGCAACTCTTGCCAAATTGACGGTGATTATGTAAAATTGCCAAGAATTATAGAGGTAGAATTACTACCCAAAACTCTTGAGATAATAATTGGCAAATGAAGTAATGGGAAATATGAAGAAAAAAGTGGTGGTGGGCATGTCGGGCGGCGTCGATTCGGCGGTCGCTGCCGCTTTGTTATTAAAACAAGGTTATGAAGTAGTTGGTGTTTTTATGCAATTTTGGTTTCCCCAAGGCGTCAGTTATGGTGAAAACAGATGCTGTTCTTTAGAATCTTTTAATTTAGCTAAAGAAGTGGCTGATAGTTTGGGTATAAAAATATATAAGCTTAATGTGGGAGCTGAATTCAAAGCAAAAATAGTTGATGAATTTTTAAGTGATTACGCCAATTATAAAACGCCCAACCCTTGCATCTCCTGCAATAAATTTATAAAATTTGATTTGTTTCTTAAAAAAGCCCTGACTATTTTTGAAGCCGATTTTATCGCTACCGGCCACTACGCACAAAACGCAAAACGCAAAACGCAAAACGCAAAATTTTCTTATCATCTTTTACGAGCCAAAGATAAAAATAAAGATCAGACTTATTTTTTATATAATTTGAAACAAGCACAATTAAAGCACGTCTTGTTTCCCTTGGGTAAATATAATAAGGACCAAGTCAGAAAATTGGCTAAGAAATTTAATTTATCCGTTCATTCCAAAAAAGATAGCCAAGAAATATGTTTTGTGGGTTCTAGCCATTATGATTTTTTAAAAAACTATTTAAAATTAAAACCAGGGGAGATTGTTGATGAAGATGGCAAAAAACTGGGCCAGCATAAGGGTTTGCCGCTATATACCATCGGACAAAGAAGCGGTATTGGCTTATCTGGCGGTCCTTGGTATGTGGTTAAATTAGACAAGGTAAATAATAAATTGGTGGTGACCAAAGAACAATCTAAATCAGCAATATTTTCTAAAATTCTTTCTTGCCATAAAATAAATTGGGTTATGAGCCAACCGAAGTTACCTGCCAAATGCCAAGCGCAGATCAGGTACCGTGGCCAAGCGGAAAAATGCCTTCTTAAAAAGAGCGGCCGTTTCCTCAAAGTAGAATTTGCCAAATCGCAACGGGCTATAGCTCCCGGGCAATCAGTGGTTTTTTATAAGAATAATCAAGTTTTGGGCGGGGGAGTGATAAGGTAAAATATTTTTTATTATTTTGAGTATTTTTTCATATGTCATTGCGAGGGAATGTAATGACCGAAGCAATCTGACACGAAGTGTCATCCCGAACAAAGTGAGGGATCCCTTGGTTTTATTACCATGGGATTGCTTCACTTCGTTCGCAATGACAATAGAGAGAGTTGACATTTTTACCATTATTTATTAAACTAATAAGTCAGTTAGTTCTTTACAAACAAACAACCAGCCAGCAAGGAGATATCAAATGAGATACCGCGCGTGTTTTAAACCAGTATATTCTGATCCAAGTGCTGAATTTTCGGCACCTAATAATAAAGCAGCTTTAAAGGTTTATAAAGAGTTTTGTCGTCAGATGAGGGGTTATTTTCCTCCTGCTGGGCTTTTTCGAATTCGCCAACGGGAAATTGTAACCAGAGTAACTAGGCTTAAAAAAAGGAGCTAATCATGGCTGATAATCAAAACGTGGCTACTAAAACCAAACAATTTAATTGTCCAATTTGTTTTCTGGAAATGAGGGTTACTATGGGTAATTACCCGGATGAGCCGCCTATGCCTACGGCAATTTGCCCGGAATGTGGTTTTCAAGCTTTGATTAGTAATCTGGAAGATGATGAAACCAAAGAAAAAATGATTAAGTATCAATTGCGTTTGCTCTTGGGGCAAATCGCCCAAGGAGAAAAAGCGCGGCAATTAATCAATCTTCAGCCGCTTTTTCCCCGTGATCGCAGTGATCAGCTTTTATCCTTGATGAGAGAAGAGGTTTCTTCGCCAGTTGATTATCCCGACAATAAATCCATTCCTCCGCTGAGCGAGGAAGATATTTTATTGGTTAAAATAATTTTAGAGTTTTAGTTGGCATCACAAGTATCTCTGTTTTTGGGGGTGCCCTTTACAAAAGGAGGATCAGCGGTGCTGGAAAAAATCAGAGCTGTTATTTTATATTTATTGGCTGGACTGATTTTTGTAATTGGTGCCTCAATTTATATTCCTCTTATTTTTCTTTTTGAGCCCCATAAATCAACCTGGTTTCGTTTGCTCTATGCCAAAGCAGTTATTTCTGCCGCTTTTTGCAAGTTGATAATTATAAATCAACCACCGATTAATCAAGGCCCGTATCTTTTTATCTGTAATCACCAATCTATGTTTGACGGGTTTATGTTGGGTGCCGCCTTGCCTTATCATTTTTCAGCGGTGGGCAAGAAAGAAGCTTTTTCCATACCAATTTTTGGCCTCATTATCAGGCAACTGGGTATAATTTCTATTGATAGAAAAAACCACGAGAATTCCATGGCCGGCATAAGTGAAGCGGTAGAAAAAATAAAATCAGGTATTCCGGTGATTATTTTCCCAGAAGGCACCAGAACCAAGGATGGTTTAGTGTCTAGTTTCAAGAAGGGCGCTTTTAGATTGGCCCTAGACTCTCAAGCGATAATCGTTCCCGTGGGAATCAGTGGTTCATATGATGCTCAACCGGCCGACAGTTGGCTACTTTGGCCCGGAGTTTTAAAAATTAATTTTGGTCAGCCCATATCTTACGGTGATTACCAAAATTTATCCGTTATTAAATTATCAGATCAAATTAGAGATCAAATCATCGAATTATCCAGCAATCCCTAAAGGATTGCTTTTTTCTTGATAAAAAAATGTTTTTTTGTTAAAATACAAACTATAAAATAGGTGATTATTCTGATTTTTGGCAATTAAAATTAATTTAAAGTTAAAAAAATCAAAAGAAAAATAATTGACTTTCAACTTTATAAACTTTAAAGACTTTATAGACTATTAAATATGACTACCAAAGAATTAAAAGAAAAATATCTTAATTTTTTCCAAAAACATGATCATCAATTGATATTGGGATCTTCTCTGTTACCAGAAAACGATCCCACTGTTTTATTTACTACTGCCGGCATGCACCCCTTAGTGCCCTATCTTTTGGGCGAAAAACATGCCAGCGGACAAAGATTAACTAATATCCAAAAATGCATCAGAACCGGTGATATTGACGAAGTGGGAGATGATTGGCATTTAACTTTTTTTGAAATGTTGGGCAATTGGTCGCTAGGTGACCCCCAAGATCCCAAAGGGATCGGGGCGGGTTATTTTAAAAAAGAGGCTATTACCATGAGCTTTGATTTCTTAACTAAAGAATTAGCTATCCCCATAGATAAATTAGCGGTTACTTGCTTTGAGGGTGATGAAGAACACAACATTCCTCAAGACAATGATTCAGCTGAAATTTGGCAAAATTTGGGGATACCTCAGGCGCGCATCGGATTCTTAGGCCGATCGGATAACTGGTGGGGTCCAGCCGGACAAACCGGGCCTTGCGGACCAGATACGGAAATGTTTTACTGGGCTAGTGACGAGGCAGTACCGGAAAGATTTGATTTTAGAGATAAGGGCTGGGTGGAGATTTGGAATGATGTTTTCATGCAATATAATAAAACTGCCGCAGGCAAGTATGAAGAATTAAAGCAAAAAAATGTGGATACGGGCATGGGACTAGAGCGAACTGCCGCCGTTTTAAGTAATATGAAAAGTGTTTATGATATTGAACCGCTTTCTACTGTTGTTTTACAAATTACTTCTTTAGTGCCAGATTTGGAAATAGCGCCTGAGTTTTCTTCTGCCATTAGTTTAGTTGATCAAGCTGGGATAGAACAAGAAAAATCCATCAGGATAATTGCCGATCATTTGCGAGCCGCTACTTTTATCTTAGCCGAAAAAATCGAGCCGTCTAATGTCGAGCAGGGTTATGTCTTGCGCCGTTTAATCAGGCGGGCTATCAGGCATGGCAAGAAATTAGGCATCGAAGGCAATTTTACCTCCAGAGTATCTGAAGTGGTGATTGATAAGATGGGTGGATTTTATAAAGAGTTAAGAGTTAATCGTGATTTTATAACTGATCAATTAGAAAAAGAAGAAGAAAAATTCAATACCACTTTGGAAAATGGCTTGAAAGAATTTTCTAAATTGGGCCGTGATAAAAAAATAACTGGTCAGGAAATTTTTAAACTATTCACCACTTATGGCTTTCCCTATGAAATGACAGCTGAACTGGCCAAAGAAAATGGTTTTGAAATTGATATGGAGGAATATCAAAAAGAATTTGCCCAGCATCAGGAATTATCTCGCACTGCCAGTGTTGGCAAATTCAAAGGCGGTCTAGCCGATCAATCAGTAGAAACCGCCAGACTTCATAGCGCCGCTCATTTAATGTTAGCGGCTCTAAGATATGTTTTAGGCGATCATGTTTATCAGAAAGGTTCCAATATCACCGCCCAGAGGTTAAGGTTTGATTTTTCTCATCCAGCTAAATTAACCGAGGAGCAGAAAAAACAAGTTGAAGACTTAGTCAATAGTGAGATAAAAAAAGATTCTCCTATTACCATAAAAGAAATGACAATAGAAGAAGCCAAAGAAGAAGGGGCTATGGGTGTGTTTGATAATAAGTATGGAGAAAGAGTAAAGGTTTACACTATGGGTGATCCCGCCCCAGGCGGACAAGTTTTCAGCAAGGAAATTTGCGGCGGTCCACATGCTAGTAGCACTGGTGAACTAGGGCATTTTAAGATTCAAAAAGAAGAATCTTCCAGCGCTGGTGTTAGAAGAATTAAAGCTGTTTTAGAATAAAATATTTTTCTATAAATACTCGCTATATTTTAAATACTATGTTATTGCGATCCGCCCATGGCGGAGAAGCAATCCCACGGAATTAGAAATGAGATTGCTTCGTCCGCTTTGCTCCCTCGCAATGACAAAGAAGAGTGTCATTGTGAATAAATGTCATTGCGAGGAACGAAGCAATCCCA
>CAYIBK010000011.1:18342-30686 GCA_964361645.1 uncultured Gammaproteobacteria bacterium
ACAAAGAAGAGTGTCATTGTGAATAAATGTCATTGCGAGGAACGAAGCAATCCCACGGAATTAGAAATGAGATTGCTTCGTCCGCTTTGCTCCCTCGCAATGACAAAGAAGAGTGTCATTGTGAATAAATGTCATTGCGAGGAACGAAGCAATCCCATGGAATTAGAAATGAGATTGCTTCGCTTCGCTCGCAATGACGGACGAAAGATCTTGTGCTCTCTCGCAATGACAAATAATTGCCTAAAATTAGCGGTTTTTTTGTTATCAAAAATGTATTGACAAAAGTGTTATATTTTGGTATGATAGTGGGTTGAACTTTGACAATCAAAAACAGATAAAAACCAGAAAGAAACCATAAGGAGATCATAGGTATGCAGGCTATTGGATATAGGGATAATTTTTGGAAAACTATCTCAATTATCATTCTTGTTTTATTGGTAATTTTTTCCGTCGCTATAAATTTAATTCTAGTTTCACCATTTTATCTTAATAATAATTTTATAGATTATCAGCATCCCACTGAAGCTAAATGGGATGTAGCCAAGATGAAGGCTGGCCAGTCACCAGTTCTAAAAATAGAGTTTGAACCAGCTAGTGTTAGCCAGGAAAGATTCTATGATTATTTCAGCTTTCCCGCTAGCTTAAGAATTGATTTGTCTACAGCTAATTTTATCTTTCTAATTCTAGCAATGGGAATATTTTACTTCATTTGCTTTTCATTAATTATTAGTGATGAGGATTTCGAATGTATGTTACTTTTTTGGACTGTAGCTGGGGTGCAAGTATTATTGTTGATTATTCTAATTGTTTCCTCTATTATTTGTTATCAAGCACCAGATCTAACCACCTTGGGCATTCATGATGTTCAGATGACTGCCGCCGCCAATAGTGAAGCCAGTGGGTTTAACACCTTCTGTATATGTATCATGATTCTCACTTTTATTATTACCGATATTGTTGTAGTTGTTTTGTCATTAATAATTATGAGTTTTTTTTCCGCTTTGGCCAAAAAAATCAAGGCGGTTATTATTGATCGGCTAACTTTAGGCAATAATGTCATGCTTTGTTGCAACAATGGTAGGTTTGAACTTATTTCTATTGACTTTAAATTAAAATGGATTCCTTTTCCCACTCTATTTTTAGAAAGGCGGATTTTGGATAGTTTTTTGGCTCACGATAACAGATCATCAAGACATTTTCGTGACTGGCTGGGTAATTTATCCATTACTATTGAAGAGGAACATATCCAGAAATTGGCCCAGCTTAATATGAATGGCGGTTCGCTTCTGATTAGCCCAGATGATAGCGTTTCTATTGTCAGGTTAGAATCAGCTGTAGAGTGGAGGCCATTTCCGCAAACCGTTGTTCATCAAGAGATTATCAGGCGTGTCAGCTTTGATAATTTCTTCCGCTATCTGACAGCCGATTCCAAGCAAGTTGCTTTAGAGGAATTAAAGGGCATGCTAGTTGGCTCTTACCAAGAGCGATTCCAGAGCATCGGCCAATTGGCCGTTTCCTCTTTGATTAAAAGCGTTTGTGCCAAAGCTCTGGCAGTGGTTAAAAAATCTCTGCCACAAATTATTGCTGATCAGAATAATTTGGCGGCTCAAAGGGCCACTGATTTATTGCAAGTGTTAACTGATGAAAAGCTAAAGGCTTTTAAGCAGGAGATTGTGGCTAGCATCCAGGAATCACTGGAAGTGAAGGTCAGTCGCAATATCAAAGAGCAGATCCTATCCCCGCTTAGGGACATTTTGTCGGAGCAGTTACCACTGGTAAACAATAAGGGTAGTATAGATGCCCTGCCGGAAGGCACTAAATTCTTCTTTTCCCATGGCGGAACGCAGATTGTGGTTGTTGAACAAAAGCCACAGTTAAGAAGCTTGCATTTTCATAGTGATTTCGAAGGTGGCGGCGGCCGTTACAATCTGGCTTTTCCTTATATTATATTTTTGATAATATTTAGGAATGGCGAATTTAACGGCTTGGGTATTTACTATGCCAATAAGCCTATGACTTCTTTGGATAGCGAGGTTTTCAGTTCCAATCTACCCAATGTCGCTAACAATGGAGTTTGCACCGGATTTCACGGTTGTCAGGCCAGCAGTTTGGCTGGTAAAGTGGAAGAGGTGATAGCTCATTTCTGGCAGAGCCAGTTTAATAATGATTATAGACACGGTTATCGTAGAATGGCCGATCGAGGTGGAGCTTTTAGAAATTTAAAAACTTGGCAGAAAGCTAGCCAAAAAGATCCCTTATTTGTCTTAAGGGTTAATTGGTTTGAGTGTGGTTATGGTTATTCTCCCAATCAAGTAATTTCTTCTCAGATGGGCGGGACACTCGCTAGTAAGATTACTGATTTTGATCATCTTATTTCACAAGCCTTGCAATCGGAAGGCGTTAATATTGGCGCTATAGCCAGAGAGTGTTGTGAGAGAATTAATATTGATAAGAGTTACCCCCAAAAAACCATAAACGCCCTAAGAGAGCAATTGGCTTCACTCTCACTAGATGTTGGCCGAGCCTTTGAAAAGACGCTTTCTGGTTTAGTGGAATTGCCAGATGAGAAATCTTTAATGGCCGATATCAGCCAAGCTACTGCTTTGGCGGTAGAAGAAGTTATTTCTCAAGACTTTTCCGGCTACGCCAATAAAGTTCTGCTGAGGCGGCGTGTTAACTCCCAAGAATTAATTAGGCAGATTTTAAATCAACAGTAAAAGGAGAACTCCATAAGTGTTTCCTATATACATTATGAAAAAAGGTGTAGAGTTGCCTGAAAAAGGTAATTATTACATCATTGCCAGTGATGGTATCTATTTGCACAAAGACACCGGCTTGATTCAAGCGACAGTGAAAGTGGAGAGGATTTCATTTTTAGAGCCAGTAAACTCGTCGGCGCGACTGATGTTGCCGAAACTTTCTCAAGATTTAATCGTCCGCTCCCTTTTGTTTTTTAGGGCTGTTTACAAAAAGCATAGGGGTGAAGCAGAAATTCAGCTTCATTATAATCTCGCAACCGAGGAATATATGCTTCATTGCCCAAAGCAGTCAGTTAGCGCCGCTGGTGTCAGCTATGATTCCAGTGAAAGGTTTGAAGGTTTCCAACTGGTAGGCACTATTCATTCTCATTGCGGTTTCCAGGCTTTCCATTCTAGTATTGATCAAAATGATGAGAAAAATTTTGATGGCTTACATATCACCATTGGCCATGTTGATCAGCCGTATTTTACCATTAGCTGTTCTATGATGGTTAATGGCAAGCGCTTTACCTTTGAACCAGAAGATGTCATCATCGGCATCAAAAAGGTTGATTGGCAAAAAACCAGCTTCCTTACCCATAGGAGAAAAGCTGTTTCCCATCAGCCGAGCGAAGGAAAAAGTGTAATTAATAAATTTTTTGATTATTCTTTTGGAGATTTAAGTTCACTAAATCTGGGGCATTATACTGGCTCAACTACCTATGTCCACAAGGATCAATTTTGGGATATGGCTATGCCAGAAGGCCAGGATTATCGCCATGTCGGTTTTCCTAAGAGTTGGATGGATAAAGTAACTGAATGCGTTTATACTAAGGCTTCTTTAATACCGTATCTTATAAGAGGTGCAGCAGCGGCCAATAATTCTTTGCCAGAAAAATCTGATCTCAGCCAATTTGAAGATCCCCAGGAGCCAGCTGGTGATGGAGCACCACTTGGGGGATCGTGGTGGGACCATGAAGGTTAAGGTTATCGGGATTGGCGGGATTGGCTGTGCGCTTCTGCCAGTCTTGACAAGGTATCTTAATTTTAGTTATTCTGACTGTGAAGTCACGCTCATTGATGGCGACCACTATGAAGAAAAAAATAGCGCTCGCCAGGAGTTTGATAGCTTAGGCAATAAAGCCGAGATTACAGCCCAGCGCCTAACTGCGCTCTTTAATAATCTACTTTTTCTTTTCAAGGGTGAATATGTCACAGCTGACAATGTTTATGGCTTGATCAGAGAAGGGGATATTGTTTTGATGGGTGTTGATAATCACGCTACCAGAAAACTTGTTTCCGACAGGTGTGAGGATTTAGAAAATGTAGTTTTGATTTCTGGTGGTAATGATTTTACCGATGGCAATGTCCAAGTGCATATCAGGCGTGATGGCCAAAATATCACTTTACCCATTGCTAACGATTTTCATCCGGAAATTATGTATCCGGAAGATAGGAATCCTGCCGATGCCGGTTGTGAAGAATTAGCTCAAAGTCAACCGCAATTGGTAATTGCTAACAATGCCATCGCGGCCACTATGCTTTCCGTTTTTTACGCTTATTTGCAAGACAAAATAACTTATGATGAGATTTATGTGGATATTTTAAGAGGAAATTCTAGAGCAGTCAATCGGCGTCAAAAGATGTCGGTTCGTTAAACAACAACCAAGGAGAGAAGACATGTCGCAAGAAAACGATGTTCCAGAAGAAGGACAGGGTGAAGGGACTATCCTGGACCAGTATGTGCCAGACACCACCGAAACCGAAGAAGAATCGGTAGCAGTGGCTGTCGAAGATGAGGAAGTCGAAGATACCGGCAATCGCAACAGCGAGACCGGCCTGATCACCGTTACCTGCGGTGCTAACACCAGCGCTTTCGGCGAGATAAGCGGCAAGAGTATTGCCCAGCTACGCGCCGACTTGGCCGATGTCCTGAACATCGCACCCAACGCCAAGGTGATCGTCTCTGGCGAAGATGTGGGCGAAGACTATGTCTTGCAGCCCGGCGACCGCGTCGAGTTTGTCAGACCATCGGGCAGAAAAGGCTAAATTATCGTACTTTAATAAATAATCACAAAACAATCACGGGCAAGAGAAATATTGCCCGTTTTTTAATTGTCATTGCGAGGGAGCTCAAGCGACCGAAGCAATCTCGTGTATTTTCCATGGGATTGCTTCGCTCCACTTTGTTTCGCTCGCAATGACAAGTGGCGTCATTGCGAGTGATTCCTTGTGAACTCGGGATAAACTCCGCAATCCCATCGCTATGACAGGTGATATTTGACATTAGCTGTTTGACATTAGCTATTTTTTCAGTTAAGATGAATTCGTATTGACCATATAGAAGAATATGGTTGACAGATAATTAAAATCTGCTATAATTATCACAGCAGAAAAAAACCTAAAAATTAGCTTATTTAAGTTTAAATTCTGGGCTAGCTAAGCACTTAGTTTAGTTGCCAAGAATTTTATTTTATAAAAATATCAGCCTTTAATGTCAAACAAGGAAGGAAACGCTCCCCAGTCTAAAGATTTCTTGGAACTTGATGGAGAAGTGATTGAATCACTGCCAGCTACCACTTTCAAGGTGAAATTGGATAATGGCCATGAGATTCTAGCTCATTTGTCGGGTAAAATGAGAATGTTTAACATTCGTATTTTACCAGGCGATAAAGTCAAGATTCAAATGACTCCTTATGACTTAACCAAAGGGAGAATAACCTATAGATATTAAACAATTATGAAAGTAAGATCATCAGTTAAAAAAATCTGCAATGATTGTCAGGTTGTCCGTCGCAAAAAAAGACTTGTAGTTATATGTAAAAATCCCAAACATAAGCAACGGCAGGGTTAAAATAGTAGAAAGTTGAAAAGTATAAAGTTTATAAAGTCTTTTATTAAATTTATACTTTCATTTTTCAACTTTTAACTTTAAACTTTATAAACTTTTAAACTGGAAAAAATGGCAGTAAGAATTGCAGGCACAACTTTACCAAATGAAAAAAGAGTGGAAATAGGCTTGACCTATATTTTAGGCATTGGCCGATCTCTTGCCAATAAAATTTTAAAAAAAGCTAAAGTTAGCCCAGAGATTAGAGTTAAAGATTTAACCGAAGATCAGGCTAATGAGCTAAGAAATATTATTGAAAAGCAATATACGGTTGAAGGAGAACTGCGCCGAGAAGTGATGAGTAATATCAAAAGATTGAAAGAAATAAAAACTTATAGAGGTATTAGACATTCCAAAAATTTGCCCGTTAGAGGACAGAGGACAAAAACCAATAGCCGAACGGTTAGGGGCAATGTCAGAAAGACATCGGGATCGGGTAGAAAAGATAGTAGTCAAAAAACCTAATTTATAAGTGAAATTAAATTTTGAAAATGACCGAAGAATTGAAAAATACAACTGAATCAACAATAGCTTTACCGGATTCTAAGGCTCAAGTTAAGAAAATTAGAACCAAAAGTAAGAAAAGCGTCGTGAGGCAGGTTTCTTCCGGCCGAACTTATATTAAGTCTACTTATAATAATACCATTGTCACTTTTACCGATCAAAATGGCAATGTTTTAAGCTGGTCTTCTGCTGGACAATGCGGTTTTAAAGGCCCCAAAAAATCCACTCCTTATGCGGCCAGTATGATTGTTAAAGATGCCTTTGAAAAAGCTAAAAAATACGGCCTTAAAGAAGTAGCAGTTTTTGTTAAGGGTATTGGCGGCGGCCGGGAAGCGGCTATTAGAGCCTTAAACGCCAATGGTATTAATGTTAATAACATTAAAGATGTAACTCCGATTCCTCATAATGGTTGCCGGGCCAAGAAACCTCGCCGAGTTTAATAATTATTAAAATCAGTTAAATATTTAAATATAATGAAGAGTCAAGATCCACAATGTAAAAAATGCCGCCGAGCCGGTGAGAAGTTATTTCTTAAGGGCGAAAAATGCGAAGGTGCCAAGTGTACTTTGGTTAAAAGAAATTTCGCTCCCGGCGTTCATGGCAATAAGGGTTTTAAAAGATTAACCAACTATGGCAAACAATTGGCGGAAAAGCAAAAAGCTAAAAGAATGTACGGCTTAAGAGAAAGGCAGTTTAGCAATTATTTTGAAAAGTCTTTCAAAAAAGTTGGTAAAACTGGCGAATTACTTTTTGGCATGTTGGAAAATAGATTAGATAACACTGTTTATCGACTTGGTTTAGCTAAATCCAGAAGCCAAGCTAGGCAAGTAGTTGGCCATGGCCATATCGAAGTCAATGGCCAGAAAGTTGATATTCCATCTTATCAAGTTAAGGTGGGCGATATCATTTCCATCAAGGAAAAAGCTATGAAATCAACTTTTTTTGAAAACTTAAAACCGGAATTAGAAAAGAAGGAAGTAATAGTGCCTTGGTTGTCACTGGATAAAAAGGAATTAAAGGGCAAAATTACCGGAGTGCCAAATTTATCAGATGTCGCTTTAAATATTGATTGGCAAAGCATCGTTGAGTTCTATTCTAAGTAATAAAATTTCATTATACTAAATCATTGCCCCTTTGAGGGCAGGAGGAAAAAATTATGAAACACATCTCACTACCAAAAAAATTTATTGTCGAGGAAGAGGAAAAGGGCCATAAGGCCAAGGTTATTATTGAACCTTGTTTTCCTGGTTATGGCGTAACTTTAGGTAATGCCCTAAGAAGAGTGCTTTTGTCATCTCTGCCGGGCGGTGCAGTTACTGCTATAAAGGTTGATGGCGTCAATCATGAATTCAGCACGATTGATAATGTGTCTGAAGATGTGGTTGAAATCATACTTAATCTTAAGCAACTGCGAGTTAAGGTTTATAGCGACGAGCCGGTTGTTTTAAAACTAACTGCCAAAGGCGAAGGCAAAATCACTGGAGCTGATGTTGATAAATCTTCTGATGCAGAAATTATAAATAAGGATCAAATCATCGCCACTCTAACCAGTAAGGATGCCAAATTAAACATGGAAATCATTGTGGCCAAGGGCATAGGCTATGTTCCGTCTGAAGAACAAAAAGATAGCCGTGAAAAAGGCGAAATTGGAGTAATTTTAATTGATTCTATTTTTACCCCAGTGGTTAATGTTGGTTTGGATGTTGTAGCCACTCGCGTCGGCCAAAAAGTTGATTATGATAAAATTGTTTTAGATATTGAAACCGATGGCACAATCAGCGCCGAAGAAGCGGTTCAAAAGGCGGCTGAAGTATTAGCCAACCAGTTTAGTTGGATTATGGAAGGTGGCCGTGTGGAAATGGAAGAAGTAAATGTGGAAGCTCCAGTTGAATTATCCGAAGCCAGTAGCAGTCTTGAAGAAATAGCCCAGGCAGTTGAGGAACCAGTTAAGAAAAAAAGAGCTAAAAAAGAAAAGGAAGAAGTTATCGCCGAATAAATAATTAATTAGGTAGTAGCTTTTTAGGGTTTATTTACATCTATTTAAGTAATTCCTAATAAGCTAACAAGCTAATGCTATGAGACACAAAAAGAAAGGTAAAACTTTAGGTAGAAAGGCAGCGCCCAGAAAAGCTTTATTTAGGAGCTTGACTACTAGTTTTGTTATTTATGAAAAGATAAAAACCACTAAAGCTAAAGCCAAGGCGGTGCGTCCGATTATCGAAAAAATAATTACTCTATCTAAGGTTGATACACTGGCCCATCGCCGGCAAGCCTTAAAAGTGCTATATGTTGAAGACGCAGTTAAGAAATTATTTGAAGTTATTGGTCCTAGATATAAAAATAGAAATGGTGGCTATACTAGAATTGTTAAATTATTGCCCAGAAAAAATGATAGCGCAGAAATGGCAATTTTAGAATTAGTCGATTCTGAATAATCGTTATACTATAAAAATATGAATATAGAAAAAACAAGCCAGCCCAAGGCTGGTTCGCCTGGGGCGAAAAAAACTCATCAAATCGATGCTACAGACAGGCCACTGGGCCGATTAGCTACTCAAGTAGCTGTTATTTTACGTGGCAAAAATAAACCCACTTTCCAGCCCCATATTGACGGCGGTGATTTTGTCGAGATTATAAATGCTAGTAAAATAAAATTTACCGGCAAGAAATTGGCTCAGAAAGAATTTATTTCTCATAGTAATTATCCAGGTGGATTAAAAAGGGCCAAAGTTAGAGATGTTTTTAAAGATAATCCGGGTGAAGTTTTAAGGAAAGCTGTTATTGGCATGTTACCCAAGAATAAATTAAGAGATTTAATGATTAAGAGACTTATTATAAAATATTAATAATTTCAGATTTAAAATTTCAGATTAAAAATGTTTTTCTTTAATATGTAATCTAAAATCTGCAATCTACAATCTATAACATATGCCCGAAGAAAAGAAAACAATCAATAAAAAATATATCTATGCTAAAGGAGCCAGAAAAAGTTCTCTGGCTCAGGTTAGATTATATGAAAAGGGCAAGGGTAGTGTGGAAATAAATGGCTTAAAGCTAAAAGAGTATTTTAAAACTCCAGCTTTGCAAGATGTGGCTGTTAGTCCACTTAAATTAACCAGCCATTTGAAAGATCTTGATATAACCATAAAAGTCCATAGTGGCGGACAACAAGGGCAAGCTGATGCTTGTCGGCATGCTATTTCCCGAGCCTTGATTATTTTAGATAAAGAACTTAGATCAGCTCTGAAGGCTGAAGGATTTTTAACTCGTGATCCAAGAGTTAAAGAAAGAAAAAAGCCGGGCCTAAAGCGTGCTCGAAAATCTCCGCAATGGAGTAAACGTTAATACTCATATAACATATAACTCAAAACGCATAACATTAGGTTATGTGTTTTTGTTTTTATAGTATTGTCATGGCGAGCGAAGTCTGTTCTTTTTGTCATTGCGAGGCACGAAGCAATCCCATGTTTATATCAAATAGGATTGCTTCTCCGCCCTGGGCGGATCGCAATGACGAAGAGGTTTTCAGTTTCTATTGCAATAAAAAATAAAAGGAGTTATGTGTTATGTGTTCTAAGTTATATGACGGCTTGACATTTTTTCTTATATATTATAATATTTCAAGTTAATCGTTCCTTATATAAGATTATAAACAACCACAGAAAAGGGGAGGGATATGATTATATCTGGTTTAATTTTTGTTTTGGGTGTTGTTTTTACTATTCTTTATTTGATGATTGTTCCAGATCAAGGTAAAGAGAGTCACAAAGCTTTAAACTTAATTGCCATCGTATTTTTTATTGCTATTTTTCTGGCTTCAATCGTGTACAATTACATCTCTTTGTCTTAGTTTATACTAGCAAAAGAAAAGAGGGAAGATATATGATTGATAATTTATATACCTTTTTTACGGAGCATTATATCTTATCTCTACTTATATTATTGTCTCTAGTTATTACAATTATTCTTGGTTTTATTTTAATGTTTCTAGGTAAGGGGTTTATTGGCGCTGGCATGTCATGTATCGGATTAATGGTTTTATTTGCGATACTTATTTGTCTGGGTTAATTCACAAAAAAGGAGAAAAGCATGATATCCAATAGCCTCTTTTTTATTGTCATGTTATGTCTTGGCATATTAAGTATTTGTGGTATGGCTATTATAACATCGATTCATGGTCCAAGGTATAATAAATATGGACTTATGGTTTTATCCCTCATTGCTTTCTTGGTGGCTTCAATTGCGGCTATAGCTTCAATTACAGCCTATCTTTCTAGTCAATAACTAGCAAAAGATAAGGAGAAAAACATGATATCTGCCAGTCTGTTTTTATTTGGATGTGGTCTTATGCTTTGTTATCTTTCAGCTATAATTTTTACTCCCAAAAGAGAATTAGTGAGCAAAGAAGATTGGATTGCCCTGGTGGTGGTTTTTATAGCCATAGCTATTAGCAAGTACCTTGGTTTCTGATTTTGGTTCATTTTAAGCTCTCAATCGGGAGCTTTTTTTCTTGTCAAAATTAAGCTATAATTAAATTAATGAGTAGTGGGTCTATTGCTGAATATTTATTTATTAAAATTTCCAAATTTAGACTAAATTTCCCAAAATTTTTTTCGGCTTACCATTTGGTAGGCCTCAAAAATTGTTTGAAAAATTTATCTCAAAATTGTGAAAATTTATAATCAAAAAACTATTCAGCAAAAGACCCATAAAAAATTAGCTAAAAATACTTTCTTTTTTACCATCTCTTTGGCTGTCCAAAAGGCCATCTCTTTTTTGTATTTCATTTTAATCGCTAGGGCTATCAGCGTGGAGGATTTGGGCAAATATTCATTTGCTCTTAGTTTTGCCACTATCTTTACTATGTTCTTGGATTTTGGCACCACCCAGATACTAGTGCGGGAAAGCGCTAGAAATAAAGCAGATTCCCAAAAATATCTTTCCCATGTCCTGGGTTTTAAATTAATAGTTTCCCTTTTTGTTTATTTTTTGATAGTTTTAATGGTTAATTTAATGGGTTATCCGGAGATCACCAAAAGATTGGTTTATGTCACTGGGCTGGTTATAATTTTGGATTCATTTAGCATTGCTTTCTATTCCATTTTGCGCGGTCTGCAGAATTTGATTTATGAAAGTTATGGCGTCATCATCAATCAGATCATTCTGCTTGTTTTGGGTTTTGTGGTTTTGAAATTACATCTAGGCTTGGTAGTTTTAATAAGTGTTTATTTGGCTGGCACTTTGTTTAACTTATTTTATTCCTCGCTTTTTTTAAGCCTTAAATATAAAGTTTTTCCCAAGCCGAATTTTTCCAAAAGCCTGATTTGGAAAATTTTAAAACTATCCCTGCCTTTTGCCATCGCTGGTGTTTTTATCCGCCTTTATTCCTACATGGATGTAATATTATTATCCAAATTAACCAATGATGAGGCAGTAGGCATTTACAGCGTGGCTTATAAAGTCACTTTTGCTCTCCAATTTATCGGAGTGGCTTTCTCGGCGGCGATTTATCCGGCTTTTTGCAAATACTTTGTTTCTTCCAAAGAGATGCTGGCCAAAAGTTTCACTAAATCAATTTATTATCTCTTGATTATATCCGCGCCCCTGTCGGTGGGCATCATCACTATTGCCGATAAGGTTATTGGTCCAGTTTTTGGCGCTGGCTATACGGCTTCAATTTTGCCTCTGCAAATATTAATGGTGGCGCTGGTAATTATCTTTTTGTCTTTTCCGGTCGGCGCCATGCTTAACGCTTCCAACAAACAAACTGCCAATACTGTAATTTTAGGATTTATATCTGTTTTTAACATAATTTCCAATCTAATCTTAATTCCTATATTCAGTTATAACGGAGCGGCCCTTTCCGCCCTCTTAAGTTATGTCTTATTATTTTCTATTGGTTTGTTCTTGGTTGGCAGGATAATTGATTATGATAAAAAATATTTGTTAATATCAACCAGTAAAATAATCATCAGTTGTCTGGTTATGGGATTAGTGGTTATGGGCTTAAAAAATAATTTACACTTCATTTTTGTTATCCCCCTTGGCGCTCTGGCTTATTTTATAGTTTTGTATTTAGTAAAGGGATTTTCTAAAAATGACATTTTTCAGCTTAGGGATTTATTGTTAAAAAAATCCTGATATGACGAAGATTTGATTTATTATTGTCATTGCAAACTACTCCATTGTCATTGCGAGGCACGAAGCAATCT
>CAYIBK010000012.1:0-7176 GCA_964361645.1 uncultured Gammaproteobacteria bacterium
TTTAGTCGTTTGGATTTTGCTCGAAATAGTTTCGAACTTCGTCCAAAAAACACCGCCAATTTTTAGAAAAGGGTTTTGGAACCAAAAATAAAGGGGATTTACATAATCATAATACTGGTCTAGAGATAAAGTTATAGTCAGTTTATAGTTATTATTTTATAAAAGAGCTATAATAAAGTTATAATAGTTAAGCTTTATTTTTTATGAAAAATTTAACCTTATTGGGATTACTTGTTTTGCCGACTGTAGTCTCAACTCAAACTAACACTGATGTTTCTTATTATATTCTCTCGACCCAAAAATTAAGACATCATTAATTACCCCGATAATTAATATAATCTTATGTCTAAACAATCTATTATGAAAACTATTATTAAAAATAAAGTTGATCCCAAAATTGCTGTCGCTATCACGGTCTTAGCTATTTTAATCGTTAGTAGTTTTGTGATTGCCACTATTGTTCCCTCATTTAGATTGGGTGGTTTTTCTTTAACTCAAACAAATGATTGTACAGTTGTCAATGTTCATTTTGATGAACCGGGGTGGACGGCTCCAGAAAAATTTTCCTTAAAAATTTATCCTCCAGCCGGTTGTGCTAAACCTTATGGCAATGCTGCTAATGTTAATATTACTACGACTGGATCGTATGTATGTTCTGGTGGAGCGAGATATTATAATACAGATGTTAAAATCAATTCAGACTCCGTAGAATTTACAGCTAAATGTTCCCTTTGGCCGCATTATATTGAAACTAGCAATCATTTCATAACGGTTAAGTTTGGTACTGATGGCAGTAGTGGCACTACCCAATACTATTGCAATCGTTCTGATCCAGTTAAACCATGGTGCCAACCGGGCTATCCGGGTCAGCCGGGGTTAGTCTCCTATCCGCAATGCATGGCTTCCTGCGTCCCTTCTCGCAATTGGGTGGATATTAGTATTAATCCGAAACAAGAAAAATACCAAACCGGCCAAATTATTAAGTTCTTGCCCCAATCTAATATTCTCTCACGCCTAACTAAATTCTCCTGGAATTTTGACGACAACATTTCCCGTCCCAATGAACCATATCGTGAGCAACCGGTGGTTTACTCTGTGCCTGGCCGAAAGAACATCACCCTCTCGGTGATCGACCCTCAAACCAATGAAACTATTGCCACCACTACCCAGATCAGAGTTAAATGTGTGCCGCCAAGCAATGCTGTGCCCGGGGATGAATTGATAACTATTACCTCCTATCTCAATAATAATTATCCAGTGCACATCGCCGCAAATAGTTTTAGGCAGTGGGTAGCAGATAATAAATCGGAAGTTAATAGCTACTTAATTAATCAGCAGTACTGTGAAAATGTTGGAGAGTTAGAGGTAGCAATATCTTTTCCGGTAGTTTTGGATTATTTAAATAAGTATGCGGGTAAGAAGATATCATCGCCATTGGTTCTGGTTCTTAATAAAATGGACGGTAAGCTTGGTTTTCATACAGTTATTGCTTTAAGTTTCAAAAATCTTAATGGTTTGTCTGGTTCTAGAGCTTTATATGAATTAAAATATCTGGATCCTGAAGGTCCTAAAATAACTACTACATCTTGTTATCAAAGACAAGAGCAGAACCCAGCCATACCAGGACAATTTATTAAGGTAATATATTGTGACTATACTTTTAGTGATACTGCCTTAACTACTAAAGTGGCTTTACTCAATCCACTGGTAGGGTTAACTCATGTTACTGATATTGACACTCTCTTACAAAAAGCTGTTCGTTCCAATACTAATTCTTTTCTGATTAATGATTACCCATTGATAGATAATAGAGAACCTATTTTCAAGGGTGGAGTCTGTTCCGCTTGGACTGATTTTGTTTTAAAAGTCGCTTATCTGGGTGATTTTGCCGGTGAATGTGCATCTTTCTAAAGACCAATACTCCAATCAATATTTATTACCTTTCATAATTTCTCTAACTTTTTAGAGTCTTTTCTCAACGGCTATTTAAGCCATTTAAACTTATCACTAAAAATTAACCGATATTATTTTTGGATTTGGCCGAAGCTAAAGAGTTTTTTTGATAAACTACTACGCCCTTACAGATGTAGTATTCTACAATTAAAGCTTCGCTTATCCGCTGTCTTCTAAACAAATTTATTATTTCTGTCATCCCCGACTTGATCGGGGATCCAGTATTATATAATAAAACCACTGGATTCCGGGTCAAGCCTGCCTACTGGTAGGCAGGCCCGGAATGACAAATAAATGAAGACAGCGGAAAATACTTCATCTATGGGCTAACGCCCATAGTATTTCGTGGGTAAAGTAAATAACCAAGTCAACTATGCCCTGCATCTGACTGACTGATCCTAAAACAAAGTTTATTTTGTCCCAAAAAGGTAAATATTTTTTCAAACTTTGTCTAGAACATATAGCCAAAATAAACACATGAAACATAAAAAAGTTAAACTCCCCCAAGATAATCTGCCTCATGACAGCATAATTGAATGGTGGTATTTCAATGGGCACTTAAAAGACAAGCAAGGCCATAATTATGCTTTTATGAATTGCCTCTTTAAAGCGGACATCAGAAAAGTTAATATTCCGTTTTTAAACAAACTACCCTTTAAAAAAAATTATTCTTCTTGGCCTTATGTTTATTTTGCCCATGCCATAATATCTGATATCAGCCAGCAAAAAAGCCATCAAGATATCCAACTAATGTCTTGGGTTTCTGGCGACAGCTTTACTAAAGATCTTTTATTTATAAATTATACCGATTTGTTAAGCGCTTATAATTATATTAATAATGAAATCACTGAAATAACTCCAGGTAACTTTCATCTTAAAAATAAAAATATTGATTTACAATTAAAAGCCAGAAAAAAACCACTGCTAGAAGGTGGGAGTGGTTTTGTAACTATAAGCCAACACCAAACCTATTATTATTCCTTAACCGATTTAGACACCAAGGGCTCTATTTTAATCAATGGTAAGTGGCTTAAAGTTACTGGCAAATCGTGGCTGGATCACCAATGGGCTGATGTCCCTTATCAAAAAAATAAATGGAGCTGGTTTTCCTTGCAACTAGATAATAAAACAGAAATTGTTTGTGTGGAATATAGTGATGGTAAAAATAATGATTATTTTGCCGATGTGATAGATAAAAATGGGAAGTCCAGCCACCATCGCCAAATAAAACTAACGCCCCAAAACAATATTTGGACTAGTTCTAAAACCAAAGCTGAGTATCCCTTAATTTGGAATTTGGAAATTCCCGAAAAGAAAATAAAACTAAGTATTAAATCTATTGCTCCAGAGCAAGAAATTATTTTTGGCAGCATTAATTATTTTGAAGGACCCACGAAAATATCGGGCACCATCAATAAGAAAAAAGTTCAGGGCTTGGGTTTTATGGAACTAGTTGGTTATCCATCTGATTATAATTATCTGCTCCTAATAGGCAGGGGCATAAACAAAAAAATAAGAAATCGCATAGCTGTTAAATTAAACAAAATTAAGCAGAAAATTAAATAAGACCCGCCCAGCCAGATTCGATAATCAAACCAAGATAACAGCTAGGCCCAGGGCTGTTTTTTTATTTTGGGCTTTTGTTGTATAATATAAACATATCCATAACCAAACATATGATTAAATTCAAAAAGAAATATTTCAATTTTTTGAACTTGTTTTTAATTTTTGCCTTTCTTTTAACCTCCGGTTTTGGCTGTAAAAACCCAGGAGCCGATGTCCAGGAAAAAATGAAGCCGGTAGAATTAACTTATTGGCGCGTCTTTGATGATCAGGATTCTTTCAACGACATTATTGCCAGTTACAAGTTACTTCACCCCAATATTAACATAACCTACCGCAAATTCAGAGTAGAAGAATATGAACAGGCGCTTTTAGAAGCTCTAGCCGAAGACCGCGGGCCAGATATTTTTAGCATCAATGAAAGCGACTTGAGGAAATATCAGACTAAATTAGAAGCGATGCCACCAGAAATAAGTCTGGCTTATCAATACACCAAGGGCACCATTAAAAAAGAAGTGGCTTATGAGATAAGAACCAAAAAAAGCCCCTCACTTAGGGAAATAAAAGCCAATTTTGCCGATACAGTTTACGATAATGTGGTTTTAGATGGTCAAGTTTATGGTTTGCCTATGAGTTTAGAAACGCTAGTGATGTTTTATAACAAGGATATTCTAAATAAATCAGGAGTAGCTCAAGCCCCCAGGGATTGGAAGGCTTTCCAAGAAGCCGTGCAAAAATCAACCAAATTTGATACTACGGGAAAAATTATCCAATCAGGCACCGCCTTAGGAACTGGCTATAATATTGAAAGAAGTTTTGATATTCTTTCTGTTTTGATGATGCAAAATGGAGCGGTTATGAATGACGGCAATAGTTTTGCCATCTTCAATCAAGCCACCACCGAAAAATACTTTCCAGGCATAGAAGCCATCAGATTTTACTTGGATTTTTCTTCACCAGTAAAAAGCGTCTATTCTTGGAATACAGAAATGCCAAATTCCTTTGAAACTTTTTTAAGTGGTAAAGTGGCTTTTATGTTTGGTTATAATTATCATTTACCCAGCATCAGATCTAGAGCGCCCAAGCTTAATTTGGGCATTGCTCCTCTGCCTCAAATTAGCCAAGATAACCCTAGTAATTACGCTAATTATTGGATTGAGAGTGTTTCTAAAAAATCAGCCCACCAAAACGAAGCTTGGGATTTTGTCTTATTTGCTACCGCCAAAGAAAATGTCGCTTCTTATCTAAATGTCACCAAAAGACCAACAGCCCTAAAAGAACTTCTAAACACCCAAACAGATGATGAAGATCTTTATTCCACCTCCGTCCAAACTTTAACCGCCAAAAATTGGTATCAAGGCAAAAATCAAGCGGCCACAGAAGAAGCGGTCAAAGAAATGATCGAACAGCTCCCGGCAGCAGTTGATGATCGCAACTTTGCTAATATCATAAAAAATGCCATAACCAAAATTAACCAAACTACAAAATGAAACTAAAAAAAATAATTGGCTTATTTTTGATTATTATATTTTCGCTGGTTCTAGTCCAATCTGTTTCGGCCGCTAGTTTAAATTTGGTATCAGACACCTTATCTAAAGCTTGTAAAGAAGGTGTTGAAGGTTGTAATTTATGCGATTTTGTCGGCCTTTTTATCACTGGCGCTAATATTTTAGTGGGCTTAAGCGGAACTTTTGCTATTTTAATGTTTGTTTATGGCGGTATTACTATGATTACCGCTTATGGCAATGAAGCCAGGATAAAATGGGGCAAGGATATTCTAATTTCCACTGTTATAGGCATATTCATCGTTTTGTTTGCCTGGACTTTCATCAATCTTATTATTGGTGCTTTATTAGGAAATTCCAATTTTAACTGGGCTAATTCTAATGGAGTATGCAGTGGTCAACAGGGAGGGGGTTAAATCAAGAACAAATAGATCAAATCAATTCATTAGGGCCGTTATAATAATACTTGATTGGGGGGATAATTATTTGGTTTAAATATGGATAAATTGCTATAATAGTAATGCATTTGCTAATTAATAGATATATAACCTTTCGCATTAACGATTAACGATGACAGTGGTAATGCGTCAATTAGGAAAGGGGGTGAAAAAATGAAAAAATTAACATTAAAAAAGATTACAGTTGGATTATTGTCAGTTATAGTATTATCACTTTTCGCCTTGCCAGTATTAGTTTCCGCTCAAGGCAATCTTAATTTGGGTTTAGAAAATGCTGCTCAAATCGGTTTGGGAGACAGGGATTTAAAAGATAGTATTAATTCTATTATTCAACTTATTTTAAGTTTCTTGGGAATTTTAGCTGTTATTATTATTCTTTGGGGCGGATTTATTTGGATGACTGCCGCTGGTGATGAAGCTAAAGTTGATAAGGCTAAAAAACTTATTATTTCCGGCATTGTCGGTATTGTCATTATTTTAGCAGCTTACATAATCGCTAACTTCGTTATTACGCAGGTTGGTGGTCAATTATCTTCAACACCATAAATATTTAACATAAATATAGGTTAACGGGGGTGAGTTCATCTCCCCCCTGTTAACGACTATATTTCCAGTTATGATCAAAAAAAATATAGTAAAATTATTGTCCCTAACATCTTTAGCTTTGTTAATCTGGCCCAGTTTAGCTTTTGCTCAAATTGCTAATTTAAATGGTGCAACACCAGATTTGCTTAAAAAAGGCAGTGTTTATGATATCGTAGGCATTGTTATCCAAACACTTTTAGGTTTTGTCGGAGCTTTATTTATAGTCTTAGTTATCTACGGAGGATTTATGTGGATGACCGCCGGCGGTGATAGCAGTAAAGTTCAAAAAGCTAAGGATATTATCGTAAAAGCCGTAATTGGCCTAGTGATTATCATGTCTTCTTACGCTATTGTCTTTACTATTATCAGCCAATTATCAGGTGGAAATTAATTCATTAATTAAAATTAATAATAAATTAAAAACAATGAAAAAAATAGCTAAAATTGTTCTTAGTTCATTGATCCTCACTATGGTGTTCTCAATGGTAGTAGCCATTTCATCGGTTAGTGTTTTAGCTCAAGGTGATAACACTATTCAAGGTGGATTAGATTCTCTAGCCTCAGGAGCACAGGAATTACCCAGTGGCACTACTGATTTAAAACAAGCCATAGGACAAATCATCCAGATATTTTTAGGCTTCTTGGGTGTTTTAGCGGTAGTCTTGATCATTTATGCCGGTTTCTTGTGGATGACCGCCGGTGGCGATAGCGCCAAGGTAGACAAAGCCAAGGGTTATATCAAAAACGCCATCATTGGCATTGTTATAATCTTAGCCGCCTATATTATTACCAGTTATGTCTTAACCCAAATTGTCACCACACTAGGCAACTAAATATAGTCAAATAAAAAACGCCCTATAGCAATAAATAAGGCGTTTTTTATTTGACTGGTTATTTGTCAGAGGAAGTTAAATCAATTATAATACAAGATAATAACCAATAATAAACAGTATGAAAAAAACTTCAAAAATAATGCTTAGTTTGGTGATTTTAGCGGTGATCTTTTCAGTAGCGGTAACCCCTCAAGCCAGAGCTAATGCTCTCTTAGACGGTTTAACCCAAACGGTCGAGGGCACAGATCTAAATGGTGGCACCACTAATCTGCCAGAAGC
>CAYIBK010000012.1:7276-28824 GCA_964361645.1 uncultured Gammaproteobacteria bacterium
TCCGTAAGGGCGTAGTATTTTACAATTCAAGCTTCGCTTGTCCGCTGTCTTATGAACTAAGTTTTGTCATCCCGACCGAAACGAAGTGAAGTGGAGGGATCCCCTGCCTGCCGGCAGGCAGGCTCGACTACGCTCGGGATGACAATTAGATGAAGACAGCGAAAATACTTCATCTAGGGGCTAACGCCCATAGTATTTCGTGGGCAAATAAAAAACACCAATTTAATTTAAAATTGGTGCTGGGTTTATTTACTAAGTCTTATTTTCAGAAGAATAGATTCTTTAATATAACTTAAAGATGTTTTTATAATACTGACATGGCTTTTTCTGTTTTGATCATTCTTCTCGCGCCAAATTACCGGTATTTCCACTATCTTAAAATTTTGCTTATCCGCTAAAACCAACATTTCTGTATCCCAGAAAAAACCTTTATTTAAAATATTTTGCAAAACCTGGTCACGCACCTGGCGAGTAATCATTTTAAATCCGCAGGGAAAATCATTAATCTTCAAATTAAAAAGAGTTTTAAAGAACAGCCTGTAGCACTGCGAAACAAAACGGCGCTGCCAAGATCTTTCAACTTGCGACTGGGGATGAAAGCGAGAACCAATGGCCAGATCAACTCCCAATTGAATGGCTCTAGTCGCTTCCAAGAGAGCTGATAAATCAGTGGCTAGATCAGCATCCATAAAACAATATAAATCCGCTTCGTATTTTTGCCAAGCCGAAGAGATCGCCAAGCCTTTGCCTTTTTGATTGATAAATAAATGTTTTAGTTCTTGGTTTTGTAATGATAGCTCATCCGCTATTTTAGCTGTCTGATCGGTAGAATTATTATTGGCGATAATAATTATAAAATCATCATTAACTAAGTTAGACCGACAAAAACCAAGCACAGTTTGGACATTTTTGGCTAAAATAATTTCTTCGTTGTAAACTGGCAAAGCTATTAATATTTTCATTGGTCACCTCCGATCTTTTTTAAATGTCCGACTTATATCAGACATACGACTGATTTACAAAACCCTATAGATAACGGCTTCATTATCAGAGTATACCTTATCAAAATAAAAGTTATTATCCAAGCTTCTGATCATATCCTGGTGATCAATAGTGGCAAAAATATATTTGGCTTTAAAATCATCTTTGACGATATTATATAAATCTTTATACCTCTGGCCGCGAGTAATATCCACCCATTTGGCATATAAATTCTGATCATACAAATACATAAATGTCGGATCCAAACCCACAATGTAATAATTCTGGCTATTATGATAGAAGAGAATAGGAAATTCATCCCAATCACTATGAAGCACTATATCTCCTGGCTGGCTATAAGTGAAGAGATACTCCGAGGCTGATTTTAAATAATTGAAATTAAAGCCGTTGTCCAAGCTTTGCTTGGCATGGTAAGGCATCCTATAAAAAACCAGGATAATCATAACCGTTAAAAAAACTGTCAACAATATTTTGGTGTATAAATCGTTTAAAAATACTTTTTTGATAATATTTTTAAACTCTTTAAAATCGCGCCTGATTTCAGAAATCATTAAGGTTTGAGATAAGGTTAGAGCAGAAAAAATTACCGCGAAAGGAGCTAAATATTCTACATTGCGGCGTGATTTTATGGTAGCTAAGACAAAAACCAAAAACAAAACTAAGGCGTATTTAACTTCCACCTTAAATTTTTTATGGTAATTTAAAAATATCACCAAAGCTATAAAACTAATAACAAAAGGCAATAGGTTGTTGATAAAAAAATCATTTACTTTGTAAGGATACCACTCCGATCCAACCCCGATAACAGATTGGTAATTAACAAAAGCTATTTTAATGATGTGGATGTAGTAGAATTCCAAATTTTTAGGAAAATAAGGATTAATTATTAGCCCCAGAGCTAAGCCCACTAAAACACTGGCTAGTAATTTTATATTTTTAAAACTGAAAATAGATTTAATAAAATGAAGGCAAAATAAATAAACCTTATCTATTAGATCTGTTTTTTTAACTCTTAAATTGATCACTCTACTAAGCCAATTATCATGAACTTTCAAAAAAGCGTAGTTTAGGCTTTCCACCAAAATATAAAGTGAGGCCACAATAAAAATTAGAAACCAGCCGCCGTAACTCCAAACATAAACAAAAGATAGTAACATCAAAAGATAGTATTTTCTTTGAGTTATAAAATAAAAACTTAAAAAAAGGATTATCAAAGAAAGTGGCTGGGCTTTTACCAGCCCCATTCTAAAAACAAAGGGTTCTACAAAAAGCAGAAAGATTATATACCAAAATGAACCATACACTTTAAGTTTAATTAGTAACCAATACAAAACCAGTAAAGCCAAAGAAACTAATAAAATATGGCCTATTTTAGCCCCCACTAGCGGTGGGAATAATTTTACAAATGGCACCAAATAAAGATGGTATAAAAGGTGATGATCAATATAACCATCCTTTAGGGTAGTAAATGGCAAATAGGGAAAATCTTTGACAATACCTTGCTCGCTTATTAATTGCGCTATTTTAGTGTGATAAAAAGAATCGGGATCAGAAAATGTCGGCGCATATTCCAGCCAAGAAAAAACGATGAAACACAACAAAAAAAGCAACAGACCAGCTATTACTTTGTTGTCAGTTAGCCAATTATTTACCCTGTGAAATAACATATATAAAAAATATAAATATTGGATTCATCCTCAACTAAATAAGTATGATTCATAAATGCTAATCTCGAACATATTAAAAATCATTATATCATTGCGAGGGAGCGTAGCGGGTCCTCGCGAAGGCGGGGAAGCAATCTCGTGTTTATATCAAATGGGATTGCCGCGTCGTTCGCTAAAAAGCGAACTCCTCGCAATGACAAGAAAACACTAAATTTTTCATCGCTCGTAGTTTTGCGCCACTTTTACCAAAAGTGGTTAAATAAATTATACCTATATTATTACTTCCCTAATTCTTTTTTAAAAAAATCAACTAGAGGAATAGCAGTGGGATTTTTTTGATTTAAAATGGTTAGATAATAACTGGTCCAGGAGCCAAGCAATAAGACTTCTAGAGCAGTAAGAAGCTTACTATCACTGGAAATTGAATAATCTATAAATTTTATTTTCTGATTTTTCAATACTTTTTCAGTCACATAAAAACGACGACTAATTCTATCAGAATATAAATTGGAATTAAAAAAAATAAATTTTATTTTGGCAGAAATAGCAGACGGCATATTTAAGCCTTCCATTAAATGATGGTTTAATTCTGGAATTTGGTAGTATTGGATTATATTCTTAGCGCTTTCACTCACTTGATTGGCCAAAATATGGACATTGGCTGATAAAAAATCGGCTGATACTAGTATCGGCAATTGGCCTTGCAACTCGACTGCTAATTTTTTGGCGAAATTATTAGTGCTATCTATCTCGGGAATAAATGTTTGGTTAAGAATAAACAAATATTCTGCAGATTGCTTAATTTCTGGACTGATATTTTTGATTAATTTAATTTTACTCAGTAAAGCTAAGGTCGCTCCCAATTGTAAGCCAATGCTATAACGCGGCTGATTGGAAGGATTATATTTTTTATCAATATTATAATAAGGAATATTATATTTAGTAGCCAAAACCTTTAGCTTACCTCCGGTGGATAAACAGAAAATTTTAGCTTTTTTGGCTCTGGCTTCTTTAAAACAGCTTAAAGTTTCTTCCGTATTGCCAGAATAACTAGTAATAATTACTAAAGTCTTATTATTTACAAAATTAGGCAAGTGATAATTGCGCACTAAGACAAAGGGTAGTTTTATATCGGGTCCATAAACGCTCCTAACTAATTCCGTAGCCAAATTAGATCCGCCCATGCCACAAGTAACTATATTTTGTAGATTGCTATAATTATTGGGCAACTGTAATTTTAAAACATCACTCCATGATTCGTTGATTTGATCTGGTAAAAACGAGATGGCCTTAGCTACTTTAAACTTATTATAGGCTTTAATTGTTTTCAAATCATCTAAAATTTTCATACATCTTTAATTATGATAATTAGCTTATTATTAACATCTTAATTCTATCAGATTTAGAAGAATTATACCATTGATTTTTGTCTTAATATATGACATAATCCAAGTAGATTATCTTGCAAATAATTAATGTTATTTTTTATGTCAGGACATAGTAAATGGGCCAAAGTGCACAGACAAAAAACAGTAGCTGATGCCAAAAGGGGTGCTGTTTTCACTAAATTCGGAAATCTCATAACTCTAGCTGCTAAAGAGGGCGGCAAAGATATTGAAAATAATTTCAAATTACGATTGGCAGTGGAAAAAGCCAGAGCTGCCAATATGCCAAAAGACAACATAGACCGAGCTATTAAAAGAGGTGTTGGATCTGGTGATGGCAAAAACATTTTAGAAGAAATAACTTACGAAATTTTTGGGCCAAATAGCAGTATTTTTATTTTAGAAACAATTACCGACAATAAAAATAGAACTGTTTCTGATTTAAAAACTATTTTAGGAAAAAATAATGGCCAACTGGGCGCCCCCAATAGTGTTTTGTGGCAATTCGAAAGAAGAGGCATAATCCTAATTGATAAAGACCAGTTGTTAAATAAAAATCTAGATGATTTGGAATTGGCATTGATTGATGCCGGAGTTGAGGACATTAAAAAAAGTGACGAGGGTTGGGAAATAATAACGGCCCACGATAAGTTGCAAGAAGTAGAAAAAAATATTAAAAACTTAAATATTAATATCGGTGAATCATCACTGGGTTTTAAATCCAAGGATGATTTAAATATCTCAGATCAAAAAACTCAAGAAAAAATAGAAAAATTATACAGTGCTCTGGAAGATATGGATGATGTTAATAATATCTACACTAATGCCAATTGGTAAAAAATTAACAATATTAGGCATCGATCCGGGGATTGCCGACACTGGTTACGGCATAATAACTTCTCAGAATCATAAAATTATTCCTCTGGCATATGGATCTATAGTTACTAATAAAAAAATTTCCTTAGGTGAGAGATTGGAACAATTGGAACAAAAACTCAAAGCTATTATTATTGCTTATAAGCCAGATATTATAGGCATAGAACAGTTGTTTTTTTGCAATAATGCTAAAACCATCATAAGTGTCGGCCAAGCCCGAGGCGTAATAATTTTGACCGCTGCTAAAAATAAGCTACTAATCAAGGAGTTCACACCTCTGCAGGTCAAGCAGGGTGTAACCGGATACGGCAAAGCAGACAAAAGACAGGTTCAACAAATGGTTAAAACTATTTTGGGCTTAAAGCAAATACCCAAGCCAGATGACGCCGCCGATGCCCTAGCTATAGCCATTTGCGCGATCAATACTAATTTATTTTCTGATCTTAAATAAATATATGGAAGAAAATATAAAATTAATATTAGCCAAAAGCCGACAGGTTATTGGCGATGTCTCGCTAGAAAATGGAGCTATTGTGGCCGCTAACACTGATAAGCCCTATTACCCCAGATCAGCTTCCAATTATCATTATGTCTGGCCCAGAGATGCGGCTTTTATTTGTGTGGCCGCTCAAGAACTAGATTTAAAAATTCAAGAGCCATTTTTTAAATGGTTGGACGAAAGACCAGAAGATTTTAAAAAGGAAAGTTTAATTTTTCAGAATTATTCCACTAATGGTCGGGCCCATTGGCGGCAATTTCAGCCGGATCAAGCTGGTGCGGTTTTGTGGGCTATTTGGGAATACTATAAAAATAACCCATCTCAATCTTTAAAATTCGAGAGTCTAATCAGACGCTTAGCTGATGGTTTGTGCAATGATTGGAAGGGGTCATATTTCTTCCATAATACTTCCGATCTGTGGGAATCCGGCACTAGAAAAACATCCACCAAAATTGAGAATAATCACACCTATTCTCTAGCCGCTTGCGCTAAGGGGTTAGAACTGGCTGACAGACTAATTAACAACTCTAAATGGATAGAATGTGCCGAAGAAATGAGAAAAAAAATTGATCAAGCCTACAGTCAAGAAGATGGCTACTTTTTAAGAACATATGGGAAATTATCCGATAAAAATATTGATGCTTCTATTTTAGGGTTGGTTTGGCCCTTTAACATCATTAGTGCCAATGATGAGAGAATGGTTAAGACTGTAACTCAAATAGAAGAAAAATTAATTATTAACAACGGCGGAGTACAAAGATTTCAATTTGATTATTATGATGGTGAGGGAACAGCCGAAGAAGGCGCTGGTGCTTGGCCCATATTGAATTTCTGGCTATCAATTTATTGGAATTTAAAAGGTGATCAAAACAAAACTGAATATTATTTCAATTGGGTTTTAAATAACCTAAAAAAATATAATGGCTTTATCCCAGAACAAATCTTTGCCGATTATCGGATAGGAGTTTATCCACTGGCTTGGAGCCATGCTATGTTTATCTTGGCCGCTAAAAAATTAGGTAAAATATAATGTCTAAAAGAAAACTAAAAATAGTCCATATAGCTTCCGAAATCGATCCATTTTCCAAAACAGGCGGATTAGCTAATGTTATTAGATCGCTGCCCAAGGCCCATAAAAGATTGGGTCATGAAGTGATTATTATATCGCCCTATTATTCAGCCATTATCGATAAAAATAAGTTTGGCCTCAAGGAATATAAAAATAATGTAAAGATAGACACTACTCACCAAAAAATATACGAAGTAAATTATTACCAGGGCGAATCCATGAAAGATTTGCCAGTTTATTTTGTTGGTAATGAAAAATTTTTTGGTGTCAAAAAGAATTTATACGGATCCAAGCATGAGAATCTAAGATTTATGCTTTTTGATTTAGGCGCCTTGCAACTCTTAAAAGAATTAAATTGGCAACCAGATATTATTCATTGTCATGATTGGCATACTGGCTTAATACCTTATTTTTTAAGGGGCCGATTTAAAAATGATGAATTTTGGAATAAAACAACTATTGTTTATACTATTCATAATTTAGTTTTCCAGTTGGGCCATAACTGGTGGTCTATAAAAAATGAGGATCGCGATGATGGCAGAAGCAGTCTACCTAGCACTGATGATCCTAAATTAGAAAATATAAATTTTGCCAAACGAGGCATTTTAAATGCTGATGTTATTAACACCGTCTCCGAAACTTACCGAGATGAAATATTAACTAAAGATTTTGGCGAAGATTTGCATCGTGTTTTAAAAAATCGCGAATCAAGAGTTTATGGCATAGTTAATGGTATCGACTATAATGAATATAATCCACTTTTGGATCCGGGACTAATCAAACATTACAGCGATAAATCCATTAATTATAAAAAACCTAATAAGGAAAAATTACAAAAAACACTTCATCTTAAAATAGATAATGATATTCCCATAATTTGTATGACTTCGCGTATAGCTGAGCAAAAAGGATTTCTGCTTTTAATGGATATAGTGAAATCGTTACTTAGAATGAATGTGCAATTGGTTATTATGGGAGATGGCGATAAAACAATTATTAATTTTTTTCAAAAATTAAATAAAAAATATCCTAAAAAATTAACCATTATTCCTTTTGATGAAAAGATGGAAACTCTGATTTATGCCGGAGCCGATATGTTTGTGCTTCCCTCCAGATTTGAGCCATGTGGCATTAATCAGATGATCGCCCTAAGGTATGGCTGCATACCGATTGTCCATCATATTGGAGGACTGGCTGACACCATTATTGATTTCAGCCCCAATAACAAAAAGGGTAATGGTTTTACTTTTAAAAAATATAATTCCTATGATTTGCTAATTGCTATAACCAGAGCCCTAGAAATATATAAATACCCTGATATTTGGAATAAACTGGTCGTCTTTGGTATGCAAGAAGCTAACTCTTGGAAGATACCAGCCTTAAAATATATTGATTTATATAAAGTTGCTTTGAAAATAAAAGAGAGAGAAAATAAAAAAATACAATAATTTATGTTAAATTGGATTGAATTTCTACATATTTACCAACCCCCAAATCAAGATAGGGGAATATTAGATCAGGTGGCCAGTGAGAGTTATAATCATATTATATGGCTACTTAAAAAATATCCTAAATTTAAAATTACTCTCAATGTATCAGGATCACTACTAGAACAATTAAATGACAGTGGTTACTCCAAATTAATCAAGGACATCAAATCCCTAACCAAAAAAGGAAAAATAGAATTGGTCGGTAGTGCTATGTTCCATCCTATTTTACCACTCTTGCCTGAAAGTGAAATAAAAAGACAAATCCAACTTAATAATGAAATTATTATTAAAAAATTTGGTTTAAACTATCAGCCGAACGGATTTTATCTTCCAGAAATGGCTTATAACCCTAAAATGGCGGAAATAATTAAAGACCTTGGTTATAAATGGATTATCTTAGATGAAATTCACGCCGGAAAGAATAGTTTAAACAATAAAGTAAAATATAAAATAAAAAACAATGGTCTTTATGTTATCTTCCGCGATAGAAAATATTCAAAAAGCTTCCCACCGGAATCTATCATAAAAAACATTAAAGAATTAAACAACCCAACCAAAGACAATAACTATCTTATTACCGCCCACGACGGAGAATTATACGGCCACTACCATAAAAATGACTATGGCTATTATGAAAGAGTTTTTAACAATAAATCGATTAGAAATTTGTTAATCTCGGAGTATTTAAAATCTCTAAAGAGAACCGAAGAAATAACCCCGCGCTCTGCCAACTGGGAATCAACCGAAATAGAACTGAAGAAACATATTCCCTATGCCCTTTGGGATAATCCTAAAAACAAAATTCATAAAAAACTCTGGGAATTAAGAGAGTTGGCCATTAAAACATTGAATAAAAATCAGTCTGATTCTAACTACTTATGGTCTAGAAGACATTTAGACCATGGCCTGTCCAGTTGTTACTGGTGGTGGGCAGCTGAAAGAAAGCCTGACAGCTTCTCGCCCATAGCTTGGAATCCGACAGAAGTAGAAAAGGGTTTAAAAGAACTGATCAATAGCATTAGATCGCTTAAAAATGCCGATTCAAAAACGAAACTTAAAGCCGAAAAGTTATATTTATTTTTAACTAAAGCCATTTGGCAAAAACATTGGAAAAGATATGCATCCTAAAAATAAAAATTCTATCCCCCTGGAAAACCTGCTAGATGAGAAGTACATTACAAAGTTATTTAATGCTAATCTTAAAAAGAATTATCCTGAATTTATTAGAATAGACAAACTACAGATTCTAATAATTAAAGAACGGCTGGGTGATGATTTTGAACATGTTGTAGCTAATTATAGCTTTTTAATGGCCAGAGTAATTGGTAAGGAAAAAAAATATTTAAGACTAAATATTTTTTGTTCGGCTCATTCTGATGGCTCCAGAAAAAAAATAATGGAAATTTTGAAATTTGTAAATCGAAATAATATCTCCAGCCAAAAAGCCTTGTTTTATGATAATAAAACTCAAGCCATGTTTTATGAGGGAGTTCGCGGACAAAATCTCTATTATTATATTCAACACCAGGCAGATATTAAAAGATATGTCAAAGAAGTGGCTATCAAACTAGCCTCTCTCCATAAATTGAAAATTGATCCTAAACTAAAAATTTCCAAATTCAGAAGTAGCTTATGGTCATTGGATCCTAGTAATGTTTTAGGCGATAAAGAAATAAAATTGGAAAATTGCAAAATAGAAATCATCAAGCTTTTAAATTATATCAAGGTGGAATTTAAAAAATTGAAGATAGAGGATAATCAGAAATTTTTCATTCATGGTGATTTTCATCCGGAAAATATAATTATTGAAGAAGATACAAAAATTATAAATATTATAGATTTCACCGATGTAAGAGTGTCTGATTTCGCCCAGGATATAGGATCTTTCTTGCAACAATTTAGATTCATGTCTTTAAGGTTTTATCCTGATCGGAAAATAGAATATTATCAAAATATTTTTTTAAAAAATTATTTCAAAAATAGAAATATAGAAATGAACCAAGACATAGAGAATAGAATGCTATTCTTCCAGGCTTGGTTATCGTTACGCAGTGCAGTTTTCTTTTTACGCAGTCAAAATGCAGAAGTAAAAGTTAATTTTCTAATCCAGCAAAGTAAAGAATTTTTAGATCAAATTAAATAATTATAAATGAAAATAGCTCATATTCATGTTTGGGATAAAAAAAATAAAGGTGATGTAGCTATTGTTTTAGCTGTCCAGGAACTTCTAAGAAAAAAATTCCCTTCGGCTAAAATTGTAGACTTTTCAGTAGAAATTTTGAAAAAAATCACTAAGAGAGATGTTGTTAATATTAATAAATGTGATTTAGTAGTCATTGGTGGAGGTGGTATTTACTATCACTGGTTTATGCCCTATAATATTAATTCTATTAAAAAAATAAAGCCACCTATAGTGATTTTTGGAGTTGGTTATATCAGAGAAATAGGCGCTCGTAAATTAACAAGGACAGAAATAGCTAGTATTGTTTTTTTAAATAATTTTGCTAAACTAGTTTCTGTTCGTGATTATTACACTAAAAAGTTCCTAATAAAATATGGAGTTCAAGCTAAAAAAATAAAGGTGATAGGTGATCCGGCTATTTTTTTAACAGAAGAAAAAATAAAAAATTTAAAATTTAAAAACAAAGTAAAAATAGGTTTTAATTTAAATTATTCTGGCTGGATGGGATTTGGTAAGTACGAAAAAAATATCTTAGATTCTTATAAAAAAACACTGGCCTATTTTAAAACCAAATATAACGCTGATATTTATTATTTACTCCATCATCCTGATGAGAAAAAAATATTAAAGAAACTTAATATTAAAAATATTAAGATTATAGATCTGCCACCTAATCAACAAAAATATTTTTATAGTAAAATGGATTTAATTATTGGCATGATGTTACATTCAGTGGTACTAGCTTTTGGAGCTCTCACCCCGGAAATAAATGTTGGTTATGACCTGCGCAATAAAAGCTTTGCCCAATTCATTAATTGCCCTGAATTAATTATAAGTTCTGACAAATTAAATAAACAACCAGGCCATAATCTTTTAAGTAAATCGAAAACAGTATTATTAAAAAAGAAGGATTATATAAAAAAATTCATAAAAAGAAAGAGTGATATCTGGCAACAGCAAGAAAAATTTCTAAACCAGATAGACTTATTAATTAAATCAGATGATTGAATTAAACCCGTTTTTATAAGATAATATTAACATGGTTTCTAAATCAAATATTTATGCCTAAGAAATTATTTCCTAACATTATTGCCCTTGACATAGGCGGGACAAAGATTAATATTGGCTTAATTGACAAATTTGGCAGGTTGACTGAATCTAAAAAAATTACCACACCTCAAAATATAAGTACGAATAAATTCAATGATAATATTTATAAATTAATCGGTGGTTTTAAAAACAAACAAACAGTTAAGATTGGCGTGGCTCTAGCCGGGCAAATCAGTTGGCCCGATGGATTGATAATCAATGCTCCAAACCTAAAATTATTAAACCATACTAATTTAAAAAAATATTTACAGTGGAAATTAAAATTACCTGTTTTTGTAGATAATGATGCTCATTGTTTTGCCCTCTCAGAAGCTATCCTTGGTTCAGGCCAAAAATATGATAATGTTGTAGGATTAACTTTGGGTACGGGCATAGGCGGGGGGATAATTATCAATCATAAAATAATAAGAGGAACAAATAATAATGCTGGTGAATTTGGTCATATGCAAATAGCCACTAGTGGCTTTAGGTGTTCTTGTGGTTTACTGGGGCACCTGGAATCATATGTTTCTGGAAGAGGTATGATAAAAATTTTTAAACAGTTAACTAATAAAGAACTAGATACTTTTTCTATTGAGAAGTTATTTTATAAGAAAAACAAAGCAGCCAGACAAACCTTTTTTATTATGTCCAAATGTTTAGGCATGGGATTAGCCAATATAGCCAGCGGACTTAACCCAGATATAATTGTAATTGGAGGCGGGCTTATAAGAGTAAAGCCTATTTGGCAAGAAGCCATAAACAATTATTTTCCTAAGTATGTTTTTTATAATCAATTAAAAAAAACTAAAATAACTATATCCAAGTTGGGTGATAATAGCGTGCTCTTAGGGGCAGCCCTAATTACCACCAATAATTATTGATTATGACTATATCCCAATTATCAAAAAAAATAAAATCATCACAAGATTGGAGAAACCCAACCTATATTAGAGGTGGTGGCTACCAACATCAAAGACCGTCAAATAATTTTTCGGTTTCTTCTAAATATAGAAAACCTAAAAACAAAAAAATATTAAGAAAAATACTAGGTATTTTAATTCCTATAGCTCTATTTTTAATTTTAGTTGGTGGCATTGCTTTACTTGGCTTATTTGCTTGGATATCAAAGGATCTGCCCAATCCAGACGGCATAATTAATAGATCGGTTACAGTTAGTACAAAAATATATGATCGAAAAGGTGAAACTGTTTTATACGACATTCATGGTAATATAAAAAGGACTTTAATTAAAATGGATGGAATACCAAAACATGTTATCAATGCCACTTTAACCGCTGAAGATAGAAATTTTTACACCCACAGGGGTTTTAGTGCTACGGGTATTATAAGATCGATCTTAAAAAACATTTTCACTGGGAGTAAGGTTGGGGGATCAACCTTAACCCAGCAATTCGTTAAGAATGCTATTTTAACTAATGAAAAAACTTATACCAGAAAAATTAAAGAAATATTAATATCATATCGATTAGAAAATGAATTCTCTAAGGATCAGATATTGAATATGTATTTTAACGAAATACCGTATGGTTCTGTTATTTATGGTGTGGAAGCCGCTGCACAATCATTTTTTGGTAAATCAGCTAAAGATTTAACTATTGCTGAGGGAGCAATTTTAGCGGCTATACCTCAAGCCCCAACTTATTATTCACCTTATGGCAACAACAAAGATATATTAATATCTAGACAAAGATATATTATAGATTCTATGGTTGAGCTTGATTATCTTACCAAAGATCAAGCTGAACAAGCTAAAAATGAAAAAATAATATTTAAACCACTCCAAGATTCAATTATTGCTCCTCATTTTGTAATGTATGTTAAAGAATTATTATCAGAAAAATATGGCGAAGAATTTATTAATCAAGAAGGATTAAAGGTTTATACAACTCTAGATTTAGACAAACAAAAAATAGCCGAAGAAGCTGTTAAACAAGGTGTAGAAACTAATAGCGTTAAATATGGCTTTACTAATGCCTCTCTCGTCGCCTTAGATCCTAAAACAGGTCAAATAATTGCTATGGTTGGTTCTGTTGATTATTTTAATGAGAAAATAGACGGCCAAGTTAATGTGGCACTAAGGCCAAGACAACCTGGATCATCATTTAAACCTATTGTTTATACGGCTGCTTTTATAAAAGGCTACACCCCCAATACTATTTTATATGATGTGGTAACTAATTTTGACACTACTGGTACTAATAAATATGAACCGCATAATTACGATTCCATTGAACATGGCCCAGTTACCATAAGAAATGCCTTACAAGGATCTTTGAATATACCGGCAGTTAAAACCACCTATTTAACTGGTTTAGAAAATATTTTAAACTTAGCTGATGATTTGGGTTATACCACCTTGGGCGATAGAAGTAGGTTTGGTTTATCTTTAGTTTTAGGGGGTGGGGAAGTTAAATTATTAGAACATGTTGGCGCTTATGCAGTTTTATCACAAGAAGGAATAAAACATGAAATAACACCTATTTTAAAAATAGAAGATAAAAATGGCAAAGTTTTATTTGAATATAAAGATAAGAAAAAAGAGGTTTTAGAACCGCAATATGCCCGATTAACTAGTAATATTTTATCAGATGACGGGGCTCGTGCTTATATTTTTGGTGCTGGTGGAAAATTAACCCTACCAGGCAGGCCAGTAGCGGTAAAAACGGGCACAACTAATGATTATCGTGATGCTTGGACTGTTGGTTACACGCCCAGTTTAGCCGCCGGAGTTTGGGTGGGTAATAATAATAACAGTGAAATGAAAAAAGGAGCTGATGGCTCTATAATAGCCGCTCCGATTTGGAATTATTTTATGAGAGAATCATTAAAAGATACTACTCCAGAAAATTTTACTGCTCCAGAAGAAATTATTACCGGTAAACCTGTGTTAGATGGAGGACAAACAGCGGAAACTATTATAAAAATAGATACTATGTCTAATAAATTAGCTACCCAATATACTCCCGAATCAACTATTAAAGAAATTAATATAAAAGAAATGCACGATATTTTATATTATATAAACAAAGATGATCCAAGGGGTGATAAACCAAAAAATCCAGCAGATGATCAGCAATTTCAAAGTTGGGAGGATAGTATAATTATTTGGGCTAAAAATCAAAATTTTGAGTTAAATCAAAATATTGTAATACCAACAGAATATGACAATATCCACTTAGAACAGGATCAGCCTAGTTTAATTATTATTTCTCCTACGCCAGATCAAATTATAAATAATAATGAATTAAATATTGATATTACTGCTTCAGCGAAAAGAGGTATAAAAAAGGTAGAATATTATATTGATAATATTTTAATTATTACCAAAAATGATATAACCAATACTAATTTAAATATTTCTAATATTACTAGTGGCTCTCATACTTTAATAATTAAAGTTAAAGATGATTTAGAAAATACTGCTATTAAATCAGTGGCTATAACTAAAAAAAATTAGTAGTTGTAGACAACCACTTGGTCGTGAGAGGCTCAAATTTGACCCAAGAATAGTCAATAACTAAAAACACCTAGATATAATCAAGTTAACCAAAAAACCACCCCTGTGGGTGGTTTTTTGGTTGTAATTATTTATTGTTTTATAGGCATAATAATATAGATGTAATTATTACCCTCATCCGGCTTAATCACACATGGACTATTACTGTTATTTATTTCTAAAACCACATTATTGGAAGATATATTTTGAAGCCCATCCAATAAATATCTATAATTTAATACCATATTATTATCTTCTCCAGTTATTTCTGATTCTATGGTGGATATATTTTCTCCTGTTTGTGAGGAAGATGAGGTAATGGTTATTTCTTTATTGGTAGAATTTAATTCAATTTTAACATCATTTATACCACTTTTTGTAAATAAACTAGATGTTTTAACAACTTTTATTAAATCTTTAATATTTAATTTAGCTAAGGTTTTATAAGAAGCAGGTATAATTTGAGTGTAATCAGGATATTGACCTTCAATTAATCTAGAGACTAAATCAATACCATTATAGGAAAACATTATTTGATTTTCCGAAACATATATTTCAATATTTTCCACATCAGCTAAAGAAATATTTTCCTTAAAAATGCCCAGTATTCTTGAAATTTCATTTAGAGTTTTAACGGGAATTATTATTTTTCTTTCATTATTATTTTTATTGTCATTTAATTTAATCTTTTTTTCAGTTAAACGATAACTATCAGTGGCGGTTAAAATAATATTATCAGGATATAAACCCATAAAAACTCCTGATATTTCTGGTCTAGATTCAGAGGTTGACACAGCAAAAACAACTTCAGAAATAGCTTGTTTAAATTCTTTAGCTGATACTATATAAGGATTATTTTTTTCTATTTTAGGAATTAGGGGAAATTCTACTGATGATTGCCCTTTAATTTTAGTTTTTTGCTTTTCACAAATTATTTTTAAATTATCATCTTCTAATTCTAGATCAATTCTATTTTTAGGAAGATACGATACATAATCACTAAATAATTTAGCATCTACACTATATTCCCCTTCTTTTTCAATTTTACTTCTTATTTGTATAGTAATTCCTATTTCTAAATTAGTAGCAGATAAAGTTAATAATTTATTATCCGCTTTAATTAAAATATTAGATAAAATTGGTAAGTTAGTATTTTTATAAGCTATATGGCTTACCACCATTAAACCCTGATTTAAATTTTCTTGAGTGCAAGATATTTTCATAGAAGTATATTATATTAATAATAATTAATACTTAATATATAAATAGTAATACTAATAATAAGGAGAGTGTATAAGTGTATAACTATAAAAGTGCTAGATTTTTGTAAAAAAATTATTTTTATAATTTGATTTTTGTGGGTATAACTTAGTGGTCTATATTATTTATTATGTTGATATTTATTTTAGTTTTAATTTAATAATATTTATCAACATATAAATAATAAGTTATCAACTTTGTATTTACACTTTTTAATAAATTATCAGCAGTAATATATTAATTTTAAACAACTTATCCATTGGTATATAATTTTTGTTTCAAAACATTTATATCTTGTCTTAATTTATCATCAGTTTTTAAATTTCTCATAATCTTATCATAAGCGTGGATTACTGTGGTATGATCGCGTCCACCCAGCTCATGCCCTATTGTTGGGTATGATGCTCTCATTTCCTCTCTCATTAAATACATTATAATTTGGCGCGGTTCGGCTAAATTTTTCTTGCGACAAGGCCCAATAATATCATCTATTTCAATATCAAAATATTCGGCTACAGTATTGATAACATATTTTGGGGTTAACGGCTTCTTTTGGGAATCAGTCACAATAGAAGAAATTATTTGCTTTATTTCATCTAAATCCAACACTTTGTTTCTTAATTGGCTGTGGGCGGTTATTTTGTTTATTGCTCCTTCTAATTCTCTAATATTATTATGAATAACACTAGCTAAATATTCTATTATTTCATGGCTTAAATTAAAATCCTTCTCCTTTAATTTAGTTTCAATAATAGCTATTTTAGTTTCTAAATTAGGTATAGAAACATCAGCAATAACCCCCCATTCAAATCTAGATACTAATCGGTGTTCTAAATTTGAAATGGCTTTAGGTGGTCTGTCTGAAGATATTACAACTTGTTTGTTATTTTGATGTAATTCATTAAAGGTATGGAAAAAAGCTTCTTGAGTTTGTTCTTTGCCCGATATAAATTGAATATCATCTATTAACAAAACATCAGCTGAGCGGTATTTTTTAGTAAAATCATCAGCCTTCCCACTTCTGATGGCAGTGATATAATCATTGGTGAATTTCTCACAAGAAACATAAATAACCTTTAATTTAGGATTGTTTTCCAATATTTTATGGCCAATTGCTTGAAGTAAGTGGGTTTTTCCCAATCCCACTCCGCCATAAATAAACAAAGGATTATATGATTTACCTGGATTTTTAGAAACCGCTAAAGCAGCAGCATGAGCTAATTCGTTATTTTTACCAACAATAAAATTAGAAAAGACATATTTAGTATTTAAACTAAATTCCCCTGTTTTTAAATTAATATTAGGATTAATAGAATCAACTCGTTTGTTTAAATCAGTATTAAATTTGGTATTATTGGTTTCTAAATCAATTTTTTCTTCAATTGAAGGTATATTTAAAGATTTTTGTTGATTTATAACTTCTATTTTATATTCAATAAGTTTAATTTTATTATCCGAAACACTTCTTAACGCTTTTAAGATATTAGTGTGGTATTTTTTTTCCAACCATTCTTTAGTAAAGCCATTGGGAACCGAAATAACTACTTTCTCGCCTTCTAAAGATGAAATACCGGTATTTTTAAACCAAGTTGTAAAATTAGCTTTTGATAATGATAACTCTAATTCGCCTAAGGCCGATTGCCACAATTGTTGAGGATTCATGGGGTGTGTTATTTTATTTAAATTAGACAAAAATTACTTTTCAGTTAAGTAAAAATAAGTCTAAAAAGCTTAATTTACAACAAAAATAATTCGTTATAATTTTAACACAACTTTCTAAAATAAAGAATAGTCCACAGAAGTGCTTAGACTGTTTATAAACTGTTAATATCTTTTTTAATTTAATTTTTTATCTTAAACCCTATTGTCCAAACCATATTAAAAATATCCCGCATGGATTTAGCCACCCCCACTGACTCAATAATAATGGCGAAAGGATTTTCTTCAAAGGCGGTAATGGCCAATTTATTGCCGAAAATAACAAAATCCATATCCAAATTATTCAAGTTTTTCAGCACCCGGACTTGTTGGTTTGAAGCGACAAGTTTTTTGCCGATCTCAATATCTTCGGGTGTATCTGGTATCAAGTGCTGGCCAGCCAACCGGTATAAGCCCTGATTATAGTTGTTAAACCAGCGCTTCAGTTCTTGGGGAAAGAATTGTTCCATTTTAGCATAGGAAGTGATTAAAAATAAATCTTTAATATGGTTCATTTCATCATAAGCGTTCCAGATGCCACTAGGAGTGTCATAGTAGGTTATTTTTGGCTTATTTTGACTACTATTGCCCAAAGTTTGTAGAATCGGCAGCATTTCTGATAAATTTTTCGCGCTATCTTTTAATTGATTAAGAATTATTAATGGATTAATGGCCTGATAACTATTGATTTTTTGATTGGGTAATTCGCTGACATAACCCCTTTTTATTAATCCTTCTAATATGATATAGATAATCGGTCGCTTAAGTTCAGACTTTTTGGCGATTTTAGCCACAGTTCCTTGGCCCAATTCCAATAAAGCCAAATAAATCTTAGCTTCTTTAGCGGTGAACCCGGCTGGTTCTAAAAGTTTTATTAGACCATCATCCATATAAGATCAGTTTAGCAAATTTACTATTATTTGTCAATATTTTTGACAATTATATAATTAAATACACTAATTTTAGCTAATTTACAATATTTATTATTTTAATACTATTGACTATTTATTATTAATATGGTAAAATTGTTTATTAAATAGGGTGTTCCTATTTGATTCGTCTCTATGTTGTGGCGAGCGGTACATTGAAAATTCAAACTGGCTTAGAGGCCACAGGAGGAATTAACATGAGGATTAATTTAATCGAAACGCAGGATTTAATTAATGAAATAAATAAAGGGTTGAATAGGAAGGGGCGTGAAAAGGCGCGTCCATGGTTATGGGCGTACACCATCATGGTAATAATCGGTACTATTACTACTATTGGAACAATGTTTACAGTTAGAGATCTCGGTGGGTATCAGCGCGCTTTAATTGAGAGTCCATTCGTTGCGGTTATAAGTGTGTTTGGGTTTCTCTTGTTATTTTGTAGTATTTTTTGTCTTTCAAAATTCCATATAGAGTGGTGTAAAGGAGACCCAAAATAATTTATTTTTTCTATTATCCAGTTAGTTTGGCAAGTGGGATGGTATTTTATGTGACATTTATCCATCAAGGAAAAATGGTGTAGGAGACATTTCACAAATTGTCGCTAAAAGTTTAATTAGCTTAAAAACCAAAGGAGACGCTACATGAAAAAGCAAGATACAAAGAGTACGTGGAAGTGGAATAAATCGGCGCTTGTGCCGTTGTTTATAATATTACTTTTTCTCCATCCATTATTTTATCCAGGAGTATATATAGTGGATGTTTATAAGAATGACACATTCTTTTTATTTTTTACATCAGTACTATCAGGTTTAACAATATTTCTCAGCTTCATTATGTTGTTTGATTTTCTTAGTACTAAATCAAATACTGAAAATAAAGGAGATAAGAGATAGTTTAATCGTTCTTTTTACCTAGTTATTAGTTCATTGCCCGATTTTCATGAGTCGGGCCTTTTATTTTTACGGAATATTTAGACATATTTAGATATCGGAAGTATTTTTGTTAAAATTTTGTGTCTAAAATTTTATATAAAATTAACCAAAAATTGACCAATTAAATAAAAAATGTTACCATTTTTACTAGTTATTATTAATTTTAATTAATAGAAAGATGCCAAAAAGAACATATCAACCTAAAGCCAGAAAAAGAGTAAAAACTCATGGATTTCGCAAAAAAATGCAAACACCTACTGGCCGAAGAGTTTTAAAAAGTCGCCGAGCCAAGGGCAGGAAAAAACTAACAGTTTAATACATATAACACTAAACACATAACTTATAACTTTTTTGATTATTTTTATAAAAAATGGCTAAAATTAGGCAAATATAATAGAAAATTATAAGTTATGGGTTATAAGTTATGGGTTTTTGGATGTATATGCTTATAAAAAAATATCGTTTAGCTAAAAGAAACGATTTTCAATCTATATTTACCACTGGTCGAAAAAGTTTCAATAAATTATTTAGTCTTAGATATAAATTAAACAATTTAAATAATTCTAGAATTGCCGTGGTGGTTTCCAATAAAGTCTCCAAAAAAGCCACCACCAGAAATAGAATAAAACGGCAAATAAGATCTATTATTTCTGATTTTTTGCCTAAATTTAAACAAAATTTTGACATAATTATCAATATCTTATCTCCAGCTTCCAATAAGGAATATGGTGCCTTAAAAGAAGAATTATTAAAAATTTTAAAGAAAAGTAATATATTGTAAATGCCAATAAACTTAAAATACCAACCGCGTTTTTTTGTTTTAAAGCTAATAAAAATATATCAAAAAACATTATCGTTTGATCATGGTCTAACTAGGGTTTTTTTTCCGCAGGGTTATTGTAAATATCATCCCACCTGTTCCGAATACGGATATCAAGCGGTAGAAAAATATGGCCTATTTAAGGGTGGTTTGATGGCTCTATGGAGAATATTAAAGTGTAATCCTTTCTCCCAAGGAGGACATGATCCGCTCAAATAAGAAATTAAAAAATTATTTTATTAATTTTTAATTTATTACTTTATTAATTTATTAATTTTTATATCATGTGGCAATTATTTTATATTGTTTTATATCAACCGATACTTAATTTTTTGGTTTTAATTTATAATTTTATTCCTGGTCACGATATTGGCGTAGCTATTATTGTGATGACGATAATAATAAAATTAGTTTTATATCCTTTTTCCTTAAAATCCATTAAATCTCAAAAAGCCTTGCAGGATATCCAACCTAAAATAGAAGAATTGAAAGTAAAGTACAAAAACCAAAAAGATAAGTTGGCTCAAGAAATGATGGTTTTATATAAAAATGAAAAAGTTAGCCCCTTTTCCTCCTGCTTGCCACTTTTAATCCAATTACCCTTTTTAATAGCTGTTTTTGAAGTTTTTCGATCAGGTTTATCTAATGGTAGTTTAGAAGCACTTTATCCTTTTGTATTTAATCCAGGAAATTTAAACCCAATTACTCTAGGTTTTTTTGATTTGTCTAAACCGCAAATAGTTCTGGCGCTCTTGGCAGGACTAGCGCAATTCTGGCAAGTTAAAATGTTAAGCACCAAAAAACCAGAAATTAAATCTGCTGGCTCTAAAGACGAGAGTATGATGGTGATTATGAATAAACAAATGATGTTTATGATGCCGATCATGACTGTTTTTATCGGTGCTAACTTGCCGGGCGGATTAACTCTTTATTGGTTTGTCACCACACTGCTAACAGCGCTGATGCAATTAATTGCTTTTAGACATAAAAAAGAACCATTAGTTGAGGTAATTGATAAAAATACTTCAAGTAGTTCGGTTTCTGGCAATAAGGTGGTAAATGCAGAAGTAGTTGGAGAAATTAAGGAGATTGAGAATAAATAAATTTTTTAAAAATCCGATACTTATTTG
>CAYIBK010000013.1:0-26845 GCA_964361645.1 uncultured Gammaproteobacteria bacterium
AAATATGTCAGAAAAAGATACCCACAAGAAAAAATTTAAAGCCAAAAAAGAACAACCTGAGTTTGAACAGCAGATTGTTGATTTAGCTCGCGTTACCAGAGTTATGGCCGGCGGTAAAAGAATGCGTTTTAGAGCCTGTGTTGTTATCGGCGACAAAAAAGGCAAAGTTGGCGTTGGTTTAGCTAAAGGCAAAGATGTTTCCTTGGCTGTTAGTAAGGCTGTGGCTAAAGCGGAAAAGAATATAATTAAAATCAATATAGCTAGCGGTACCATACCGCACGAAATTTATATTAAACTTGGTGCCGCTAAAGTGTTACTAAAACCTGCCCCAGAAGGTACGGGTATTATTTCTGGTGGAGCTGTTCGTATAGTTTTAGAATTAGCTGGGGTTAAAAATGTTGTTTCCAAAATTATGGGCACTAATAATAAAATTAATAATGTTGATGCTACTATTAAGGCTCTTAGCTTATTAAAAAAAGTTGTTAGACATGATAAAAAAGAGAAAATAGAGGTACCTGCCTCAATTATAAGTTCTGATGTAGTAAAGAATCAAGAAGATAAAAAATAAATAAACTAATCTACAACCTACAACCTAACAATATTATGAATTTAACATTATCAAATTTAAAACCAGCCAAGGGTTCTGCCAAAAAAAGAAGGAGAATCGGCCGAGGCGGCAAACGCGGCACTTATTCAGGTCGTGGCATGAAGGGGCAAAAAGCCAGAAGCGGAGGACGATCGGGCTTAAAAGCTTTAGGTTTCAAACAAACTTTGCAAAGAGTTCCTAAATTGCGCGGCTTTAAAAGTTTGAAAGCTAAAATGGCCGTTATTAATTTATCTGATTTAGATAAGGTTTTCAATGATGGCGACACAATTACATCCAAAGAATTGGTAAAATCAGGCTTAATTAGCTCATCTAAGGGTGGAGTAAAAATTCTAGGCTCCGGAAAATTATCCAAAAAACTCAATATATTTGTTAATGCATTTTCCGTTTCTGCTAAAGAAGCTATTGAAAAAGCCGGTGGTAAAGCAGATGTTATTGTTAAATAAGGTTTGTTTTAAAATTTAAAAAATAAATCTAACTTGGAGTTTAAATATATTTTATTTAAACATCAATTATATATAAAATATGTGGAATAAAATTATCCAAATTTGGAAGATTAACGATTTAAGGAAAAGTATTCTTTTTGTTTTGTCTATGCTTATTATTTTTAGAATCGCTGCCCATATTCCTATACCAGGGGTTGATACTGTAGCCCTAAAGAGCCTTTTTCAAAATAATCAGCTTCTAGGATTAATGAATATTTTTTCTGGCGGTAGTATGGAAAATTTTTCTGTCGTCCTACTTGGTATTGCTCCCTATATCACTGCTTCTATTATTTTTCAGCTCTTGACTATGGTTATACCACAACTAGAAGAGCTTTCCAAAGAAGGTGATTATGGCAGGAAAAAAATAAACCAATGGACTAGATGGTTGACAGTGCCACTGGCTTTCTTCCAGTCATTTGCCATGATTACATTGCTTAGACAATCAGCTATTAATGTTTTACCCAATTATACTTCTTGGCAAGTTTTAACTGCTATGATTACTATTACAGCTGGTACTGTATTTTTGATGTGGATAGGAGAATTAATTTCCGAAAAACATATTGGTAATGGTATTTCCTTATTAATTTTTGCTGGCATTGTATCTGGACTCCCAACTAGTGTGGGTAGTACTCTTTATACTTTTGATCAGGCTCAAATAATTAATATGGTTATTTTTGCGATCATTGCCCTTATTACTATAATTGGCGTGGTAATTATAACCGAAGGTCAAAGAAATATTTCTGTCTCATACGCTAGAAGAGTTAGGGGCAATAAGGTTTATGGCGGAGTAGATACTCATTTGCCGCTTAGAGTTAATCAAGCTGGAGTTATTCCAATTATTTTTGCAATTGCTATAATTATGTTTCCTCCACTAATTGCCCAGCTTTTCTTAAAGGTTAAAACTGCTTGGGTAGCTTCTGCATCTCAGTGGGTGATTCAAGTTTTTCAAGATCAACTTTTCTATGGCATCGCTTATTTTATAATGGTGGTAGCCTTCACTTATTTTTATACGGCAGTTATTTTTCATCCTGATCAGATTGCCGAAAATTTACAAAAGCAAGGTGGCTTTATTCCAGGTATTAGGCCCGGTAAAAATACCGCTGCTTATTTGCAAAAAATTGTCACCAGAATTGTTTTTACTGGCGCTTTATTTTTAGGTATTATAGCGGTTTTACCATTAATTACTGCTCAAATTACCAGTACCAGATCGTTAGTAGTTGGCGGTACCAGCTTGCTTATTGTGGTATCGGTGGTGATTGAAATGTTCAATCAGATTAATGCCCAATTATCAATGAGAGATTACGAAGAGATATAAGTATTATAAATTGTGGCCTATATGGTAAAAACGCGGCAGTACCGCGTTTTTACCTTTTTTTATTCTAAAAAATGAGTTAAAATTAATTAGTCATTAACTATATAAAATTTACTTTATGAGTAAAAAACACAAAGCATTTGAGATTATTTTGCTTGGACCACCAGCCTCCGGCAAGGGCACTCAAGCTAAATTATTAGCTGATACTTTTTCTATCCCCCATATTTCTGCTGGTTATTTATTAAGAGAGATGAAATCAGATTCTAGCAACCACCTAGCCAAAGAAATTGCCAGCTTAATCGATAATGGCCAATTAGTCCCCGATGATTTAGTTAATCAAATAATTAAAAATAGAATTAAAAAAGATGATTGCCAGCTGGGCTATGTTTTAGATGGTTATCCCAGAACTAAAGAACAAGTTAATTTTTTGGACAACATCTCCAGTATTAATTATGTTTTTTTAATTGAGGTCAAAGATGAGGTAGTAATAGATAGGATTTCAGGCCGACGTGCGTGTAAGAATGGCCACATTTGGCATGTTAAATATTCACCCACCAGAAAAGAGGATATTTGTGACACTTGTGGTGAGAAATTATACATCAGAGATGATGATAGTGAAATTAAAGTTAAAGAACGGCTCCAAATATATCATCAATACAATGATCCGATTCTAAATTATTACGAAAAGCAGAATAAATTAATAAGAATTAATGGCGATCAGCATATTGAGGGAGTATTTCAAAATTTAATCAAATATTTAGTTGATGATTTAAGGAATCAAATAAATTTAAAATAAAAAGAAGCGCTTATTATGAGTACTTTTGACAAACTAAGTTAAAAATGGAAGAATGAAACTGTATGATTAGATTAAAAACCAAACAAGATATAGAAAAATTACGCCGAGGTGGCCATATTTTGTCATTGGTTTTGGCTGAAGTAGAAAAAACTATAAAGCCAGGAATTAGCACTCAATCGTTAACCAATTTAGCTGATAAATTAATTAAAGAACGAGGCGGTCGTCCTAGCTTTAAGGGTTATAGAGCGGCTTGGGCCGATGGTGTTTATCCCGCCGCCTTATGTGTTTCAATGAATGAAGAAGTGGTTCATGGCATACCCGCACCTAATAGATTTATTAAAGAAGGTGACATAGTTGGTATTGATTGCGGGCTGGAATATGAAGGTTTATTTACCGATATGGCTAGAACGATAATGGTGGGAAAAGTTGGTCCGGGTTTAAAAAAATTAGTTTCTGTTACTTTTGAATCATTAATGAAAGGTATTAAACAAATAAAGCCGGGGCATAAAATTTCTGATATTTCCAAGGCTATTCAAGAGCATGTGGAAAAAAATGGTTTTTCGGTGGTGCGCCAGCTAGTGGGCCATGGCGTGGGCTATAGTGCCCACGAGGAACCGCAAATTCCTAATTTTGTTGATAGAAGCGTGCCCGATATTGTCTTAAAAGAAGGCATGGTTTTAGCCATCGAGCCAATGGTTAATATTGGTGGATGGGAAGTAGATAGCTTAGATGATGGCTGGACCATAGTTACTAAAGATAAAAGTATTTCCGCTCATTTTGAGCATACAATCGCGGTAACTAATAAAGGATACGAGATAATTACCAAATAAATTATGAAATTAATAGGCATAGATTATGGCGATTCTAAAGTAGGACTCGCTATTGGTGATATAGAAAGTGGCGTGGCTACTCCATATGGGATTATTCGGAATTTAGGTTTGAATAATGTTATTGGTGAAATAAAAAAAATTTGTGATCGCGAGCGAATTAGTAAAATAATCATTGGCATACCGATTAATCCCATGGCTCTAGAATCCGAGCAGATTAGAAAAATAGAAAATTTTATTATTCAGCTTAAAGAAAAAACAGGCTTAGAGGTGGAAGGCAAAGATGAAAGGTTTTCCACCCAGGAGGCACAAAAGTTAATAACCAAAAATAAAGCTAAGGATGATGATGTTTCAGCCATGCTTATTTTGCAAAATTATTTTGATTCTTTTAGTAAATAAATGTCCACCTATGTAACTCATGGCGTAATTTTGAATAAGGCTGATTATAAGGATTACGATATAAAATTTACCATTTATACGCTAGGACATGGCAAAATCTCAGCCATTGCCAAGGGTGCCAAAAAAATAACCTCCAAACTCAACTCTCATTTGGAGTTTTTTTCTGTGGCTAAAATGATGATTGCCAAGGGCGCTTCTTTTAATCGTTTGGCTGGCGCTCAACTTATTAAAAAATACAATAATATAAGTAATGATACCGCCAAAACAATTATCGTTTTATATTTTTTGGAAATAGTTAATGCATTAGTTAAGTATGATTTTGAAGATGATGTTATTTTTGAGATAGTAGTAAAATTTATCTCCTTATTAGATCAAGGAAAATCCAAACAAGATGATTTACTTTATTTAAATAAAAGCATTTTTGAATTATTGGATCACTTGGGTTATCGGCCACAGTTAAAATCAAATAAGCAAAAGGGTTTAATAGCCCAGTTCAATAAAATCGTAATGGAAATATCTGATCGTGAAATGAAAAGCTATGCCATGCTGTCAAAATTATTCAATTGACATAATCGATGTTAAATGATACTATTATTTAGTTCTTTAAAACATACCTTGGAGGGCAGAAAATCATGGGTAGCGTTGTCTTAAATGCTGATGAAATTAAGAAAATAATTCCCCATCGTGAGCCGATACTTTTAATTGATGAAGTTGAAATAGATTTAGGCGATGGCCAAGCTACGGCTGTTTTTAATTTAGAAACTAGACTTCATTTGTTTGCCGGTCATTTTCCTAACAGCCCAGTTTTGCCAGGTATTTATACAGTAGAAGCTATGGCGCAAGCAGCGGCAGTATTGTTTTTACACTTAAATCCCAGTTTTATTAATCATACCTTCTTCTTCGGCAGTATCGATAAGGTAAGATTTCGCAGAACTATTTTACCAGATGACGGGCAGGTTTTAATTCATGTTAAAATAGTACATCAAAAAATATCCAGCCAATATGCAGCCGTTAAATTATCCGGCAGAGCCCAGGTTGGCCGGGATGAATTAGCAGCTGAAGCCACGTTTACTGGTATTGGCGTAATTCTTCCAGCTTAGAGCCCCAAATATGGGGCTTTTTATTTTTGTTTAAATATGATTGAATGTTTTTGTCAATGTTGACTGATTTATGATTATTCTTTAGAATTAATTTAAGACAATTATTTAAAGCCGTTTTTACTTTAGCTAACACTAAAGAAGGTGCAGGAAGAAAGCCGCTTGGCCAGTAGAACCTGTCGGGTAAGGCCCGTTATCGCCTTACCCTGTGAAATAGTTATATTTATAATTATTTCACAAGGCACTCGGTGGAATATTAATCAAAATAAAAATGTTCTTTATTGATTTATTCCACAGGGCGAGATTAAGTAAATACCGAGATGGCACCGCCTTTTAGGCTCTTGGAAGCTATTTCGGTTTTTTTATTTATAATGTTACTGGTCGAATACCCATGGTTTTTAAGCCAGGGGATGAAGACCAGTATGAGGAATAATATTGTCGGCGGACCTGCCTACCGGTAGGCAGGGCCGACTCTGATCATTTTAATTTGCCCAGATACTGCGGTCTTTAGACCGCAGTCAAATTCATTAATATAAATTATATGTTTAGAACACACACTTGCGGGGAATTAACTAAAAAAAATAAAGGCCAGGAAGTTACCTTGGCTGGCTGGGTTCATAGTCGGCGTGATCATGGCGGCATTATTTTTATTGACTTGCGCGACCGCTATGGCTTAACTCAAGTTACTTTTGATCCGGATGCTAGTGGTGAAGCGACCAAAAAGGTAGATCAAGTTAGGAATGAATGGGTGATTCAAGTTACCGGCAAGGTAGTGGTAAGACCAAATAAAATGATTAATGAAAAAATTCCCACCGGTGGAATTGAAATTGAAGTAAGTAGTGTTAATATTTTAAGTAAATCAAAAACTCCTCCTTTTGAAATTAATTCAGAAAAAGGTTCAGAGGCTGGAGAAAGTATTCGTTTGAAATATCGCTTTATTGATCTTCGACGTCCTAAGCTACAGGAAATGTTAAGAGTCAGAGATGAGCTAATAATTCATATTAGGAATTATTTCCATAGTAAGGATTTTCGTGAAGTCCAAACTCCAATTTTAGCTAATTCTTCTCCGGAGGGTGCGCGTGATTGGCTGGTTCCATCCAGGATTTATCCCGGTAAGTTTTATGCTTTGCCACAAGCCCCACAACAATTCAAACAACTTTTAATGGTGGCAGGAGTTGATAGATATTTCCAAATCGCTCCTTGTTTTAGAGACGAAGATCCTAGAAACGACAGACATTTTGGGGAATTTTATCAATTAGATATGGAAATGAGTTTTGTAGACCAGGATGACATTTTCCAGGTGATGGAACCGTTAATGATTGAACTAACGGAAAAATTTAGTTCCAAAAAAATTGTTAATCTTGGCAAAAATGGTCGTTTCGTTCAAATACCTTGGACTGATTCTATGAATAGATATGGTTCTGATAAACCAGACTTAAGATTTTCTTTAGAATTAAAACAAATTACTAATTTAGTAGCTGAGAGTGGTTTTAGTGTCTTTGATGAGACTATTGCAAATGGAGGAGTGGTTAACGCTCTTAAGGTTGAAGGCGGTGCTAAATTTTCTAGAAAAGAAATTGATGAGTTAACAGAAATTGCCAAGACATATAAAGCCAAGGGTTTGGCTTATATTATTATGTCTGAAGATGGTCCAAAATCACCAATTTTAAAATTTTTAAGTGAAAATAAAGTAGCAGAGGTTATAAAAGCAGTAGAAGCTAAAAGTGGTGATATAGTTTTCTTTACGGCTGATAAATGGCTGGTAGCTTGTCAGTCTTTGGGAGCAGTTAGGGATAAATGTGGTGAAAAATTAGGTTTGAAAGATAATAATCTAGCGGCTTGGGCCTGGATTACTGATTTTCCGATGTATCACGAAGAGGATGGTAAACTTGATTTTGCTCATAATCCTTTTTCTATGCCCCAAGGTGGATTAGAGGCACTGGAAACAAAAAATCCTTTGGATATTTTGGCTTATCAATATGATTTTGTTTTAAACGGCTATGAGCTTACTTCAGGAGCTATCAGGAATAATAATCCAGAAATTATGTATAAAGCTTTTGCTATTGCCGGTTATAGTAAAGAACAAGTTGATGCTAAATTCGGCCATATGATCAGAGCTTTTGAATATGGCGCACCACCTCATGGTGGCAATGCTCCCGGCATTGATCGGCTCCTAATGGTTTTAAATAATTGGGATTCTATCAGAGATATTTATGCTTTTCCTAAAGATGGTCAAGGACGCGATGCCATGCTTGATGCTCCCAGCGAAGTTGAAGCAAAACAACTCAAAGAATTACATCTAAAAATAGTTAAAGAGGATTAAACACGCTAAACACAAAAAACACACGGCCCATAGCCTTAAAATGCAAAAACATTTTAAGATAAACGGAGTATTTTTGTTTTTTTGTGTTTTTTTGTTATAATATAGCTATAAATTATAGTTTATGGCTCTCTCTGATTTGCAAAAATATATTCTAAATAAGGGCCTGGAGGGTAGTAAAAACACAGTTGGCAAGACGGTTTTGAAGAGATTTTATATTACTCAAAAAAGTCAGCCCAAAGAAGAGGATCAGATCAATATTATTACCAAAAGCGTTGATAAGCTTATAAAAAGAGGTTTAGTGAAGGGGGTGGGAACAAAAACAGCTAAAAAGTGGTTTGTTAAAGAAGTTATTTTAACCAAAAAAGGAGTAAAAATAGCTAAAGAACTTTTGGGTAAACAAGAGGAATTACCTTTTAAGAATAAAAAGAAAATTTAATCTATAAATTAAAATCCTATGGAAAATCCCAATCCTGAGCCATTTAATAAAAATTTCCAAGAGCCAATCAATATTTGGCTAGTGGTGATTATTACTACAATTATTACTGCGATTATAATTGGCGGCGGAGTTTATTTTTGGCAACAAAGTGTCAGACAGACTATAGTTAATAAAAATAATAGTAATAATAATTTGCTCCAAAATGAAATTGATGATTTGCAAGCTCAATTGACCGCATCTCAAGCTGAACCGATTAATAATAAATTGCCGGAAAGTGAAGATGTACCAGAGGAGTGGTTGGAATATAAATATTATGGTTATAGTTTTTTATATCCTAATAATTGGACCACGGCCATTAAGGGTGGTGTAATATTATTTTTTGATGGTACAGATGTAAAAATGGAATTACAATGTCCAATTTTGGAAATTGGATATGAAGCCTGGGATTTTAAAACTAGTCAGCGTCAAATTTTTTCTGAAAATAAATCTAAAACCGTTGATCTTTGGCTTGGCACACCATTAAATGGACTTAATCCTATTGCTTTAATTTTTATTGGTAATGGTAAAAATGATGGGTTTCAAAAATCTTGTCAATTAGCGGGTGGGGGCTATAGTGATCTGTTTGAAATTTATGAAAAAATATATAATTCTGTTAAATAATAAATGAAATTAACCCTAGAACAAGTAAAAAATAATTCTAAAATAAAATCATTCATTGACCAGACTGATGATTTTTTGGATGCTATGGGCTATACTGATCACGGCCCACGCCATATTAATATTGTGGCTGACCGAGCCAGAACCCTAGCCAAAAGTATAGGCTTAAACAAACAAGACCAAGAATCAGCAGCAATTTCTGGCTATTGCCATGATATGGGTAATTTTCTGGGGCGAAGCCAGCATCATTATTGGGCAGCTCTGCTATTTTCCCAAGTTTTTATAAATGAAGTTGAGGGTCCGGAACTCGCTACTATTATGCAAGCCATAGTTACTCATGATAAGGATGAGGTAAAAATAACCAATAAGGTGTCGGCGGTTTTAATTTTAGCTGATAAATCAGATGTTCATCGCACTAGGGTGAGATCTAAAGACTTAAAAAATATTAAATCCGATATTCATGACCGGGTAAATTACTCTGTAACCGAGAATAAGTTTTTAATCAATGCTGATAAAAAAGAGATAATGTTGAGATTAAAAATTGATACTAAGATAACCGAACCGATAGAATATTTTGAAATTTTTATCGATCGCATGACTTATTGCCGGTTGGCGGCTAATTATTTGGGATACAAATTCGTTTTATATATAAATAATTTTAAATTATCTTAACCCTGTTAAATAATCATAAATTTTATGAAATTTATGATTAAGATTTGGACTACTGGGGAAGAGATAAAATTAATTAACCATATAAGATTGAGATAATTTATTATTCAAATCTTATTTAACAGGGTAAAATTTATGGAAAACCAAGACCATTACCAAGGCAAGGGAGCACTGGATGCTTTCTTAAATCTTTTTAGTCTCATCACACTCGGTTGGATGTCAATTGCCACTGGCATGATTCTTTTTCAGATTATTGATAAATTATTTAGTCCAGAAAAAATTTACTATTATAATGAATTTTCTCAAGTTGGCTTAAAGATTGGCATCGCTTCGGCTTTGATTGTTACGCCAATATTTTTATTGGTTATCGGTTTTTTACACAAGCATTATAAAAATAATGTTTTAAATCACCAAAGTGGTGTTTATCGCTGGCTGACTTATTTAGTCTTACTGGCCGCTGCTTTAAATATCATCGGTCGTTTGATTCAGTTGATTTTTCAGTTTCTAGATGGCAGTTATACTTTGGCTTCCATTTTAAAAATTTTAGTTGTGCTTTTAATCGCTAGCGGCATTTTCGGCTATTATTGGTATGACTTAAAAAGAATGGATTATAATCAGAAAAGCCAGGTTTCAAAAATATTTTTTGTAGCTGTAGTGGTAATTATCATTGCCTCCATTGTTGGCGGATTTTTCTTGATTGATTCGCCTCAAATTACTAGAATGAAAAAACGCGATCAAGAAAGAGTGATGCATTTGAATAATATCCGTAACATCATTACTTCCGATTACATTAATACACAAGTTTTGCCAACTGATTTATCAGAACCTAAATTTTCTAGTAATATCGATCCTAAAACTAATCAGCCCTATGAATATCAACTAATTGATGCTACCAAATACGGACTCTGTGCTACCTTTGAACTGCCAGATGAAGATCCGCAAAAAAATGGTTATAATACCCCCTATCCTTTAGGTGGCGAAAATTGGGATTATCATAAAGACGGCCGGCAGTGCTTTGAGCAGGCAGTAAGTGGCTTGGATGTTAAACCGTTAACAACCGATGTTCAAATTATAAGATAATTAATTATTAAATAACTTAATATGCCAATTCCCAAAAAAATAAAAAGCTATTTGGATAAGAAAAATATTGATTACGAAGAAATAGCTCATAAAACGGTTTATACCGCTTATGATGCCGCTCAAACTCTTAAAAAAGAATTGAAAGAAATTGCTAAGAATTTAATTATCAAAGCAGATAATACTTATGCTTTAGTTATAGTGCCAGCTGATAAAAGGCTTGATTTAAACAAAATCAAGAAAGCTCTAAAAGCCAAGAAAGTATCTATTCCTAATGAAAAAGTTATAGTCAAGGTTTTAAAAATTAAACCAGGAGCAGTTTCTTCTTTTGGCAAATTGCACAAATTAGAAATGCTGATTGACAAAGCTATGTTGGGTACCAAAAAAGCGATTTTTAGCACTGGCAGCGTAACTGACAGCGTTTTAATAAAAGTTAAGGATTTTATCCAATTGGAAGAAGCTAAAATGGCCGATATCGCCATAAAAGGCGGATATAAAATACCAAAAACAACTAAAAAGAAAATGGTTAAGATTAAAAATAAAGTTGCTGCTAAAAAGAAGGTCAAAAAAACAATTAAAAAAGTGGTCCAGAAAAAAACTAAAAAACAAAAGAGGAGAAGAAAATAATCAATTAATTTTTAATTTACAATTTTTATTTTTTTAAAACAAGTTATCATATGGATGAAGAATTTATTAACAGTATAACCAATTTATCTCCTGACGGGTCGTCAGATAAAATTAGGAGTCATTTAATAATTATAAAAAAGTTGAAACAGTTCATGTGGCTATTGCCATTCATTTATCTATTGTATGTTATAGTTTTGTTTTTAATGATTATTTTAGTTTTGACTTTAACTAGCGGCATCGGTGGGGGATATTTTGCTATGGGTTTACTTGCTTTGTTAGTTGCTGATTTTCTGCCCGGACCTTTTATATTAGGTCTGATCATTAATATTGTGCCGCCGAATTTGTTATTTCCGTTTCAGGGCGGTTATTTTCTGTTTTTTCTTGCAATTGCACTTAACTTCGTCACTTTTTCTCTGATAGGTTTTCTAATAGACAGGCGGAAAACGATTATTGAATGGATGAAAAAAATTTCTTTGATCGGTTATGCTGTTATTTTGGTTGTTATTTTAATGCTTGGCGGGTTAGTTTTTTATAGTAGTCATAAGTCGAATTTTGTAGAATGGACGATAAAAGAGAATCCTATCAATCAGCTTAGCGAATCAAAATTATTTATGGATCATCAGATAATGTCAAAAAAATTATCAGAAATTCCTTTAAAATATATTGGCTTAGATAGGCCGGATGGAATTAAATATCCCACATTGTATTTTAGCAATGATGGCACCCAGTTTGCTTATAAAACTACTCTCTTCAGTTTTGGAGGCGTGGTCGAAAATGGATTAGTTATTAATAATGAAACGTTGCCAGGACTAACAGTAGTCAGTTTTTCATTCAGCCCTGATAGCAGGCACTATGCATATACTGCCTACGGTCAGGAAGTAAATAGTGGACAATTTATAATTATCGATGATAAAAGACAAAATTATAATTTGCCCGACAGTGGTTCTAATGATATTATTTTCAGTCCCGATAGTAAGCATTATGCTTATCAAATAGAAATGCCCGGCTATACCTCCGCGATTTTGATAGATGATCAGATCGGCCCTAAATATAGTTATATTTCTTCAAATTTTGCTTTTAGTCCTGATAGCAAGCATTATTTGTATGTTGGTAATAATGTTGATGATCAAACGGGAACGAAAAATAGTCATTTAATTATTGATGGAAAAATAATACAAGATATAGACCCAGGGTCCCTAGAGTATTTAACATTTACTCCTGATAGTCAGAAAATAGCATATATTTCACGTCAGGCAAATGGCTTAAGTGTTTTTATTAACGAGCAACAAGATAAAAATAACTATGATCAATTGGGATCTTTGCAATTTTTTTCTGATGGAAAACATTATGCTTATGTCGGTACAAGAGATAAGAAAAAATTTATTATTCTTGATGGCCAAGAGTATGAATACGAGAATGTCGGTTTCGACATGACTCTTTCTCCTGATGGAACAAAAATTGCTTTCAAGGGCGCAAAAAGAATAATCAATGAAGAGACATTTATACCACTAAAAGAATTTATTATATTTAATGAACAAAAAGGACAAGAATATGATGCTGTTTCTAATTTGGTTTTTAGTCCAGACAGCAAACATTTTATATATTCAGCCAAAGATGGCAAAAAAAACACGATTATTTTTGACAATCAAAACACAGAAACTTGCTATAGTTTAATTGATAATATTCATTTTAGTGAAGATGGCTCTAAGTTAATTTATAATGCCATGGTCGGACAAGAAATATGGTTGATAGTTGATGATATAAACGACGGTATTTCTTTTTGTGAAAAAAAGGATTTTAAGCCTCTTATAAGCCAAAAGTTAGAAGAATGTAATAAAGTCGTCGATTTGACGGCTAAGCAATCATGTTATTTGGATTATGCCAAAGAAACCGGCAACTATTCTATTTGTGAAGATCAAGTTTTTGATCAAGTAAATAAAGTTATTTGTTACTCTAATGTCGCCATAGGGGCAGATAGTATTGTGATTTGCAGTTATGCTAAAAATCAGGACACTATGGATAAATGTTACGCTGCTGTGCCTCCGGGTATAAATCATAATATTAATCGTTGTAATCAAGTACAAAATCAGGAGAGCAAAGAAATTTGCTTACTAAATGTTGCAATCACTAATAAAGATAAAACCATTTGTGATAGTCTATTAACTCAGCGCGATCCATGCTATTCTAATGTAGCCATTGCTAAAAAAGACTTGTCATTATGTAATTTAATAAAAGAAGATTTTTTTAAGCAGTACTGTCTTAATTCAATTAATCAAGCGAATAAGCAGTAATTTGGATAAAAATATATTTAAAATTAGAAATTGAAAATTATTATTGATGGATTATAAAATAGCTTTAGAAAAATTCCAGGGGCCATTGGATTTATTATTACAGCTTATCGAAAGCCGGGAAATGGATATTTCCCAAGTAGCTTTGGCTGAAGTTACCGACGGGTATCTGGCCTATCTAGATAATCATCAAGATATCAGCGCTACAGAGCTGGCTGATTTTTTAGTTGTAGCTACTAAGCTATTGGTCATAAAATCTAAAACTCTAATTCCGCAACTGGCCGATGACGAGGATGATAGCGCACAGCAATTGGAGGCGCAACTAAAGATGTACAAAGATTATTTGGATGCTTCCAAAAATATTGAAAAAATAATCTCCGCTAATAATTTTTTATTCAGCCGAGATAAAATTGTTTTTAATTTTGAAACCACTTTTTCACCACCCCAATCAATCAAGACCAGTGATTTGAGTGTAATTTATAGGGAAATACTAAGTCGAATAGATTATGTGGTTAATTTGCCGCAGAAAGTGATGAAACAGACTATTACTTTGAAGGAAAAGGTAACTAGTATTAGAAATATGATTTTAAAATTAAAAAAACTTAATTTTAGTGATGTTTTGCTTGATGCTAAAAGCAAAATTGAAGTGGTGATAAGTTTTATGGCGCTGTTGGAGTTGATTAAATCCGGCGAAATAGCCGTTAATCAGGGCGGTATTTTTGATGATATTTATGTGGAACGAGTATAATTATTAATAATTATAATATAATATGATAAAAAAAAGAGAATTGTTGTCTAAAATTGGCGTGTTATTTTCAATAGCATATTTATTACTTGTTTTACTTGGTATATTTATTGGAATTTTGAGCGCATGGGGCGGTCCAAGACCTAATTTTGTATATTTTATAATTTTGCCGTGGTTTTATCTATTTAATTCATTTTCCTCTTGGTTTGATCTTAGCGAGTGGTTAGGACCATTGTTATTATATGTGTTACCGATTATTATAAATGTTATTTTGTTTTATTATATAGGTCTGTTTCTGGAATATTATACATTTTTTCATAAAAGGGATGCTATTAGGAATAAATATCAAGATTCAGCAATATTTTTATTTATAATACTTTCCGTTGTTACTAGTTTTATATTATTAAATTCTACTTTAGAATGTAAATTAAACCCTAATACTAATGATATTGAACAAGATAGGTGTTATACTCAATATGCAGTTAAAAATAATGATTTATTAATTTGTAATAATATAGAAGATTTAAGACATAACAATACGTGCCTCATGAATTTTGTTAAGGGAGTAGGAGATTGTAAAATTTTAACTAATCAAACGGGGATAGATAATTGTTATGAAAAATATTCTAAAATTAATAACGATGTTTCTTTGTGTGACAGGATAATGGATGAACATAAAATGAATAATTGTTATAGTTATTTTGCAATTTCTCAGAAAGATTTTTCTTTGTGTGAAAAAATTAATTTTGATAACCCGATAAGTTTAAGATATGAAAAAAATAAATGCTATTATGATGTAATAATTGAAAAGAAAGATATATCTTTATGTGATAAGATCGATAATTCTCTGGTAAATCTTTATAACCAATGTAGGACGGAAATTATGAAAAATAATTAAGAAAAGATTAAAAACCTTATTGACCATGAATAAAATTAAAAATCAAATTGAAAGCTTATTATTTATTTCACATAAACCCCTATCTGTTAAAGATCTGGTTAAATTGTCATTAGCCGATCAAAAAGAAGTCATAGAAGCCTTAACTGAGCTGGAGAAGGAATATCAAGAAAGGTCTGGTGGTATAAAGCTCTTGAAAATTAGCGATAAATATCAATTTGTCACCAGCAATGATTCTAGCGCCGTGGTTAAAAAATTCATTAAAAGTGAAGTCACTGGAGAATTAACCAAGCCATCTTTGGAAACCCTAACTATTATTGCTTATCGTGCCCCCATTTCCAAAGCAGAATTAGAATTAATCAGGGGTGTTAATTGTAGCGTCATTTTGCGCAATTTATTAATCAGAGGTTTAATTGAAGCCAAGGAGGATGTTAAAAAAATGGCTATCTTCTATAGTCTCACTTTTGAATTTTTGAAATATTTAGGTTTAAGCAAGCCAGAAGATTTGCCTGATTTTGCTAAATTGAACCGTAATAATAATTTGGATAAATTATTATCGGAAATGGGCAGTAGTAATCTAAGCGTTAATGAGATGGTAAACAAGGCAGAAATAAGCGAATAATAATATTTATTTTTTTATGTTTGAACTCCTAGTCAATTTAATGTTAACCAGCTTGTTTTTAACAACGCAAGCCAATCAACAAACCACAATTGATAATTTAATAAATCAGGAATATCGTTTACCGCAGGCGGAAATTAGAAGCTTAGCCCAAGAAGCTCCGCAAAGGGAAATATTGAGCGATAGTTTGGGTGTTGATGTTTCGGCTCAAAGCGTTTTAGTGGTTGATGAAAAAACCAGCAAAGTTCTTTATGATAAAAATCCTCAAGAAAAGCGCTCTATTGCTAGTCTTACTAAATTAATGACAGCTCTGGTTTTTTTGGATTATAATCCGGGCTGGGATAGCCAAGTTAAGATTTTAGAATCAGATTATCGCGATGGCGCCATTAAATATCTTATCAATGGAGAAGTGGTTAGCACTTATGATCTTTTACATACTTCGCTTATCTCTTCTTCTAATGAAGCTACGGTGGCATTAGCTAGATCAACAGGTTTAAGCCATGATGATTTTGTTAAAAAAATGAACGAAAAAGCCAAACAATTAGACATGAATAACACCTCTTTTTCTGAGGTTACAGGATTGAGCAACTCCAACAAGTCAACTGCTAATGATATAATAATTTTAGCCAGGACTGCTTTTTCCAATAAATATATCAATCAAATCACTGGAACAGAATCATATACCCTTAATGTTATTAGTAGCGGTTTATCCAGAAATATAAAAAGCACCGATAAAATACTAAACCAAGAATTTGGTTTAGGCGGACAGAATTATAAAGTAAAAAATGGCAAGACTGGCTATTTAGAAGCAGCTGGGTACAACTTTGTTAGTCTAGTTAGCGACAGTAATAATCGTAAAATTTTGGTGGCAGTTTTAGGAAGTTCTACCACTTATAGCCGTTTCACTGATACCAAAAGTTTGGCTTATTGGGTTTTTAATAATTATAATTGGTAAAAATATGCCAAAGCCGATAATTATAGCGAATTGGAAAATGAATTTGTCTTTTGAAGAAATGATTAAATTATCTTCTGATTTTAAAGATAGTCTGCCAGATATTAAAGATAAGGATGTTGTTATTTGTCCAACAGCCGTGGCTTTAGTTTCAGTTAAAAACATAATTAAAGATACTGGTATTAAATTGGGAGCTCAAAATGTTTTTTGGCAAGATTCGGGCGCTTATACAGGAGAAACTTCTCCTCTGGTTTTAAAAGAAATTGGTTGTCGTTATGTGATAGTGGGCCATAGTGAGAGGCGAGAATTTTTACAAGAAACAAATTTAATGGTAAATAAAAAAATAAATATTTGTTTAGATAATGGTTTGGTGCCTATTATATGTATTGGCGAAACTAAAGACGAAAGGCATGAAGGAGCCACGGACAATGTTTTATATCATCAATTGAAAGAATGTTTAAATGATATCCATCTCATTGAGGGTGAAAATATCATTGTGGCTTATGAGCCGGTTTGGGCGATTGGTTCTGGAGAAACAGTAGAACCAGAAGAAGCAGAGAGGGTTTTTGAATTGATCCAACAAATTTTGATTGATCTTTATCCATTGACAATAATTAAAAATAATGTCAGGATGATTTATGGTGGCAGTGTTGATTCTGATAATGTTTTAGGTTTTTCCGGCCTCCAACTACTAGCTGGATTTTTAGTTGGTGGGGCCAGCTTGGAAGCTGATAAATTTAAAGCAATTGTTAAATCTTTATGATTTTATTTATAATTTCACTGGCAATAATAATTCTGGGTCTAATTGTTTTAGGCTATATAATCTTTAAAAAAATTCCGGATTTAAAGAATCTTAATATTGAATCATTGTCCGAAGAAAAACAAGGATTGATTAAGAAGAAAATATTAGAAGCTAAATTTTTAAGATTAAGCAGTGGTTTAAAATTAAAAATTAATAAAGTAGCTTCATCTAGAGGGGGATTATTGTCTAGCAAAATTAGACAAATTAAAGAAAGAGTGGTGGAATTAGAAAAAAAATACCAAGAAAATAAAGATGATAGTATTAAGCCCAAGACTATTGAAGAATTATATTTAGAGGCGGAAAAATTCATTGATGAAGATAAATCAGCCGAAGCTGAAAAATCATTAATTGAAATAATTGCCAAAGATAATAAAAATATCCCAGCTTATGAAATATTAGGTGATTTGTATTTCTCTATGAAGAGTTACAGCCAAGCTGAAGAGATTTATAAATATTTATTAAAATTAAAAATAGTCGGCGATGGTGGAAAAAAAGTCATTAGAAATCATAAAATGGAAGAATTAGAAGCAGAGGCTTTGTCAAAGTTGGATACTGATCCAAAGATAGCTGTTTACTACGAAGATCTGGGCCAAATTTATGAAGCCATGAAAAAAGACAGTAAAGCGCTGGATTCATACCTTAAAGCTACTTCAGTTGATCCCAACAATCCAAAATATTTGGATAAATTATTAGAAATGAGCATAAAAATGAAGGATCGCGGCTTAGCTAAAGATGCTTTTAATAACTTAAAAAAGATTAATCCTGATAATGCTAAATTGGAAGATCTTAAGGAAGCTATTGAAAATTTATAGAAAATTTGTTAGTATGATCAAGCTATTAACTGGGTTGTTTCTAGCTTTTTATTTTAAATTATGTTGTTGACAATTCAGCAAGATTAAATTTCGCCGTTGTAGCTCAGTTGGTAGAGCGCATCCATGGTAAGGATGAGGTCTCCAGTTCAATCCTGGACAACGGCTCAGGTTAACAATTAACATTTACTTTTAACAATTAACAGGAGGAATGGATACATTTAGATTCTTTCAGTTTCAAGTTTATAAAGATGCTAAGGATTTATACCAAGAAATATTAGTAGTATCTGAAAAAATCAAAGCTAATAATTCATTAAAAGATCAAGTTTATAGATCGGCTTTATCTATTGTTTTAAATATTGCCGAGGGTTCAGCTAAAAAATCAGATAAAGATTTTGCTAGATATTTACAAATTTCTTTAGGATCGGTAAATGAATTAGTTGCTTGTTTGAACTTAATGTATAATATAGGTTGTTTGAGTAAAGAATCATATGTTAAACTTTTTAAGTCAGCTGGTTTGATTGCTAAACAATTAGGTGGTTTCATAAAAAAGTTAAATAATATTAATAGTTGATTGTTAATGGTTAATAGTTATTAATGGGTCGATACCGAAGTGGTCAAACGGGACGCACTGTAAATGCGTTGGCTAAGCCTTCGTTGGTTCGAATCCAACTCGGCCCACTAGTTTAGAAATATCAAATTTTGTTGGTCATTTTGGTCGCCTTTGACGACCAAATCATATGGAATTTTAAAGTCAAAAAACAATTGGCGGTTTGCTCTGAATTAGAATTCAGAGTAAAAGAAAATTTTTAAATTCATAAATTATAAAAATACTATGGAAATAATAGGAAAAAAATTATTAGAATATAATACTAAATATTGGGCGAATTTTTTTATCAACTTGGTATTAGCCATTATTGCAATATTGGCAATTATTGTTTTTATAAAATCAATAAATATAACAGAGAATATTGTGGGAATAATAATTTTTTTATTTATATTGGTAATAGTTGCCGTATTCGCATTCTTCGTTATTAAATCATCAACAAATAGTTATAAAAAATTAGGTTTTGGTAAATATATAATAACTTCGCAAGGCATATATTATAAAGCAAAAAATCATGAAGAATTCTACGATTTTAATGAGATTAATAATATATATATTAGTGAATCTAAAATATCAGGAATATTTTATTTTTTGAATACGCCAGGATCTGCTTGGAACTTGCCCTTTAGTAATCAGCCTCTTAATTTCAAATTAAACAGCAATGTTTATATTCAAATGCTTATTCCTAGTATTAAATTTAAAGATACAATTAATATATTTAGAAGTACCCCTTCTTTAGAGGGTAAACTCAAATAAAAAGTAAAAGAATCTGCTGCCAAATCAATAAATCTTTAAAGGAATTTTGTTTGAAAATTTACTGAAATTATTTTTGGTAAACAATCATTGAAAAACTGGAAATTGTCCCCGCACAAATCACCTTGTGATTTTGTGGGGCAGGCGCCGTTCAGAATTCGGGCTTAATTTTTGGGGTTAAATCAATGCCGTCTGCGACGGCTCGAAAATGCACCTGCCTGCCGGTAGGCAGGTTCGAGCTATGTCCATTATTCTCCACAATAACAACAAAAGACGGATTCTATCCGTCTTTTGTTTTCGACTTGAGTTGCATGTAATGGATTAGAGCGAGTGGCATTGCCAAAATCAAAATAATCTATTATCATTAAGAAGTATGTAAAAAAATACTAAATATGCAGAATAACACCAAAAAAACATTACGAATTTATTGGCGCTATGCCTGGGAATATAAAATTCCCATTTTTGTGATAGTAATTTCTATTATCGCCGCTTCTTGGTTTCTAAAATCTATTGCAACAGTTGATTAAATATTTCAGTTGGTTTTCGAAAACCCAAGCATTTTCTGGGTCGATCATTTAACAAGTTTTGCACTTTCTTAATTTGTCTGGTGGTGACTTGATGGAAATCAGTTCCTTTAGGAAAGTATTGTCTGATCAAGCCGTTGGTATTTTCGTTAGTGCCTCTTTCCCACGGACTGGATTTGTGAGCAAAGTAGACTTGCACCTTAGTATCTTTAGTAAATAATTTATGCAAAGACATTTCCTTGCCTTGGTCATAAGTCAGAGTTAGAAATAGTTCTTTCGGTAATTTCTTGATTTCTTTGGCAAAAGCTTTTCTGACGGTTTCGGGATGTTTGTTTTTAAGGGGGACGATTATAGTGGCTCGAGTAGTTCTTTCTGTCAGAGTACCAATAGCCGAACGCTGGTGCTTACCTAAGATTAAGTCGCCTTCCCAATGACCCGGTATAGTCCTTGATTCAACTTCATGAGGCCTGTCTTCAATGCTCACCATGTCCGGCAAACAGCCCCGTTTTTCAGTATTTTCAATCCCGCTGACTCTTTTGCGGCGATATGTCCTTTGCTGACGCAGGCACTTTAGCAATTCCTTTTTTAAAGTGAATTTAGGCAGGACATAGAGATAGCTGTAAATTGTTTCCGGAGAGACACGCATATGATTACTTCCAGGATAATCAATTTTTAGCCATTCGGCAATTTGTTGCGGTGACCAACTCCGTTTAAGATAATAAATAACTATTTTGCACAATTTTGGATTTTGATCTAATTTTCTTTTCCTGCCTTGTTTACGTTTGTTTCTTTTGGCCTGGTGATGAGCACGAAGAGCCCGATATCTGCTACGACCCATGCCGCCTCGATTAACTTCCCGACTAATACAGCTCTTGTCTCTATGTAGCTGCTTTCCAATTTTGCCAAAGCTTAATCCAACCGCTAACATTCTGCTAATTTCTTCTCTTTCTTCCAATGACAGTTCACTCTTTTTCATACACCTATAACTTAATTATGATATCATGATAATATCATAAGTGTTGCAATAGATGTTGGAAATTAAGTACTTTAGGAATTATTACACCTTTGTATTTCAAGCAACTTTTTAATTTATTAACTTCTAGTCAAGAAAAAGACTTGGTTGTGCCCAGTCTCATTCATATTTTAATTATTATTGCCAGCCTGGAATTAATAGGTTGGGTTTTTTGGCGTTTTGTTAGTTTTATGAATCCTTATTTTCAACTTCGGGTGATCAAGGATTTATCTATAATGTGCTTTGCTTATTTGCATAAGCATTCCTTTTCTTATTTTAATAATAATTTCGGCGGTTCTCTGGTGAAGAAAATTAAGTGGTTTACCAACGCTTTTGAAGCCATTGTTGATGAAACCATTTGGCAACTTATACCGCTAGTGGTAAATATTTCGGCTATCTTTTTTGTTCTCTCCAGGCTCAACTTATGGCTGGGATTAGGAATTCTAATCTGGGTTTTTATTTTTATGGCGGTTAATTGGTTGTTCATAATTTTCAAACTTAAATATGATATTGAGCGTAGCGAGGCCGAAACAGCTATTACCGGCCTTTTATCCGATACTATCACCAACAATGCCAATGTTAAACTGTTTAATGGCTACAGTAGAGAAATTGATAATTATAGCCAGGCGGCAGATAAATTAAAATCCATTCGAGGCCTTTCTTGGAGATTCAGCAATATTTTTGATTCTATCCAAGGGCTACTAATGACAATTTTAGAAATAACTATTTTTTACATTGCTATAAAATTATGGTCTAAAAATATCTTGACTGTCGGTGATTTTGTTTTAATTCAAGCCTATCTCTTGAATATTTTTATGAGATTATGGGATTTTGGCAATGTTATTAGAAGAATATATGCTAATCTGGCTGATGCCGAAGAAATGACAGAAATTTTAAACATCGAACATGAAGTTAAAGATATAAAAACCGCTAAAAAATTAGTTGTGACTAAAGGTGAAATAGAATTTAAAGATGTTATTTTTAATTATAATCAAACCAGGTCTATTTTTAATAAATTCAATTTAACAATTAATTCTGGCGAGCGTTTAGCTATTATCGGGCCATCTGGAGCTGGTAAAACTACTATCGTTAAATTAATTTTAAGAATGTATAACTTGGATGGTGGAAAAATTTTAATTGATAATCAAGTCATCACCAGAGTTACTCAAGAAAGTTTGTGGCAAAATATTTCTTTAGTGCCCCAGGATCCTATTTTATTCCACCGCACTCTGATGGAAAACATTCGTTATGGCAAGCCAGACGCCACCGACCAAGAAGTTTATTCGGCCTCCCAGGCGGCCAATTGCCATCAATTTATTGAAGAAACCTCGGATGGTTATAAGACTTATGTGGGTGAAAGAGGCATCAAGCTTTCCGGCGGAGAAAGGCAGCGCATTGCTATTGCTCGGGCAATACTGCGTAATGCGCCCATTCTTATCTTAGATGAAGCAACTTCCAGCTTGGATTCCAAATCAGAAAAATTAATCCAAGATGCTTTAGATAATTTGATGAAAAATAAAACCGTGGTAGTTATCGCTCATCGTCTTTCAACCATTCGAAAAATGGATAGAATCGTGGTTGTTAGCAAGGGTCTGGTTTCAGAGGAAGGTAGCCATGATCAATTAATTAAAAAACTAGATGGTTTATATAAAAAGCTCTGGGAACTTCAGGCTGGTGGATTTATCAAATAATAAATTTAACCCTATTGACTAATAGCTTTTTATTTTATAGAATCTATAAAGGAATATTTAGAGTTCTTTCAACCAAACACAGGAGAATACCTATGAGCACGGAATTAACTCTACTAGAAAAGGCTAAATTGGTCATAATTGATACTGATAATTTTACCGACGACGATGCTATGCAGGCTTTTTTAGATGTAGATATTTCTAATATTGATGACATTAATGAAATTACTATTACGATAGAAAAACATCGGCCTGAATTATGTGCTACCATAACTAAATGGTTTGGCATCTAACTTAAACAGAGATATTATCTCTGTTTTTTTAAATAAAAAAATCAGCAACCCGGAGGTTGCTGGTGTAATGTAATTGTTGTTACTATGCCTTGGCCAAAATCTTATCAATTTCAGCTGAAGATTGAGTTGATGTTTTATCTATTTCGTCAACTATAAGCTGAATATAGTCAATCATTTCTTGGCCTGCCCCAGATTCTTTGGCCGATGCCATGATTTCTGATAAATTTCTATTGGCCCAATTGAGTTCAGCCACAGCTGAATTTCTGAACATAGAAATAAAGCGCTCTCTCACTATTTCTTCCCAGCTGTTAATAGTCGGAGCTTCGTTAACAATTGGCGGAGTTTTTGGATAGTCGCTTGGAGTGATTAAGCCAATATTAAAGGCCAAATCACGGGCGTCGTAAAATAAAATTGGCAGCTGAGTATTGCTGATTCTGGTAATCCAATTCATGGTTTCCAAAACCTGCCAAGAAGTACCTTCTTTGATTTGCTTCACAATATCTGCCCAAAACTTCTTGAAAGCATCAGGAAAATTATTGAAAACTCCCACATCTGCCAGTCCGATTGTCACTACATAAATCAAACCACTCCTCTCTGTTTTCTGGGCCATTTTTTACTCCTTATGGTTTGGCCTTTTATAATAGTATCACCCTTGAAAGTGTTAACTCTTTATGTTATTATATATTAGTAAATCTATCAATACAAAAAAACAGAAATCAGGAGGAGGGTGAAATGTCCAGAAATAAAGGCTTTACCTTAATAGAAGTATTGATATCTTTATTAATTTTAGTCATTGGCATAATGGCGGTAGTCACTATGCTACTTAGTTCCTTAAAAATGACTCAAGAGTCCCAAGAAGCTACAGAAGCAACTTTTTTTGTTGCCAGTCTGTCTAGCATCTTGGATGCCTCTGATCCTGATAATTTATCGGCCGAAAAATTCGCAGGCCTAACCTTTAACAACAAGCCGGTTATCATTACCTTTTCCAAATCAACTCTGATTGATCAAAAATTAGTTAGAGTGGATATTGCCCTAGAAATGAAGAGTGGCCGACATAGGACTTTTGTGATGTATATAACCAGCAAATAAATAAAAATTCGTATCCCTAAAACAGGGATATTTTTTTGGCTTAAAATATTAAAAAATGTTATAATAAGTATGATTTAATCCTATATTTAAACAACAATGTCGCGGAATTTAGTCATATCATCGCTTAAATTTGTTTTAGTCGAAATTATCGGCGAGATTTTGTATTTCCCTATTTGGTGGTATACCAAAGGAGCCAAGAAATTTTTTCTTTTTTTCTGGCAAAAGGTTGTAGTCACTCAAAGAGGCTTGGGCGTCGGCGTTTGGCTGGCTAATTTATTTAGGCCCATGTATGGCCAGACAGATTGGCAGGGGCAGATTATTAGCTTTATTATCAGAATATTTCAAATCATAGTTAGATCAATCGTCCTAATTATTTGGACTTTGGTTTTAATTTTAGCTTTTTTGTTCTGGTTGTTATTACCATTACTGGTGGCCTATCAAATTTATCAAGTCGTAATTAATTTTTCTTAAAATGGATCAAGAGAATAAAAATCAGGCCTCAAATTATATTATCTGTCCCAATTGCCAAGGACAGGGGCGGATTTGTTCTTTGTGTGGCCAGAAAGGAATTGGTTTATGGTTAGATGGTTATTTTTTATATTGGGACAGGGTAATTAATCTGGTTTCTATATTGCAGAATAAAATTTATAAAGCCATCCAATTAGTTATTAATATTATTTTGTTTGTTATCGGAGCTCTGGGCATTTTTTCTCTAGGTTGGAAAGTTACTCAGGTTTTCATCCCAGGAATTAGTTGGTTTGATTCTTGGCGCTTTATTTTTGAAACCGATATTTTCATGCTTAGTTTTTGGTTGGGAATAACAGCGGGTTTATATTTATTTTATCGTTTTAATTTAGAGTTGGAACGGCAAGATAAAATCAAAGCCAAAAAATATGCTTCTGATGCTATACCTGTTCCCAAACCTAGTAGTTGGGATGATGTCTGGAAATTAAATAAGACAAATAAAATTGAAATATCCAATGCCTTTGATCAAAAATCAATTTCAGCCATTGAAGAGGCTTATAGGGCATCGGTTAATTTAAAACATGATCACATAGAACCGCTTCATTTGTTTTATGCTCTTTTGGGTTATGGCGATATAAAAGTGGTTTTAACTAGACTAGGCATATCCAGCCAATTGGTTAGAGAAAAAATATTAATGTCTTTATCTAAATTGCCTGGCGGGCAAAAAAGATTTTTCTCTCTTGGTCTTAAGAAATCAATTTTAGAGGCCTATCGCCAAGCTTACCAGGCAGGCAAGCATCGAGTGGGTGTAGTGGATCTACTTCTGGGAGTAGCCCAAGAAGATCAGACCGTGGCGAATATTATTTATGATTTGAAAGCCGATTTTAATAAAGTCAAAAATGTGGCTTTTTGGGTGGGCTACCGTGAAGTGGTTAGGGCTAATTATAAAAAAATGATTCAAGCCAGCCGTTATAAGCCCAAGGGCGATTTAGATAGGGCCATGACAGCCATGGCTACTCCCTTTTTAAATCAAGTCGGCCGTAATTTAACAACTATGGCCAAATATGGCTATCTGTTTCCCTGCATTGGGCGTGATCAAGAGTTGGATGAGATATTTAGATCAATGGAAAGCGGCCAGGGCAAAGATGTAATTTTGGTGGGTGAACATGGTGTGGGCAAAACCACTATTATAGAAGGCATCGCTCAAAGAATGGCGGCCGAAGATGTGCCTGATATTTTAAAAGATAAAAGATTAGTTTCACTCAGTATTGCTAGTTTAATAGGTGGCGTTACTCCTGATGTGGCCCAAGCCAGATTAATAGAAGTTTTAAATGAAATTATCCAATCAAAGAATATTGTTTTGGTGGTGGAGGATATCAAAGAATTAACAGGCATTACTATTGGCGGAGAGCAGAGTTTGGATTTGGCCGAAGTGTTTTCTCATGCTCTTTCCAGCCGTTATTTTTTAGCTATCGCTACCGCCTCGCTCAAAGATTATACCCAGTATATAGAAAAAAATAGTTCTTTAGGAGGAATTTTTGCTCCAGTTGATATTAAAGAGGTGGAAAAGGATAAGGCCATTTTAATATGTGAAATTCACGCCGGTTCTATTGAAGCTAAAAATCAAGTTTATTTTTCATATGCGGCTATCGAAAAAGCGGTGGAATTATCAGATAGATTTATTCATAATCAATATTTGCCCCAAAAGGCGATTGGTATTTTAGAAAATGCCGCAGTGATGGCCAAAAAGGCCAAGGGGTGTAATGCTTTAGTTTTAGACCAAGATGTGGCGGAAATAGTCTCGCAAATATCCAATGTGCCGGTAACAGAGGTAGGTGAAACGGAAACAGAAAAATTATTGCATTTGGAAGAAAAAATTCACGAAAAAGTCATTGGTCAAGATCAAGCAGTGAAAGCAGTGGCTAGCGCTGTCAGACGAGCTAGAGCCGAACTTAGGGAAACCAAAAGGCCGATTGCTAATTTGCTTTTCTTAGG
>CAYIBK010000014.1:0-11079 GCA_964361645.1 uncultured Gammaproteobacteria bacterium
TATTTACCATATTTAAAATAAAAAAGCAAATCACACAACGTTAGGGATATACGAAGTTTTTCTGGAACGAAGTGGAATAAAAATTTGGGTGAGGGGCGATCCGAAACCCGAACCGTATATCCCTTGTTAAGTTACCAGAGTGAAACACGGTGGAGCGAGAGTGCAGTGTGGCTTGAGTTTAGAATTCCGCCGTTCTTCATTACTTAATTGAATGCAGAATTGTTTGTTCTAATTTTTTAGATTCATCCGTGCCTATCCTGTACATTTTACCATTTTTAAGTTTTATTTCAACCGCATCAAAACCGGAAACATTATAAATCCACATCTTGGGCCATAACCATCCTCTTATTCCCCATCCATAATACCAACGATTCTTTACGGTTTTAGCGGACATTACATCATTAAGCGAAAACTTTTTCTGATAAATACCATAGCCAAATTTGATTCGTAAATATTTTTCATCAATATTTACTTGAAGTGACCCAAAAGAAGCAAGAATAAACAGAATTAATGCCATTATGGCAGTAACGGCAAAATTATTGCCTGAATCAACCGAGGGGGGCTCGGCGGAGCCTGTAATATAAACCCATACGAAAAGCACCAGCACGGCCAGTGTAACAACCAGTATTAGGTAACCAATTTGAGTGTGTTTATAGTTCATAAAATTTATGTTCAAAGACGGAATTCTGAATTTCACTTAATATTTCGGGCTAGCCGAAGCCTAAAACTCCTTATTAATTTTCTAAAAAATGTTTTTTAATAGATTCTCTTAATACAGATGATAAAAATGTTGGTACTGCGTTTCCAATTTGCAAATTTTTATCACTCCTAGAACCATAAAAAATATAATTGTCAGGAAAGCATTGTATTCTTGCTCCTTCTCTTGTTGTTAGTGGTCTTGGTGCTTTTGGATGAATACATCTTGAAGAAGAAGGAGTACTTAAATTTCTTGTAATGGTTGTGCTTGGTCTATTCCACCATAATCTACAATAAGTATTTGCAAAACCGCTTTTGGGTCTCATTTCTTCTGGTAAGTCTTCAGGAGTTCCACCGTCTGGCAGGTTTTCCATAATTTTCACTAAATTTTCATTATTGTTAGGGGAATTATGATCCATTAATTTTTCAGAAGTATTTTTTCTCATTAACTTTTGAAACCCGTTTACTGGTTCAGTGGCATATTCAAAACTTTCCTCACTACTTTTTATAAAAGGAAGGTCGCTTATAGCTTCTGCTAAGGTTAAATAAGGCTTCAATTCTTGAGTTAAGAGTGTTTGACCTTCTTCTGGATTGTAATGAGTGAGTTTAGGATAGTTAAATTTAGTGTTAAATTTTGTGCCTATAATTATAACTCTTTCCCTAACTTGTGGTGCTCCATAATCTGCGGAATTTAAAACCTTATAAACAACTTTGTATCCCAATGATTCAAACAGCGAGATTATCGTCTTTAATAATTCTCCTCCTTGCATAGACAAAAGACCTTTTACATTTTCAAATAAAAATACTTTTGGGTCTAACTCTTTAAGAATTCTATAATATTCTTGAAACAATTTTCCCTTGGGGTCATCTATCAATCTTTTTCCAACAGTTGAATATGCTTGACAAGGTGGACCTCCAACAATTAAATCAATTTCTCCTTTCTTGATTCCAAAATCTTTTTTTAAATCTTCAATTCCAAAATCTTTTATATCTTTGCAATAAACTTTTACGGGAGGGTGATTCAGCTCATATGCTTTTGCCATATTCGGCAATATTTCATTTGCTGCAATAATTTCAAAATTATCATCATGGGCAAATCCATAACTTAAACCTCCAACTCCTGCAAATAAATCTATAATTTTGATTTTTTTAGCCATAGTTATATCTTATGAAAAAGATAAATCAGTATATTTGGGTGGATTTTCTGTTAATTTCCAAGCAAAATAATTTTGATCTATATTAAAAACAGTTTGTCCTTCCATTTGTTGTCTTGTTATCCAATTTACGCTGTCATCATCAACCTCATCTATTTTTACAAAGGCAACCTGACCATTGTATAAATCAAAGTGAATTACCAAAGATGAAATATTTTCCTCTATTTTTATTTTTTTAGCTTCCAAAACTTTATGTTGTTTAATATCATTGATTCCTTGAAATCCTGATTGAACCTCAATTCTAACCTTTTCACCATTTTCTAAATTGATTTGTAAATCTGCTTTTGGTATTCTTTTGAAAGTTTCAATATTTACTAAATCATCATCTCCAATTAAATCAATATTTTCAATATCAACATCAAAAACTTGGCTCAAGGCACTCAAAAAATAAGAAGAAATTACAAAACCTCTCATCCAAGAAAAATAAACCTCTTCTGGTCTTCTGCCTTGATTATTTAATCTTGAAATAATGTTGTGATTTTTTAATTTCTCAAAAACTGTTTTTATATTTTCATTACAAAACAAATCTAAATCTTCCACTTTAATATCATCTACTACTAGATCATTTATTTTTGCAACTATTTCAAGAAGTCTGCTGTTTAATAAATCAATATAATTATAATCAACAGTTGGAATTATATCCTTTGCCGCAAAAAATGCCTTGACTCCATTCTGGTTAGTAAAACCGAGTTTTTCTCTATACTCCTTGAAGTATTTTGTATCAATTATTGTCATATTATTTCCCATAAAAAGTAAAAGTTATTTGTATTATATAAGTTTTGTTATGTTTTTCAATTTATAAATAAATCGTTTTCGGAGCGATATCGGAGAAAACACCTTATATCCCCTCTATTATTAAAGAAAAAGAAATTTGAAAATTTTTTAAAATAATTGGGCGATAGCCCAAAAAAGAAAAGGAGTATTTCAGCTAACAACTTTATATCCCAACTTATTGATTTTTTATCATAAATAAGCTAAAATATCAATATAAATAGCTAAATATGCTACTCTAGTAGTATATTTAATAAATAAGCTAATGACAAGCTATCAAGATAAATTAAACATCTGGCACAAGTCTGCTTTTAAACAGGCTGATTTTTCTTTTACTAGTAAATTACTCCAGCAATTCCCCCAAGCAGAATTATACCTGGTGGGCGGAGCCGTTAGAGATATAGTTTTAGAAAGATTAACTAGGGATTTCGATTTTGTAGTAGCGGGAGTTGAAGCTGAAAAATTAGAAAAATTTTTAGCTCAAAACGGCCAGGTCAATCTGGTGGGAAAAAGTTTTGGCGTTTTTAAGTTTACACCTAAAACTGGAGCCCAAATAAAGTCTGGGATGACATTTGAGCCTTTTGATATCGCCTTGCCTCGCACCGAGCATGCTGGCATGAGTGGCGGCTATAAAGACTTTGCGGTTCAAAGCAATAAGGATTTAAAAATAGAGGAGGATTTATCCCGTCGTGATTTTACCATTAATGCCTTGGCTTGGGATTTGAAAAATCAAAAATTGATTGATGAATTTGAAGGTTTAAAAGATATAAAAAATAAAAACATTAAAGCCATTGGCAATCCGGAAACCAGATTTCAAGAAGATTATACTAGAATGCTACGAGCCATTAGATTCTCCTGCCAATTGGATTTCAATATAGACAAAACTACACTAGCTGTTATTAAAAAGAAAGCTAAAAATATTTTGGAAATAACTAGTGAGAGAATTAATGAGGAGTTCACCAAAATTATTATGTCGGATAATGCTGAGCCGGGTATCAGATTAATGCAAGAAATCGAACTTTTGAAAGTTTTGATACCAGAGCTAGAAGCCGGCGTGGGTGTCAGCCAAAATAAAGCTCATATCTATGAGGTTTTTGATCACAGCGTTAGAGCTCTGGGGGTAGCAGCCAAAAATCAATATAAATTAGAAATCAGACTGGGAGCATTATTTCATGATGTTGGCAAACCAATAACTAAAGAAATAAAAGATGGTGAGGCCACTTTCTATAATCACGATCAAGAGGGCGCCAAAATAACCAAGCAGATTCTAAAAAGATTAAACTATTCAAATAATATCATTAAAGCAGTAGTCCATCTGGTGCGCTATCATATGTTCTACTACGCTCTAGATATCGTTACCGATGCTGGCGTGAGAAGATTATTAAATAGAATTGGTAAAGAGAATGTTGATGACTTTATTAATTTAAGAATTTGCGATCGCTTGGGCATGGGACGGCCAAAAGCCAAGCCTTGGAAACTGATCCAGTTAGAAAGAAGATTTAAAGAAGTGCAATTGGATCCAATTGCCCCTAAAATGCTAAAAATTACCGGCCATGATGTGATTGAGGAACTTAAAATCACCCCTGGGCCAAAAATTGGCTTGATTTTAAATGCTTTACTAGGAGAAGTTTTAGAAGATCCTCAAAAAAATACCAAAGAACATTTAATCAAAAGGATTAATGAATTAAATAAAATGAAAGATGATAAATTAGCTAAGTTGCATCCAGATACCGCTTTCTATGAAGAGGAGAGAAAAAGATTGCTGCACTCGCAAAAATAAATCCCCACACCTTCCTACTAAAGTAATATCTCGTAGGAGGGTATGGGGAAACTATAATAAGGTGTGGGGATAAAAAAGAGCGGTATTTCTACTGCTCTGTAAAATTATTTAATTTCCGACTTAAGTTTTCTACTATTTCTCTAGCTTCTGTAATATTGATTTCACTGCTAAAATCATGACCAGAACAAGACTTAATCTCATATAATTCTCCTGTGGCTGGATCCAAGACTTTGACCCAGCAATTCAAAATTGGTCTGGAACTGTCTATAACTATAATTTTAGCCACCACATTTCTACAAACCAAACTAGAATCATAAACCCTTAACCAATAAAATAAGCCAACGACTAGGTTGTCATGTACCATCTCAATCTCCTCTTTACCAAAAGAACTATGGAAAACAATATCACAATTAAAAAAGAAAGTCAAGGCCAAAGACTGGACAAGTTTTTAAATGAGCAAATGCCTGATTATTCCAGATCACAAATTCAAAAAATGATCAAAAATGGAGATATCACGATTAATGATCAAACAGTAAGTGTTCATAAGTTTTTAAAAGATGGTGATGAGATAAAACTCAAAACTCAAAACTCAAAACTCCAAACCATAGCTCAAAATTCAAAATTACCAGTTATCGATAATGAGTTGCCGGTTACAAAAAATTTATTCAAAGAAATTAAAGTTGTATCTGAAACTGATGATTTCTTGGTTATTGAAAAACCAGTCGGCCTACTAGTTCATCCGACAGATAAAAATGAAACTAACACTTTAGTTGATTGGTTAATAACCAAATATCCTAAAATAAAAAGTGTCGGCGAAGACCCGCTTCGACCTGGCATAGTCCATAGATTAGACAAAGATGTTTCTGGCTTAATGATTATACCCCTAAACCAAAAATCTTTTGAATTTTTCAAACAACAATTTAAACTGCGTATTATAGATAAAAGATATACTGCTCTAGTTCATGGTGAAGTAAGCAAAGATACTGATGAGATTAATTTTTCCATTGGCAGATCAAAAGCCAAGGAAGGAATTTTTGCCGCTCGTCCTACAAAATCAGACGAGATAAACGACAAAGACAAACAAGCTATTACCGAATTTGATGTTATGGAGCGTTTTAAAAATTATACCTTGCTGGAAATAAAAATTTTAACCGGCCGAACTCATCAAATTAGAGTGCACTTTAAAGCTTACGGCCATCCTATTGTGGGCGATAAGCTGTATTTTCATAAGAAATTAAAAACTAAAAAAGATTTAAGCCGTATATTTCTGCACGCCCATTATTTATCTTTCGCTGGCCCAGATGGCCAGTTATATGAATTTTCCAGTCCCTTGCCGGAAAAATTAAAATCATTTTTAAAATCACTTAAAAAGTAACTGGGCACAGGAAATAGCTAGTTTTAAATAGTCATCTTTTAACTTGCTAAAAACATAAAAATCTGTTAAATTAAATTTAACCGATAAATAATAATTTTACCGATTTATGAGTGTACCCACACAGAGAAGGACGAAATCGTCTAGATTAAGAAGAGCTTCCCATTTTGCTCTAAAAAAAACTAATTTAATTAAATGCCAAAAATGCGGTAAACCAACCTTGCCACATAGAGTTTGCGAATTCTGCGGAACCTATAAGGGCAAACAAGTTATTTCTTTAAAAACTAAAAAGAAGACCTCAAAACAAAAGGCTCAAGAGAGAAAAGAGACGGCTAAAACCAAAGAAGAAAAGAAAGAAAATAAAAAGAAGTAATCGCGCCAATTTTAGATTTTAATCCCATTAAATATCTATGTCTAATAGACACCTAGCCAGAACTATAGCTGTTCAAACACTTTATCAGTGGGACTTTAATGATCAAGAAAAAAATATTAGCGACATCACTACCGAGGTTAGAGAATCTTTCGCCCCGGAGTTTGATGATGGCAAATTTATTAGTCATTTAGTTGGCGGAGTGATAAAACATAGAGAGGAAATAGATAAACTAATAGTTAAATTCGCTCCCGAATGGCCCCTAGATCAAATCACTATTGTGGATAGAAATGTTTTACGCTTGGGCACTTTTGAACTTAGATTTGATGATTCCATACCGGCTAAAGTAGCTATAAACGAAGCTATAGAACTGGCCAAAACCTTCGGTGGCGAATCGTCAGGAAAATTTGTCAATGGAGTTTTAGGAGCTATCTATAAGGATATGGGAGAAAAGGAAGTTGATAAGAAAAATATAGAAAAAGAATCGGCTGATAAAAAAGAGGTAAAAGATGAGTCTAAGGCAGAAATAGATAACGCGCAAACATAAATATAAATGAAAAACATATCAAAATTAGAACAAAGCATTGGAGTTAAGTTTAAAGACCAGGAAGTTTTAACCCAGGCCATAGTCCATAGATCATACATCAATGAACATCCTGAATTTAAACTTGATCACAATGAAAGATTGGAATTTTTAGGAGATGCTGTTTTAGAATTGGTGGTTACAGAATACTTATACAATAATTTTCCTAATCCAGAGGGAGATCTCACAAATTGGCGAGCCAGTTTGGTTAATGGTAGTAATTTAGCTGAAGTTTCTAAAAATCTGGGCATTGACGAATTTTTAATGATGAGTAAAGGCGAGAGTAAAGACAAAAATTCTAAAGCCAGACAATATATTTTAGCTAATGCTATAGAAGCGATTATCGGCGCTATCTACTTAGACCAGGGATTAAAAATAGCCAAAAAATTTATCGCTGAAAATATTTTAAGCGGACTAAAGGAAATTATAGCTCAAAAATTATACATTGACGCTAAAAGCAGTTTTCAAGAAAAAGCCCAAGAAAAAATAGGTGTCACACCGATTTATAAAGTTTTGGAATCATCCGGACCAGATCATGCCAAGGTGTTCAAAATAGGAGTTTATTTAGAAAAAGAACTAATTGCTACCGGAGCGGGAACCAGCAAGCAAGAAGCTCAGACTGAGGCGGCTAAAAAAGCTTTAAAAAATAAAAATTGGAATTAGAGATAATTAAAAAAAATAAAACTATGATAAGCCTTGATTCTTTTCTCCAGCAAGCTGCTCAAATGCAAGCTTCTGACCTTCACTTAATTTCTGACTTGCCGGCTTTTGTTAGGGTTAACGGCCTGCTAACAGAATTAGATAAAAAAGTTCTAAAATCCAACGAAATAGAATTGTTGGTTAGAAAATCACTTGGTGAAGAAAAATTTGAAAAATTTTCTAAACTAAAAGAATTGGATTTAGCCTATGAAATATCAGATGGCACCAGATTTAGGATAAATTTTCATTGGGAAAAAAATAATATCAGCTTAGCTGCTAGAACCATACCGCAGGAGATACCGACAATGGAAGATATAGAGATGCCAGAAATTATGTATGACTTATGCAGTTATAATAGAGGCTTAATTTTGGTGACTGGTCCAACTGGTTGTGGCAAATCAACTTCACTGGCTGCTATGATAAATTATATCAACCAGAATAGAAGAACAAATATTATCACTTTAGAAGATCCGATAGAATTTGTTTTTAAACCAATTAAAAGTATTATCAGACAAAGACAGTTAGGCTCTGATATGTTAACTTTTGAAGATGGTTTGATTCATGTCCTGCGCCAAGATCCTAATGTTATTATGGTAGGAGAAATGAGAAATTTAGAAACTATTGCCGCCACCATCACTTTAGCTGAAACCGGACATTTGGTTTTTGCCACTCTGCACACTTATAGCGCCGCTCAAACTATTGATCGTATAATAGATATTTTTCCTCCTCACCAACAAAATCAGGTTAGAATGCAAATCTCTATCACTCTCAAGGGTATTATTGCTCAAAGATTACTACCTAGAATAGACGATGGGCGGGTGGCGGCTAGAGAAGTACTGATCAATACCCCAGCAATTGCTAACCTGATTAGAGAAAATAAAGTCGCTCAAATAAATACCGCCATACAAACAGGAGGTAAAGAAGGTATGATTACTATGGATTCAGCTTTAAATAAACTTTATAAAAAAAGAGAGATTACTCAGGAAACTATGGAAGAAAATTTATCAATAGATAAAGTTAAAAGTAGATTATTATAAATTTATATAATAAAAAAGACAAAAGACACCGGATTCTTGCCTGGTGTTTTTTTAATTTAAATATGATATTATATATATAATGAAATCTTTTTAATCTAAAATAAAGATTATAACTTGATGAATAAATACCAAACCATTATGAATAAATACCAGACAATCACTGGAACTAAAATTACCAGCAAAGTAATGATGGCAATGGTAGTTGTTATAGGCGCGATAGGTTTTACTTATATGGCGTCTAATCTACTAACAATGAACAATAGTCTTGTTATAAATATACCAACTGGCCAAACACACAATCAAACCCTTAATCAAGAGATTACCACTCTCGCTCAAGCTTATACCGCTGAAAAATCAATTGCCTTAAAAACTAGTTTGCAAAGTAAATTAGGAGTTAAGTTAATCCTTCGGCAGCAAATTATGAAGCAATGGGCTAATGATAACCCCCGTCGCTTTATTAAAAATGTTTTGAGTGCCACGGTCATTAGTAGTTTGCCTTCCGTCCTTCAGCCGTTAGTGGAGAAAAAAGTGACTGTGAGTGGCGAACTGACCACTATTCATATTGATGATTTTGACCATCCCGAGAAAGCAAGGTTTGACTATTATCTATTGGAAACAAAAGCTGATGGTAGCAAATCTCAGCGGAAATTAAAATTAACTACTGACTTACCGCTTATTTCGGGGAGTGTAATTTCAGTTACCGGCTACTCCTCTAGTGATTTAGTGGTGGTTGATACCGACAACAAAGCCAATTTTACCGTAGCAAGTATTGGCCAACTAGAGTCCGTTGGTAATCAAAAAACGATGGTGCTTTTAGTAAAATGTCTTGATTCTGGCACCACCGCCAAATTACCCTCCCCCGATACCATCAAAAATGAATTGTTTGGCACCGGGCAATTTGCCAAGTTTTACCAAGAGCAATCTTACGGCCGAGTCAAGTTTACCGGGGATGTCTATGGTTGGTATACCGTACCGAGGAATTGCGCTCTTCCCGATGGAATGACTCAAGACATAACAATAGATGGTCAAGATAGTGAAATTGGGACCATTATTAAAGCCAATAATTTACCTCTGGATCTTTATAAACGATTATTGATTGTTCGTTTGCGCGGTGGTTCATGGAGTACAATCGGCCGAGGAAGTCATGTTATTGGCGATGCAGTTTACCGACTATCTGTAAGTGTTGTGAGTTATAATAGTTCACAAACTATACATCCATTTCCTTGGAGTGATTTTAATTTTGTGTCAGCCCATGAGATGGGTCACGCTCTTGGGTTACCACACGCTAATGGTTGGAATTGTAATGATGGCAATATTCTCCGCGGTGATTGTAATCATTATGAATCTGCCAATAGATTTGATGTGATTGGTTCTGGCTCTTGGTCCACTCATTTTAACGCTTTTTATAAGGAGAAATTAGGGTGGTTATTGCCAGCAGAAATAATAAACATTACTCAATCAGGTACTTACACTCTTTATCCCCTAGAAACTGCCACCGGTGCCCGTTTGGCTAAGGTGTATATTTCTGGCCAAACACTACCTTTTTTAGCTCTAGAAAATCGTCGGGGGATTGGCTTTGATTCTAAACTAGCTGCTACTTCTGGCGCCGGCCTTGAGCAAAATCAGTTGGGAATCTTAGTAAATAAATTTAAAGCACTTAATGGTGACTCCATATACGTCACTCAATTATTAGATATGTTTCCGCCTGATAATAATAAGACTAATGTTCTTTCTGAGAGTCAGGTTTTTTTCGACCCTGATTCTGGTGTTACTCTTGGTCCGATCACTAAATTGACTGATAATTTAATTAAATTTAAAATTAATTTTACCTCACCAATTTGCGTTCAGAGAGCACCACAATTAACAGGCTCTATTCAGACTAATTTCGTGATAAATGTTGGTGTTTCACAACAAGGACTCTATCTTCCAGTCACCAATCTTGATAGTGAAATTTGCGGAGAAGCTTCTTTTTCTGGCTTGGCTACTAATTTGCCAACCAATTGGTCAATAACAATTGACCCAGTTTCAATATCGCTCTTGCCAACTCTCCAAGGATATATGTCCTTTCTGATTACTCCACCTGCTAATGTTATCCCCGGTTCTTACTCGTTTAATCTTGGTGTTAAAAATAACTTTAATCAAGCAACTAAGATTTTGCCCATAACTGTTCAGGTTATACCACCCCCAGTGTTATTTTCCCTGTCACCAACTTCAATTAGATCGGGTGAGACCCTGACTTTATCTGGGACAAATATTCCTAGTCAGTCTGATCCATATTACATTATATCTTCAGTGGATCGTCGTTTTAGTTATAATGGGCAGATTAGTCTGATTAATATAGATGATACACAACAAGTAATTTTTACCTTTCCTACTGTAGTTTGGGATTCGCAAACCGCGTCATACCAAAATACACCCTCTGGCGACTATTTAGTCTCTTTGCATACGGGCGTTCAGTCAAACGAATTACCAGTAACTATTATTAATTCGTTGGCTAAATAAATCCGACTCCACTCTTCAGAGTGGGGTATCCACCTATCTAACTTATACTGCCCTT
>CAYIBK010000014.1:11179-25872 GCA_964361645.1 uncultured Gammaproteobacteria bacterium
GGTGTTTTTTTGTTTATATTGGTGCTAATATTTTTTTCCTTCTACTGTGCCTCAAGGATACAGACGAAAACTCATTACTATTAAGGTCTTTTTTATTGAAAAGGATTTTGTATTTAACATCTACAAAACAAGCAAAAACGGGCGAAAAATTACCCGTCTCTACTGTCTGGTGCGCCCACCAGGACTCGAACCTGGGACCGTCTCGTTAAGAGCGAGCTGCTCTACCAACTGAGCTATGAGCGCATAGATTAAATAGTGCACCCTGTAGGACTCGAACCTACAACCTTCTGGTCCGAAGCCAGACGCTCTATCCAATTGAGCTAAGGGTGCATAATTTCAATTTAATCTTATTGCAATTTTTATTTTATCATAAAAACAGCAAAAAATCAAGTCTAAACAAGTGTTTTAATCAAAAAACCAGTTTTCATAAACTGGTTTAATTTATTATTACCTCCAAAGTCGGATCCCTTCTTTGGCACTCTTGAGCTAAAAGCCGGCGATGGCAAAACTCCGGTGTATCTTCAATACATAACAAGACCACATCTGTTTTTTTAGAAAGTTCAATCAACTCGTCAACTAAACCACTGGCTTGATCACTGCTCAAATATTCTAAATACCTTCTGGCAAACTCTGGCCATAATACCTCACCTCGATAATATCCACCCACTAATTTAGGTGGTGGTCCTAATTGGGGTATATGATCATCAAACAAGTCATCAGTGATTTCCGGATCTGATGTTTTGCCATCACTTAAAGTATGCCGACTCATGACCGAAATACGAAAACAGTTTCTTATATTTTTAGCTGATTTTATCGAAGCAGTTTTCAAAGACATATCCCATCCTCTTTGGTTGATAAAGAACTTCAATCCTTAGAATATAATTTTTACACCAATAAGTCAATCTAAAAACTGTCCCAATTAGGACAGCCTTAGATTAAATGATTATTCGGTTTTTTCACCACTCTCTGCCTCTACAGTTGGCGATGAAACTGGTTCTGGTTCCGCTTTCACTTCGCTATGAGGAGCTTTCAGAGCCTCTTTAAGATTCTTACCTGCTTTGAATTTAGCTACCACTACAGACGGAATGGTTATTTTCTCACTAGGATTTCTAGGGTTGATTCCCTCTCGTCCTTTTCTTTTGCGAGCTGAAAAAGCACCAAAACCGGTTAAAGTAATTTCCCCGCCTTGTTTTAAAGTATTGATTGTAATATCAACAAAAGTATCTAGAATATGTTCTATTTGAGCTTTAGGTAAGCCAACTTTTTCTGATATTTTTTCGGCTAGTTCTATTTTATTCATTTGCCACCCCCTTTCTTGATTAGTTAGTTATTTGTAAATTTACTCTGCTTTTTCCTCGGTGGATGGAGTCTCTTCAGTTGTAGTTTCTCCAGAAGATTCTTCAGTTGAAGCATCTTCTTTTAGAGTTTCATTAACATCAACTTCTGAAGGTTCTACTTTTGGTTCTTCCTCACCTTTTCCCCCAAATAGTCCGGTGAAAGTTTCTCTCAAACTCATACTTTTTATATTATTACTTAACTTTAATTATTTTATCTAATCTTTTTATTTTAATAGTTTTTCTGGTTTTAGGATCGATTTCTAAATAAATGGCATTAAACTGACAATCTCCGTGATCGGGCAGATCATGTTTTTTAGAACTCTGTCCTTTTTCTAAAAAAAGATTAAAAATTTGTCCTTTATTAGATCCGATGATTGAATCGTAATAGCCAATCATGCCAGCATCAGTTACATAACCAGTGCCAGAAAATAATATTTTATGATCACAGGTTGGCACATGAGTGTGTGTTCCTAAAACTGCTGAAACCTTACCGTCAAAATACTGAACTAAAGCGTTTTTTTCGCTGGTCGCTTCAGCATGAAAATCAACCAATATGATATGATTTTTATGCTTTTTAATGATCTTTTCTAAGGCCTTAAAAGGTGAATTAAGCTTGTCTGGAATAAAAACTCTACCCAGTAAGTTTACCACAATTAGCTTATTTGAGCCAATTTCTATCTCCTGGTAACCTACGCCCGATTTCTTACCTTTATAGTTTACGGGTCTTATAATCAAGGGTGGTTTTTTATTTAAGATTTCATCACTGCCGGCCTTACCCCAAGCATGATTGCCAGAAGTAAAAAAATCTACCCCCGCCTCCACTGCCTCATTTAAAGTTTTTTGAGTGAAGCCAATGCCATGGGCTATGTTTTCGGCATTAGCAATCACTAAATCTGGTTTATATTTATTTTTTAATTTAGGCAAATATTGGGTTAGAGCGCGACGCCCTACCTTGCCCACAATATCCGCCAAAAAAATAATTTTTATCATTATATAATTAAATTAATTACCTAGCGTATTCCACTACTCTCTTCTCTCTTATAACATTAACTTTTATTTCGCCTGGATACTTAAGCTCTTCTTCTATTTTTTCGGCAATCTCTTTAGCCAGTTTGATCGATCCCAAATCATCGATTTCATCAGGAGAAACAAAAACCCTAACTTCTCTACCAGCCTGAATAGCATAAACTTTTTCTATACCACTAAAACTTTTAGCAATATTTTCTAGTTCCTCTAGTCTTTGCAAATAATTTTCATAACTGTCTTTTCTAGCACCCGGCCTAGCACCAGAAATAGCATCTGCCACTTTAACAATCACCGCTTCTAAGCTGGATGGCTTATCATTATGATGTTCGTAAACTGGCTTGATGATTTCTTCGCTAATGCCAAACTTACGGCAAATATCGCGTCCGATTTCCGGATGAGTTCCTTGAACTTCGTGATCTACTGCTTTACCAATATCATGAAGCAAGCCTCCTTTTTTAGCTATGGAAACATCAGCACCTAATTCTTTAGCTAGTAATGCCGAGAGATTGGCCACCTCTATAGAATGATTCAAAATATTATGGCCATAACTTGTTCGGTATTTTAATCGGCCCAAAATCTGTACTAATTTAGGATCAAAACCGGTAATGCCCAATTCATAAACGGCGTTTTCGCCGGCTTTTTTAATATCAAGAGCGATTTCTTGTTTGGCTTCCTTAATTGTTTCTTCAATTCTAGCTGGGTGGATGCGTCCGTCAAAAATTAATTTTTCCAAGGTCTTTTTCGCCACCTGCCGTCTGATCGGGCTAAAAGATGATAAGGTAATAGCATTGGGTGTATCATCGATAATTATTTCTACTCCGGTTAATTGCTCGATGGTTCTGATATTTCTGCCTTCGCGTCCAATGATTCTGCCTTTCATTTCATCATTGGGCAAATCAACCATAGATGAAGTGCTCTCTTGAGCATGGGAAGAAGCGCATCTTTCAATAACCGTAGAAAGAATTTGTTTTGATCTTCTTTCCAATTCATCAGAAGCCTCATTTTCTAATTTATTGATCCGATGAACTAAATTGCTGGCAATGGATTTTTCGGTATTATCCATTAATATCTTTTCCGCCTCGGCTTTAGTTAAAGAAGCAATTCTTTCTAACTTGGCAAATTGTTCTTCTTTTACTTTAATAATATCTTCTTTGATTTGGTTTACTTTATCAGCCTTATCAGACAATTCCTGTTTTTTGTTTTCCAAATCCATTAACTTTTGATCGAAAAGAGATTCACGTTTTTCCAATCTTTTTTTAGCCATCTCTAATTCTTGCCGTTCACCTCTAGCTTCCTTCTTGGCCTCATCTAAAATTTGAATGGATTTTTCTTGGCCTTTAAGTAATATTTCTTTTTGTTTGGCCTTAGCATCGTTAACTAGCTTCTCTATTTTTTCTTCGATAGTTCCTTTGCGGTTTTTAGCCCATTGCTTGCGAGTAAAATATCCGAAAGCAAATCCGAATATTAAACTAACAACTAAACCAGCGTAAACCAGTAAATTAGTCATTTTATTTATTCCTCTTTATAAAGAGGAATTGGCACGCAAAAATTACCTTAAATATTTTTTATTTTAAGGTTTTTGAAACTCTAGTATTGATTTGATATTTGTATATCAAGAGTGAAAAATTTTTTAAATTGTAATTCATATTTCACTAAATTTCAGCAGATTCAGAGTATTAAAGCGACCAAATTCCTACTTTTTGTTATTTATTTAATGTGTCTTCATTTTAGCATATTGGGTAATTTTAGTCAATTTGGCTCAAAATTGACAGAATAGATTTAAAATAATAGGATGGAGCTAATTTAGCACCTTACAACAACCCAAGGAGACTATGTTATGGAAATAGAAAGAAAGTGGCTTCTCAATAATCAGCCAAATTTTCCAGAAATAGAAGAAATTATAATCATTGAACAGGGCTATATTGCAATCGAAGATGGTGAAATAAGAATTAGAAAAATGACTTCTAAAAAATTAGGAGTTAAATATTTTATCACTATAAAAAGCGAGGGTAGTATTGCCAGACAGGAATGGGAACAAGAAATTCCTCAATGGACTTATGAATTATTAATGGAAACTATCAGACAAAAAATAATTTCTAAGGCGCTTTTTAAAATACCCTTAAACAATTTATACTTGGAATTTCATGCCTACCTAAGATCCCTGGATGGATTATTTATTATGGAATGCGAATTCCCTAATCTGGAAGAAGCAGAAGCTTTTGAAATTCCAAATTGGATCATTGATTTTATCGATAAGGAAGTCACAGATGATCCAAGATATAAAAATAAAAACCTGGCAATAAACGGATTGCCCAAATAACAAAAGCTCTGATAATCAATCAGAGCTTTTTTTATTCAATCTATTTTATAATCTTATCTATAATGCCGTATTCCATCGCATCACTAGCTGACATATATTTATCACGATCAGTGTCTTTCTCTATTTGAGATAAAGTTTTTTTAGTATGCTTCACCAAAATTTTATCTAATTTTTCTTTAACCTTCAAAATGTGCTCGGCATGTATTTTTATATCGGCCGCTTGCCCTTCCATGCCACCCATCACTTGATGAATCATCATTTCGGCATTAGGCAGTGCCAAGCGCTTGCCCGCCTCACCGCCAGCTAGAATTACTGCCGCCATAGAAGAAGCCATGCCCACACAAATAGTGGAAACATTGGGCTTAACATATTGCATAGTGTCATAGATAGCCAAGCCAGCAGAAACTGATCCACCAGGAGAATTGATATATAATTTAATATCCTGACCATTGTTCTCGCTATCTAAAAATAAGAGTTGGGCAATAACAGTATTAGCTACCGCATCGTCAATGGCCGAACCTAAAAAGATAATGCGATCCTTTAATAGGCGCGAATAAATATCATAGGCGCGTTCGCCATAATTGGTTTTCTCTAGGACTGTGGGTATTAAATGCATAATATAATATAATTTCTAATTTTTAATTTATAATTTTAAAACAATTTTCAATAATTTAATTTTAAATTTTAAAACCCATTAAATTAATATACTTATAGAGTACCCTAAACAATATCATTTTTCAAGTAGCTGATGAAATCGCAACTTTTCTCATCCAAAGTATGAGGCAAAGTAAACCCAGCCGCTTTTTTATGGCCACCACCTCCGTTAACTTTGGCAATAGCCGATAAATCAATGTCATTTCTGATTGTCCTTAGTCCCACTCTGGTAAAATTAGGGCCGATTCTAAATAAGGCTACAAATTTTGTATCATAAATAACATTCAAAAAATTAGTTAGGCCGTCTAATTCCTCCTCCTCTATTTGATGCTCCCTATATTCTTCTTCTTTAATATAAGTGTAGGCGATTTCACTATTATCATCACTTCTAATGCGTGATAAAACCTTGCCCCAAAGACGCAGACCGTTGATGGATTTATTTTTATTAACTTGATCGTCTATTTTATGTATTTTGGCTCCCCTGCCAATTAGTTGTGACGCTATAATTATGGAGTTGGCATTAGTAGCAGAATTAGAAAAACTGCCAGTATCCCCTAAAATGCCACACAAAAGACAGGTGGCAATATTTTTGGTAATTTCGGATTTTACTTCAATTAAAAATTTATAAACTATTTCACAAGTAGAGCTAGCCCGATCATCAATCAAATTAATATCGCCAAAAAGATTATTGCTAATATGATGATCAATATTAATCACATAATTATCTTTGAACAATTTATCATCTATACCAGAGTGATCCATACTGGCCAAATCTAAGGCAATCACCAAATCAAATTTATGATCTAAAATTTTTTCATCACTGCAAACATCGCTGATACTAGGCAGAAAATCAAAATAAGCCGGTATTGGGCCGATATTAAAAAGAGTTGGATTCTTGCCCAGACTTTTTAAATAAAAAAATATCGCCAAAGATGATCCAAGAGCATCGCTATCGGGCCTTCTATGGCTAATAATTAAAATATTATGGGAATTTTTTATTTTTAACTCTATTTCATTCATACTATATATAGTTGATCATTTACTTTATAACATATTAATTTTTATGTCAATAATTCAAGACGCCATGATTTTTTAATAGCCAATAATTTTTTTACAAAAAAAATACCCCAAAACATGGCTAGTGTTTCGGGGTTAATTATATTAACCAAGTTGTTTGAGTTGCTTAAACTTTTCCCAACTAATCTGGTGCCCAACCTCTTTATCGTTAGCTGGGATAAGCATAAACAAACGACTACCTCCAGGTATTATCAAACTACATCCACTACCAAAATTGTGAATAGCCGATGTTTCTAGATTGTAAATATGTGCATCATGCAAAACATTAAAACAATCATAACTGTAGCTTGAGGAGTATGGTATTGGTCTCCACTGGCTATCCATACTAAAATCTCTCTCAAGAGTCCAAGTGCATTGAATTATTAGTTCATCCTTACCATTATTGGTGATAATTTGGATGGACTTAATTTCTCCTATCTCCTCTATAATAGAGGAATCGCCTCTTATAGTGACCTGAAGATAGCCACCAACATAGTTTTGAATCTCGGCATAGAAATGCCGATGCTTAACTGGACTTCCTAGTGGCCGTCCTAGTTCTTTACCTTCCAATTGTTTCATTGGCAGATTCTTAATCGTAATTTTAGCCGCCCAAGTAGATACGACTGCCACTAGGATTAAAAGCATAAACGAAAACGTGATAGCGATACCCATAGCCATTCTCCTTTGTTGTTTTTGTGCACTAAAATAACTGGATATTTCGACGATGCTCAGCCTCTTCTTCTCGACGATGCTCAGATTCATCATTTTCACTTATTTTAATCCCCAACACGATTGCACTAATCACCACCACAATCACACCAAAGATTAAAAATACTTTTAGAAAAATGATCATCTCTATTCTCCTTTTTTGAAGATAAACTGTAAAGTACAAATAAAATAGTGACCACCACTAATTTATATCATAATTATAACATATATATAATTAAATGTCAATATATATCATCATAATTAAATTAAGTTAAAAATAAAATGGCTAAAATTAAATACTTTTTATTAAAATAATAATAAAATGTGACTTAAATACTTGACACTTTATAAAATATGATATATAATTAAACTATGGAAAACTTAACTCAAAAACTAAAAATATTAGGACTAGACGATAAAGATATCGCCGTTTACTTGGCCATCTTAACTTTAGGAAAAAGCACAATTACCGATATTTCGCGTAAATCAGCCATAAAAAGAACTACAATTTATAGTTATTTAGACAACCTGCTTAAATTCGGATTGATTTTTAAGACTGTCGATAAAAAACGCATCTATTATTGCCCGGAAAATCCCGATAAGATTAAGAGTGTTTTAGAGAAGCAAAAAACAGAAATCGACGAGAAAAAAGAAAAAATTAGTTTAGCCATCCCAGAATTGGAGAAGTTATATTCCGGCAGTTTTAATAAACCGCGTGTTAGTTTTTATGAAGGCAAAGAAGGCTTGAGAGAAGTCTATTGGCAGATATTAGACACGCCCAAAACAGTTTATTCAATTTTTTCACCTGATAATTTCTTCAAATTATTCTCGCTAACAGAGAATCATAAATTAATGATGACTCTATATAATAATGGTGGCGGGCTACATAGCTTAGTAGAAAAAACCGAAACGCCAAGGGAAGAGCTTAAAAAAGATGAATATAAAAAATTCATTAAAAGTAAAAATCTGCCCAATGGCTTTCATTTTGAAACCGATCTTTTGGTGGCAGGTAATAAAGTTGCTTTAATTTCCTTTAAGAATTTAATCGGCATAATTATTGAAGACGGTGCTATTGCCGATTTACAAAAGAATTTTATTAACACTATTTGGAAAATAAACAGTGTTTAATACAACAAAACCCCAGCCTCAACTGGGGTTTTGTAAACTAAATAATTATTTTAAAGTGTCTAATAATTGTTCTATTTCGGCCGCCCTTTGCCCAGTATCATCAATAAAAAATTTCAATCTGGGTGTATTTCTTAAAGTTAATTTGTCATTTATAATCCTTTGAAATTCATAAACATTATTGATCAACAAACTCATAACCTGTTTTTGATCGGTTTCGGGCAAAACGCTCAGATAAACTTTGGCACTTTTTAAATCGGGTGAAGTTTTAACTTTGGTGATAGTAACAATTGTCCCTTGAGGAAACTCAACTTCAGCCATTATAATCTGCCCCAGTTGCTGGGCCAGAAGCTCGTCTACTTTTTCCATTCGATCAGACATATTTTTGGTTTATAGTATATAGCTTATGGCGTATAGCAAATGGCATATGGTATATAGTTAATAGTATTTTCTGCTATTTACTATTTGCTATTTGCCATTAACCATTAGCCGATTATTTATTTCTGTTCTTCATAAAACTCTAAAACATCCCCTGTTTCAATCACTGGGTTGCCTTCAAAACTTAAACCGCATTCCTGGCCAGAATTTACCTTATCAGTTATTTGTTTGGCACATTCCAACCTCTTAACACTGCCAGAAGATATAGCTTGGCCGCCTCTGGTTACAATAACCATATTACACGGTGTTAAAGTGCCTTCTAATACTCGGCCACCAATAATCATATTCTTATTTTCTTTTCTAAAAATTTTCAAAACTTCTAATTTGCCAATTAATTTCCTAACAATATCTTTTTCTTTAAGAGAAATAATTTCTTTTTGGATATCCTCTATTAAATGATAAATGACCTCATAATATTTTATATCTACTTCTTTTTCCCTGGCCAAATCAATTACCATAGTGGATGGCTTAACATGAAAGCCTAAAATTTTAGATCCAGTCGCCTCGGCTTTTAAAATATCGGTTTCCGTAATTATACCCAATCCCTTACCAACAATTTTAACTTTAATTCTATCTGTCTCCAACTTAGCCAAGCTTTCAATAATCGCCTCCACCGATCCCAAGACATCAGCTTTAATAATCAAGTTAATAAATTTAACGCCTGATTCATCGTCAACTAATTTGGCCTTAGTGGAATAATCTTTTTCTTGTTTTAACCTGTGGTGTTTAGCATCACGACTCAATGATTTAATATCTACCGGCACTTCTAAAATACTGCCCACTTCCGGAGCTAGTTTTAAGCCTAAAATCCTAACTGGAGTTCCAGGCAAGGCTTGAATGGTATTATCACCTTTATAATCTTTTAGCATTCTTACTTTACCCACTAGGGTTGTGCCCATACCTAAGGCATCACCTATTTTAAGTGTGCCTGATTGTACTAAGATGGTCGCCACTGGTCCTTCGCCTTTATCAATATGAGATTCAATGATCGTGCCAATAGCAGGTCTACTTGGATCAGCCACAATATTATCTTTTTCCATATCAGCTACTAGTAAAACTGTTTCCAGTAAATCATCAATACCCGTGCCAACTTTTGCTGAAACATTAGCAATAATTACTTTACCACCCCATTCTTCTGGCAATAAATTAAGTGAAGACAAATCTTGTTTTACTTTTTCAATATTAGCTTCTGATTTATCAATTTTATTGATAGCCACTACATAAGGCAGTCCGGCATCTTGGATAATCTTAATCGCTTCTTTAGTTTGCGGCTGAATGCTGTCATCGGCAGCTATCACTAAAATAGCAATATCAGCTACACGAGCGCCGCGCGATCTCATGGCAGTAAAAGCTTCATGTCCGGGTGTATCAATAAAAGTGATTTTTCGACCAGAAAAATCATCCCGAGAATGTCGAGGGATCCCTCGATTCGCTTCGCTCTCTCGGGATAACTTTTCGTCCTTCGGATGAAAAGTCACCTGATAAGCTCCGATATGTTGGGTAATACCGCCGCTTTCTCCGGCTATCACATCAGTTTTTCTAATGGCATCTAAAATCTTGGTTTTGCCATGATCAACATGGCCCATCACTACAACCACCGGTGGACGTGATATAACTTCCTCACCCCTATTTTTTAAAATTTCTTCTAATTTTTTCTGTTCCTCGTGGGAAGATGAATCTGCTGTTTTAGTTTCGCTGGCGATAATTTTATAACCCAATTCCTCGCCGACAATTGAAGCGGTATCAAAATCAATTCTTTCATTCATAGAAGCTAAAACGCCATTTTTCATCAGTTCAGCCAAAACTTTATTAATCGGCAAACTCAACATATCAGCAAATTCTCGCACAGTTATAACTGAGGGCACTTTTACTTCCACTACTTCCTTAATGTCTACTTCTTCGGTTAAAACCTTATCTCCTCTAATTTCAGCAATGCGTGACATTTCACGATCTTTTTTGGATTGCCTCTTCCAGGCCTCAATAATCTTTTGAGCTATCCGATCATCAACTTTTATAGCTTTTCGGCCAATATCAAAACCCAGCTCTGGCAATTTATCAAAAAGCTCGCTGGAAGTGACTTTAAGTTGTCTTGATAATTCGGAGATATTCATGAGTAAAGGATAATTTATAGACTTTCTTACTATATCAGAAAATAGCTAAAATTTCAAGCCCGCCCCGTTGTAATTCTACAACTAATATGAATTAAAAAATTGCCAGCCGAAGGCGGTTCTTAATAATTTTATATTATACTCACTAAGTATCATTAGAATTACAACTGGGGTATTTATCAATTCGTGATTGAAAAAAAGAGTTATTTATGATAAATTTAAAAAGTCTTAATTAATGGCCAGGTAGCCAAGTAGTAAGGCGGTGGTCTGCAAAACCGCTATGCGTGGGTGCAACTCCCATCCTGGCCTCAAATATAAAAACCGGCTATGAGCCGGTTTTTATAAATAAGATTATATTAAAATATTTCTACTTCCACATATTTGACGCCAAAGTTTTTAGCTTCTTCATAAGTTGGCATCCAGACATCGATTTTATAATAATATCTGGCGTTCATTCTATCTTCAACACTAAAAACTTTATCTCCAAAAACTTCCGGAATCCTAACTTTAGTGCCAAAAGGCAAGAAGTTAGTAGCCACAATACCGTCTCTGACATGACTGCCATTAGCTGTAATAAACGGTGTGCTGTCTGTTTGGCCCAGAGTTGAGGAATAAGCAGTCATAGAAACCCTAACCTTTTTATGGGCATTTCTTGGAGCTGACAAAGGCAGTTTAATTATTGGCTCATCATTGTTGGCATCAAACATTATAGCCTGAGGTGAATTAGCTATGGCCACCACACTATTTCTCATACCTGAATTAGTAATGACATAAGCATAAGTAAAATGAGGAAAAATCATCTGAAAAGAGAGGATTACCACAAAGGCCACAATATTATATTTTTTGTTGAAATAATTCATAAATTTGGGGTTAAAAAAACCTCCTATACTACTTTGGAGGAATTTACTAACTGGCATTAGTCTAGCAAATAAAAGTTAATTTGTCAAGACCTATGAGTGTTAAAAATAATAAAAAATTAAATTTTTAACCTAAAAATAGTCTTATTTTTTTGCCTAAAATTAGATAAAATATAGACTTTATATTGACATTTAATTAAATATGTGATACAATTAAAAAAGTGAGTGAAGTTCCGTTCTTTTTTCTGTTAGAGACCAAAAATCTGGTTTTAAAAACCAGGCAAGGGAGGTTGTAAAAAGCCATGTGGGTCGGATTGAAAGATGAGGCTGACGACTATGTAGATCGGCCCGTAAACGCCAGTCGAACTACAGATTTTGTGGATTTGAGTATGCTTAATGGCCAGGTGGCCAGTGATTGTGTTGGAATGCTTGATAGTGCTGTTTTAGATCTGACACCACGAAGTAAATTCGATGGTCTTCGCATGCGATTTTCTGACGCCAAAAGCCACGCCAAGCGTGCCTTGGCTAAAAAAATCGATTTTGGTGATAGAATATCAATATTGTTTGACTCATTTGATATTCTATTTGGTCGGGAAATGAGCTGGGTTCCTTCCAGCAAAAATACGGTGACCACACTTTTTGATCTGAAGTATTTAGCTCTCAGACATAAGAAACAAACTTTTAATGTCATATGAAATCTAAGCGCTCCTCAAACTTGAGGAGCGCTGTTCTATTTATATTTTTTAATTGAGCGGGTGACCGGAATCGAACCGGCATCATCTGCTTGGAAGGCAGACACACGAACCATTGTGCTACACCCGCGAACTGATAACTATGTTAGCAAAAAAAATGAGTAAAATCAAGGCTAAATAACTCACAATTGACAAAAGTTGACAAAAGTAAATAAAAGTAATAAGATGGTAATCACTTTAGAACCTTTCAACTTATGAGGGCCAGATCATGATGGATATTATTTCCGAGTCTTTCGCAGTCGTAATTACGGTGATAGTTTTTACCGCTATTTATATTTTTAAACATCAGTGCAGTAAAGGCAAATATGTCACCTGCCAGAAATGTGGTGGTAATTTTAGTTGGAGTTGGTATTTAGGTTGTCGCGGTTATTGCCCTGATTGCCAAGAGGAATTACAACATCAGCCGAAAAAAGACTAGGAGGAAGTAAAATGAATGTTTTTATATCGGTAGTTGCCCTATTATTTATAGCGTTAGTCTACTTCTTCTATAGAGAAATAAAAAACGCCCCACTACAATGTGGCAGATGTAATTATTTGATCCCAGCTTGTCTGGGAGATAAGTGCCCCAATTGCGGTTATGATAATGATTCATATCGAAATCAAATAAAAAACGCTCCGTTAGCATGTGACCGATGCCGACATTTGATACTAAACCATTTAGATAATAAATGTCCCAATTGCGGTTATAATAATGATTAATACCACAATCAAAGGATTAGGCCCATGGCCTAATCCTTTTTTATTTTCAAAAAATAAAGCAAGCTACGATTTGGTAGCTTGCGATTGCTCCTGAGGCCAGAATTCATTTCTTAAACGAACAAAAGAATTTATAGCCCCGTCATGCGATAAGAACTTAGATAAAAACATGCGACGAATGCGAGATAAAGAAACTTCTCCAGATAAATATTTAAAATATATCCTGTCAGCTAAACCGTAACCTTGCTGATGAATGAAGAATTCATTAAAATCGCAATTTTCGCCTATTTTTTTTAAGATAATTTTCTTAACTTCTTTTTGCGACTCTTTAGTTAAAGAAGCTAAATCGGGAAAATTTTCATAAGGATTTTCGAAATCAGAGCCGATTAATCTTGCCCCCAAGAGACCAAACATTTCTACCAAGACTGCCAAACATTGCAAGTCTTTGGTCTTTCTATTTTTATAAGAAACACCGGAAGAAATAAAATGAAAAGCGTGCGAAGCTTCTTCTAAAATAGCGTGCTGGGTAGATTTTTTAGCGATAATTACGGTTTTATGCGATACAATATAATAGCTAATACCTTTGCTATTTCTAATTTCCAATTCTTCTTTTAAATAACTGGGCAAACCCATATCTTGAAATTTGACCGTGCGCCCCATCCACCACACTTTTGGATAACTAGAAACAGTTATAGATAACTGATCAGATAATTCATCTATAACATCATAGATTGCAGTTTCAACTTGCTGTTGCCTTTCTAGCCATCTCATCACTTGGCCTCCTTAGTTGTCAATGTTCAAATAACAAAAATATTAATCCAAAGAAATAATCTGTAATCCGTTTTTTAAAATATCTTCCTCAGACCAAAATAATTTATCAATTTTAAATTTGCTCACATAAGTGACTTTCTTATTTATTTTTCTGCCAGTATAAGATTTATTTATCGGATTCCATTCTTCTAAAATTAAAATGTCACCCTCCTTAATTTCAAAATCATCAAGGCGAAGTTCGTATTTTTTCTGGCCAGATAATACAGCTTCAAAATACTCCGGCCAAATTTTTTTATGAATTTCCATTTTGAGTTATAAGTATTTAACAAATTTATTATTACTATCAACTAAAATATTTTTAACTAACAACGATTGATCTGATAATTCAAAACCCATAATAATTATTTCCTCGCCTTTTTTAATCAAGTGGGCCGAAGCACCGTTCATGCATATTATACCAGAGTTTCTAGTGCCAACTATAATATAAGTTTCTAATCTAGAACCAGAATCATTACTAACCACCAACACCTTTTCTCCAGCTTGCAATCCACTTTTATCTAGTAACTCCTCATCAATAGTAATACTGCCAATATAATCCAAGTTGGCTTCGGTGACTATAGCCTTATGAATTTTAGCATGTAAGAACCAGCGCATAAATTATTTTATTTTATCGGGATGACAGGACTTGGTCACGAATAAATTTCCTAACGGAAATTTTTCTCGACCCCACCTCGCGGCACTCACTTTGGCTACGCCAAACTCGTGCATCGCTGCGGTTTTCAAGATCCTGGCGCAAGCAAATAAATTTGCTTGCTTCACCTTCTCTCCTTCACTTCGTTCAGTCG
>CAYIBK010000015.1:0-19058 GCA_964361645.1 uncultured Gammaproteobacteria bacterium
GGGTTCTATTATTTGGGGTTTTTGGTTCATGGCCATTACCTCTTTGTGTCTGGCACTTGAGTTTTTTACCATATTATTGTATAATTTTCAAGTTTATATATCAACAGATTAAAAATGAAAAAAATAGAATTACTGGCTCCAGCCGGGAGTTTAAAAAAATTAAAAATCGCTTTTAATTATGGCGCGGATGCTGTTTATATTGGCTTGCCCGCATATTCACTTCGAGCCAAAACAGATTTTGATTTAAAATCTATAAAATCGGGGATTGATTATGCTCATCAATTAAAAAAGAAAGTTTATATCACTATTAATATTTTTGCCCATAACCGCCATCTTAAATTATTGCCTAATTATTTGAAGCAAATAAAAAAGTATCAGCCAGATGCAATTATTATTTCTGATCCCGGTATTTTGGAAATGGTTAAAAAAATCATGCCCAAAGTTGATATTCATCTTTCCACTCAAATGAACACTCTTAATTACGAAGCGGTTAAGTTTTGGCAAAAACAGGGCGTGAAGAGAATTATTTTAGGCCGCGAAGCGTCACTAGAAGATATTAAAGAAATTCACAGACGGGTTTCTAAAATGGAGTTAGAGGTTTTTGTCCATGGGGCGATGTGCATGAGTTATTCCGGCCGGTGTTATCTTTCTTCTTGGCTTAGTAAACGCAGTGCTAATTTAGGATTATGCACCCAGCCATGCAGGTGGAAATACAAGGTTTACCCTGTTAAATATGATGATAAACAAAATAAAAATCGTATTAATAATTATTCGACTAAAAATAAACAAAGTGATAATGAAGATTTATTTAACGGGGTTTATTTAGAAGAATCACTTCGGCCTGGTGAAATGATTCCAATAGAAGAAGATGAAAACGGCACCTATATTATGAATTCCAAAGATTTAAATTTAATTGATTATTTGGCTGATTTAATTAGGGCCGGGGTAATTTCTTTTAAGATAGAAGGCCGAACTAAAAGCATTTATTATTTGGCCGTAACCACTCGAGCTTACAGACAAGCCATTGATTTATTAACTGCAAAAAATATTGGAGCCAAAAATAAAAAATTAAAAGAAATTAAAGGTGAATTAAATAAAATTGATAATCGCGGTTATACCACTGGATTTTTATTGGGCCATGAAAACAGTAGTCGGGAAGAATTTTCTACTTCTAAAGCGATGAGTGATTGGGAATTTGTGGGAGAAGTGGTTAAAACGCAAAATGCAAAACGCAAAATGCAAAACAAAATTTTTATAAAATCACACAATGCCTTAAATGCCGGTGAAGAAGTGGAAATTATTACTCCTAACAATACTTATAAAACCAAATTTAAAGAATTTTTTACTGAAAATGGAAAAATTTTAGATAAAATACGCGGTGGTACACAGGACATTTACTCAGTGGAAATTAGTGCTAAATATGATATAGTAAATATGAGCTTAATTAGAAAAATAAAGAAACATCAAATCATTATATGAACCCCAATTTTCTCAAAAGAAAATACGAACTTCATAACGATCCTGAAGTAGCCAAGGCTGCTAGGCGCACAGAGTTTCGTACAAGCGAGAAAGTCAAGAAAAATCCTGAAGATTTAATCCAGAATTACCTTGATCGCTTCAAAGAAATTATAGATCGTCCAGATAAAGCCAGTAGAGAACAAGGGATTGAGGCGATTAAACGATTATTGCTTGATAAATTCGTCACTAAATATAAAGATATACCAGATAGCTATTGGCAGTTGCAAGAAAGTATTATGCGTGAGCGAGGTCAAGCCGGTGATTGGTCTAGGGCTACTGAGGAAGAAAAAGAAAAAGCCAAACACCTTAATGCCGAAGCTGTTTTAAGCGACCAGAGTGCTTCCTTAGAGCAATGGATTGATTATTTTGCTTCCCCCGATTCTGATTATTTACCGGATTATCTCAAGTACTGGGTTTTTCGCAGTGTGGTTAATTTAGGCGAATACGACAAAGAAAAACAGGAATTTTCCAAACGCTCTAAGGGCACAGTCAAATTATTCCCCGATATAAATCACGAAGCTCTGGCTTATGTGACGGATGCGGTAGTAAAAAAACAACAAGGTCAGAACCCTAATTTTAATTATGATATCCAAGAAAATTCAAGAAAACAATTTGAGCAATACTTAGGCCAGGAAAATTTTGCCAAAATATACGGCTGGGCGGTTGAGCTGATCAATCCTATCCCCGAGCATTTATTAAAAGTAACAACTGGCGAATGGAAAAAATACCATCAGAATTCCAATCACCACCCCTTGGTCGATTCTATTACTGGCAAGGGCACGGGCTGGTGCACGGCTGGGGAAACCACCGCTAAAAATCAGTTAGCCGGCGGGGATTTTTATGTTTTTTACTCGTTGAATGATGATAATCAGCCAACTATTCCCAGAATTGCTATTCGTATGGAACAAGGCAATATCGCTGAAGTTAGAGGTATTGCTCCCAAACAAAATCTTGATTCTTATATGGGCGAAGTATTACAGACTAAATTATTAGAATTTCCTGATGGTGATAAATATCTCAAAAAAGATGTTGACATGCAGACCCTAACACAGATTGAGAAAAAAACTAAACAGGGTGATCAATTAACTAAAGACGAACTTGTTTTTCTTTATGAAATTAATTCAAAAATAGAGGGTTTTGGCTATCAAAGTGATCCTCGTATCAAAGAACTTCGCGACAGGCGAGATAAGAATGCGGATATGTTAATTATTTTTGATTGCCAGCCAGATCAAATCATCCACAATCAAGAAGAACTGGAAAAAGCGACAAAAGAAGAAAAAGAAATCAAAGTGTTTGTAGGCGAATTATTCCCCGATATTTTTAAAATACTACCTTCAGACTTAGAATATCTTTTTACAGAATTCCCGGAAGGCAAAATCAAGCAGAAGACCATTAAATTAGGTACAGGGCTGAAAACCAAAAAGGATTTTATAACAGCTTTAGAACAAAATAATAACCAAGTTGGTGATTGGGCCAAGGATATTATGAGTAAAGCGGAGTTTGTTGTATCTAAAAAAGAAAAGCTAGAAAAATTAATTATCTTATCTGTTGCCGATCTGGGATTTAAGGACGGCGCAAAAGTAAAAGATATTTTTAACAGAGCTAAAGAACTCGGCTTAGAACTCTGTCCGCCAGAGACCGGTCCTCAACTCCGTTTGCAATACCAAGATCAATCTAATGGGGAATATTGTTTAATCGGCATGGATCCAATAGCTGATTCGAACGGCTATCCGAGCTTGTTTAGTGTCGATCGCCATGTTTACGAGCCTTGGCTCGACACGAGCAGCAGTAGGTCTGACGATCGTTATGCTGGCCGCAGTCTTTTTGCCTTCGCTCTTGCAAGTAGCTCTTAAACCCCTAAGTTATTAAAATATTTTTTTATTCTTAAAATCTTAATCCCTTAAAATTTTATTTTCAATTCTAAAATATTCTGTTAATATTAATTCAGATAGTAGACTGATATGTCCGCGGTTACGGCTTCGGGCGGTCGAAATCTGCAATTATGATTCGCAGAGCGGCGGTGGGCAAGTCCTCCCGACGGAGACGGCCATAATTGTAAAAATGAAGATACTTGGTATAAAGCGCTAGGCGAGTCTGCCTCGCGTATAAGATTCAGCTCGAAGAGCATTCGACGGGCGGTGTTATAGGAGGCGTTTTATGCATCAACTGATTCGAACGGCAATCCAAACTTGTTTAATGTCAATCGCCATGATAACAAGCCATGGCTCAACACGAACAACAGTAGGTCTGACGATCGTTATAATAGCCACAATCTTTTTGCCTTCGCTCTTGCAAATCTCCTCATTCTTCCGTCTGATTATTTTCGGGCGGAAGTTTCGTTTTGTATTTTATTGCGCCAACCGCCAAGCATTCGGCCGATTTCATTGAGCGACAGAGATATATTTTGGTATTTATTATTGTTAATCGCTTTCAATTCCCAAGCGATCTGCATGAAAAAATTGAGCAGATTCAATTTGTTGATGGACTGGCTGATGAATGGCAATTTTTCCGTTTTAGGCAAATAACCGGCGGTGTAAGCAGATTCGATTAAATCTGCAAATAAGTTGTCGATTTTACCACCTAGCGAATAGCGTGAGGTTTTAGGAAAATCTTTGGCATAGCTATGCCACAACTTATACGCTCCTACTAATTTTTTGATAATCGATAAATTTTCCGTGGGGGGGGGTGATTAAAGGAATTATTATTATGAATAGTAAAATCCAATTGAGTCATAAGTTTGAAGATATTATTAATTTAGATAATCTATTATCGGCCTGGCAGGAATTTATTTGTGGCAAAAGAAATAGGTTAGATGTGCAAGAATTCCAGTTGCATCTTATGAATAATCTTATCGCATTGCATCATGATCTGGCAACTGGCAATTATCGCCATGGTGGTTATCAGGCTTTTTGCATCTGCGATCCCAAGCCTAGGAATATCCATAAAGCTTCGGTTATAGATAGGTTAGTCCATCATGCTATTTATCGCATTTTGTATCCTTTTTTTGATCGCACATTTATAGCTGATTCCTTTTCGTGTCGTCTTAAAAAAGGAACACATAAAGCCGTCAACAGGTTTAGAGTATTTTCATATGCAGTTAGTAATAATAATACCCGCACCTGCTGGATATTGAAAGGCGACATCAAGAAGTTTTTCGCCAATATAGATCATAAAATACTAAAAAATATTCTAGCTGAGTATATACCAGATAGAAAAATACTTGATTTATTGGACGGAGTGATTAATAGTTTTAATGTAAAGACAGGCATCGGTTTGCCCTTAGGCAATCTAACTTCGCAATTATTGGTTAATATCTATATGAATAAATTTGACCAATTTGTGAAGCACAAATTAAAGGTTAAATATTACATTCGTTATGCCGATGATTTTGTAATACTTAGTGAAGATATAAATTGGCTTAAAAATCAAATCGGATTAATTGATTATTTTCTATCAACAGAGTTAAAATTGACTTTTCACCCAGACAAATTATATATCAAAACTTTAAATTCCGGTATGGACTTTTTGGGCTGGGTGAACTTTTTTGATCATCGGACGCTTAGAACATCAACCAAAAAGAGGATGATTAAAAGGATTGCGGAAAATCCAAAAACAGAGGTTGTTTGTTCATATCTGGGATTGATTAACTATGGTAATACTTATAAGATTAAAGTTAAGAATGGTTTTTTTTGACTAAGGCAAAATTTTAGATAAAATACGCGGTGGTACACAGGATATTTACTCAGTGGAAATTAGCGCTAAATATGATATAGTAAATATGAGCTTAATTAGAAAAATAAAAAACCAGAATAATAATGGATAACAGTAATTTTCCTAGAGGAATAGAATTAGTTTGCTCGGCTTTGATTGAATCGCCAGATGGAAAAATATTGTTAGGCCAATCACCTAAATGGCATAATAAGTGGATTTTACCCGGTGGGCATATTGATGTTGGCGAAACTATCAAAGAAGCTGTTATCAGGGAAGCTAGGGAAGAGGTGGGAATAGAAATTAAACCAACAGATTGGTTTGTCTCTGGCGAGCTTATTAATTCCAAAGATTTTCATCGCCCAGGACATTTTATTTATTTTGATGTTCTTTGCTTGGCTAAAACCGAAAAAGTTAAAATTGATCAAAGGGAAATAATAGATTATTGTTGGGTGGATCCACAAGAAGCGCTAACTATGGATTTGGCAGAGAGCTATAGTGAGGTGATTAAAAAATATTTAGCTTATAAAAATAATATATGATCGCTTATTTAAGGGGGAATATAAACCATAAAAGCACCATACCCAAAAAAGATAATTTTGTGGTTATTGATGTTTCTGGCGTGGGTTATAAGGTTTATGTTTTAGATAGGTTGATAAATAATCTTCAAAGCGGCCAAGAAATAGAATTATTTATTTATACGCAGGTAGCCGAAGGAGTTTTAGATTTATATGGCTTTACTACCAATGAAGAGCTAAACTTTTTTGAAATTTTAATTTCTATTTCCGGCGTGGGTCCCAAAAGCGCCTTAAATATTTTACAAAAAGCTAAAATTGAAGATTTAAGAGAAGCGGCCAATATGGGCAATGCTGATATTTTGAGTAAAGTTTCTGGTATTGGCCCCAAGACTGCTCAAAAAATAGTAACTGGCTTGCAAGATAAAATTGGCGGTATAGAAATGACCAAAACTGGCGTCTGGAGTGATCAGTTTGGCGAGGCTCTTGAAGCTTTGGTTAATTTGGGTTATTCTACTTCACAAGCTCGAGAAGCCCTATCTCACATCACCTCTACTGATACAGGAGATAAAATAAAAGAGGCGTTAAAGATTTTAGGCAAAAGGTAATTTAGATACAACATAGAACATTACAAAAAGGAGACAGAAGTGGTTATTTCAAAATATCTGGTTATTGTTTCTATACTTTTTTTATTTTTGGCTCAAGTAGATAATTCATTTGAAACCGAGTCATTATCTAAAATATTTAAAGAACAGGTAGCCAATATAAATCATGATCAAGTTTACATTGATTGGTTAACTGGTGATGCCTTAAGACAAATTTCAGCTGCTAGTGGTAGTTACCAGACGCAATATTTTGTTTATGTGGATAGAAATCCGGAAGCACAAAATATTATGTTAGGACTTTTTGATTCAGTTGAAAAAAATATTACGATTATTGGCTGGGACAAAGTTTCCACTGGCAATCCTAAAATAAAAGGACATTTTGTTACGCCCACAGGGATCTTTGTAAATTCAGTTACTAATATGGGCTATCGGGCTCAAGGGACAAAAAATTCCAACGGTTGGCGTGGTTTAGGCAAAAAAGGTAGTCGTGTTTGGGACTTTGGCTGGCAGAAGACACAGTATAAAAATGAAGAAAGGGAAATTCGTCTATTACTTCATGCTACCGATCCGGATTTTGGTGAACGGCGACTAGGCAAAGTTGATTCCAAGGGTTGTGTCAGAATAACAGCCAAGCTTAATTATTTTTTGGATCATTACGGCATTTTAGATAATGAATATGAACAAAGTATTGCCAGCGGCACAGTTAGTTGGCTCTTGCCAAAAGATAGGGAGACGGTCAAAAATCCTGGCCAATTGATGATAGTTGGCGATTCATATTGGTTTTTTATGGAAGAAGATCTATTACCCTGACAAGATTGTCGGGGTTTTTTATTTGTTGTAATGTTTTGTACTCCATGTTAATATATTTTTAGATATGAAACAAAAATAACCCCAGTTAAATAATTATAATTTATGTCTACTGATAAAAAAATGAGCCTAGTTAAATCTCAATTAACCAGTTCAACTAAAAAAGGATTTAACGGGGTAAAAAAATTAATTCCTAAAAAACTATTTGATAGTTATCATAAATCTTTAGCTTTGGGCAGTAAATTAGCCTATCTTAACCCCAGTGAAAAAATGATTGTGATTGGGGTTACTGGCACCAATGGTAAATCAACCACCGTGATGATGATCGCTAGAATTTTAGAGGAAGCGGACCATAGGGTGGGAGCAACTTCTACCGTTCTATTTAAAATTGCCGATCGTGAGTGGCTGAATGATAAAAAAATGACCATGTTGGGTAGAAATGAATTGCAAAAAATACTAAGAGACATGGTGGTGGCCGGCTGTCAGTATGCGGTGGTTGAAACTTCTTCAGAGGGTATTAAACAACATCGGCATTTGGGTATTAATTATGATGTAGCGGTTTTTACTAACTTAACGAGCGAGCATATTGAATCGCATGGCAGTTTTGAGAATTATAAAAAAGCTAAAGAACAATTATTTGCCAAATTAAAACAGGATCAACATAAAATAATTAGAGGTCAAAAAATAGAGAAAGTGATTGTGGCTAATTGCGATGATGAGTATATTAAAGATTTTATGAAATATTCGGCGGATGCTAAATATGGTTTTGGCATCAAAGGTAAAAGCCGAGACGGCGAATTAAAAGCCAAAGTAGAAACTGATAATATTATTTTTGGTGATCATGGTGTATCCTTTGATATTTACGATTTAAAAATTAATTTAAAATTATTTGGCCAATTTAATGTTTATAATGCCCTAGCGTCTATTACCGTGGCTCAATCACAAGGCATTGATATAAGCATTTGTAAATCAGCCCTGGAAAAAATAGAGAGTATTCCCGGCCGGATGGAATTTATAAATGAAGGACAAAATTTTAAAGTTTTAGTTGATTATGCTCCGGAGCCAGAAAGTTTAAGACAGCTTTATGATGGTATTTTAAAACATAATTTAGTTGATCATAGTCATAAAATAATTCATGTTTTGGGATCTTGCGGCGGCGGACGAGATCGCGATCGCCGGCCAGTTTTGGGCAGATTAGCGGCATCACATTCTGATTATGTGATTATAACCAACGAAGATCCTTATGATGATGATCCTATGGAAATAATTAATGAGGTAGCCAAAGGAGCAGAAGATGGTGGCAAAGAATTAAATAAAAATTTATTTAAAATATTAGATAGACGCGAGGCTATTCAAAGGGCCATTAGTTTAGCTGACGAAAGTGATTTAGTTTTACTTACTGGGAAAGGTTGTGAGCAAGCCATAGTAGTAAAAAATGGCCAAAAAATTCCCTGGGATGAAAGGCAAGTGGCTAGAGAAATCCTAAAGAAATAATTTTAATTTTTTTATCTTTGACTTTAAAATATTAGAGCCAGTTGGTTTTTGACAAAATTTGTTATTAATTTTATACTCTAGTAAGTTCTTTAAATTTCAAACTGGTTTTTAAAAGGAAGGGGACAGGCCATGATCACCAAAAAACCAATAAACTGGTTTAATACCATTTCTATTCCAATTTTACATTTTATTGGACTGGTTATTACTCCATACTATTTGATTTTCGTTAACTTTTCTTGGTTAACTGTAATTCTAGCTGTTATTTGGTTTCTGTTATGCAGTTTTTCCATTACCGCTGGTTATCATCGTTTATTTACCCACCGTTCTTATAAATGTAATTTTATTGTGGAATGGTTTTGGCTCCTTTTTGGAGCCGCATCATTACAAGGCAGCGCTAAAGATTGGGTTTATGTTCATTTAATGCACCATGCTTCTAACACTAATAAAAAGATAGAAGATCCGCATGACATCAAAAAAGGATTTTGGTGGGCCCACTTTATTTGGTTGTTTTTTAAAGCTCCTACCGGACATGTGTCTTTTTTGGAAAATAAAAAATCATTTAGATTACAGGATAAGTATTATCTACCCCTTTTAATTTTATTTGGCTTCATTTTGCCTGGCGTTATCTCTTTTGCTTGGCATGATTTTTGGGGAGGTGTTTTGATAGCTGGTTTTACTAGAGTTGTAATAGAGTGGCATATAACTTGGACTATTAATTCCATTGCTCATTCTTTTGGTGATAATTTATTCAAGCGTCCCGATGAATCTAGAAATAATTATCTTTTTGCCGCCCTTTTTTTAGCTCTGGGAGAAATGTATCATTCTTTCCATCACCAGTTTCCCAAAGATTATCGAAATGGCCATAGGAAATTTGATTTTGATCCTAGCAAATGGCTGATTTATTTGTTATCTAAAATAGGTTGGAGTTGGGATTTATGGATTACACCAAAATCAGACATTGAAAGAGCGATTGAAAATGCTAAACAATCAGTTTAATAAATCAAGATTATTTTTTAATTTAAAAAACAGCCGTAATTTAAGGCTGTTTTATTTTCGTTTTAAACTTGGGTTTTTTTTCTGATAGACAATTTTTCTTTAGCTCCCTGAAGTTGGTTCATAAAATTTCCTTTTTTGAAAGCTTTTTTCCAATTTCTGACAATAATATTTCCACCAAATCTTATAGAACTATTTCTAAAATATAACCTGTGCCATTTTCTATAACCATCTATTATATACCTTACTCTTAAGGTGGTCAGCGTGGCTACTCGAGGAAAGACCACTATGGGAAAATCAATCAGTAGTGCTTTCCAAACTCGCCAAAAATGAGAAAAGCTGTAAAATTCACCCATTATTTCTTGAACGGCTTGTTGCAATTCTTCTGGTTCTATTCCACTGTCTGGTTGAAAAATTGGAAATTGGCCATCAAAGAATTCATATCCCACTTCATATAATCTACCCTCACGATTAAGACGATCGGTTAACTCTGTTCCAGGAAGTGGCACGGGCAAAAGAATTTGAGCCGTATCAAGGTGGCGGACAAATTCTTTAAACCTATCAGTTCGTTCTTTTAGCGACATATTGATTCGGCGCTTGGGAGTTTCGGGATAACCAAAGATCATCATACCATGGATAAAAAATCCAAATTTATGATAAACATCCAGCCAATTTAAAACATCTTTTTCACGATAACCCTTGCGCATAACCAGAAGTTCTTCATCGATACATGATTCAATACCGATACAGACATTGGTAATGCCCGCTTCTTTCATGGCTTTTAATAATTTTAGATGCCGGGCATCACTTAATCTAATTTGAACAGTAATTCCCAAATTAATACCAACCTTTTTTTGATAAGCAGCCAGAAGCTCGCAAAATCTAATAGCATCAGCTACTCCTGAAGCCACAAAGTGATCACTAACATCAAAAAAATGTCTCGCTTTCTTGGTTTCAACTAAATGGGCTACTTGAGCCATCATCCATTCTGGAGTTGAGCACTTGGCCGGATCTTTAACCGCGCAAAATTCACAGTTCATATTGCAACCGCGAATTCGTCCAAAGGGATATATTTTTATTTTGGCATATCTAACTAAATTAAAATCAGGAAAGGGCAGGGAATCTAAATCTGATATTAATTCTTGTTTGCCAGTCGTAATCATTTTTTCATCACGTAAGAATGATATGCCCAAAACATCGTCCAGTGGGGTATTATTTTCTAAAGCTAATAATAATTTTCCAATAGTGATTTCACTTTCGCCCATAGCTACTACATCAATATTATTAGATAAAGCTTCTAGGGGTAGATTTTTTACGTGATAACCGCCGGCAATAGTTATAGCTCCAAGTTTTTTGTAAAGAGCGGCTAATTCATACATTCTCGGAGCGGCTGAAGTCATAGAGCCATAAAATCCCACTACATCAGCTGGCCGATCTTGTTGTAGTTTAACATGATCAATTGTGCCGTCATGATTTTTGGGGCAAAATCGTCCATGAATATTATTTTCATCAATTATTTCAACATCCCACCTCTCAAGTTTATTGGCAGCAGTGCCAACACAAACAGGTCCTAAAGAGGTTGTATATTTAGCGATTCGTCCATAAATATTAAATGGGGGAAAAGCTGGTAGAATTATCCTTAACTTAAACCTTTTTTGATTTATCATGTTGCTATCCTCCTCATAGATGATAATCATTACTTTGTTATATGGACATTGAAATATGACGCCATGCTACTACATAAAGCATTTCAACTGTGATTTTAGCACATAATATTGTTATGAGCAATAACGGTATTGTTTTTATTTTACCTGTGGATAAGTGATTAAATTGGTAATTTTTGAAAGTGATTTAAATAACCCAAATTAACTATAATTAGTTGTATTTTATCTAAATTTAGCTAAAAAATAAAAAATATTTGACATCTTTTTAAAAATTTGTATAACACTTGACTTTATTGTATTTTTTCTGTTAAAATGTCAATAACTGTTTTAGTTAATTTTTAAAACCCTACTTCAAAGAAATCATTGGGTTAATAACCTTCAAAAGATAGTGGGTGTACAATCTATACAATCTTAAATTATATAACTCATTTCTCACCTAAATTATTTACGATAATGGCGGGGTAAAAAGAGAAATGAGCTTTTTTGCGTCTTTAGTAGTCAAATAAAAATACAAAAATCAAATATTATTTATGCCACAACAAAAAAGTACACATTTAGCCGCGCAGACAGGCGTCAGGGAAAGAATAAGTTTTTCTGATAAAAAGATTTTGCCTTTGCCTGATCTAATCGAGTTGCAAAAGAAATCTTATGCTTGGTTTTGGGAAGATGGCTTGAAAGAATTATTTGAAGAGGTTTCACCCATCACTGATTTTATTGGCCGTGATTTAGAAGTTTATTTTGGTGAGTATACTCTAGATGATCCAAAATTTGATGAAGTCACAAGTAAGAAAAAAAATATTACCTTCGAAGCGCCTCTTCGAGTTAATACTACTTTGCTCAATAAAAAAACTGGTCAATCAGTTGATCAGGAAGTTTATTTGGGCGATTTTCCTCTGATGACCGATAGAGGAACTTTTATTATTAATGGTATTGAAAGAGTTATTGTTTCCCAGCTTATTAGATCGGCTGGTGTTTTTTTTAGCAGCCAATTGGGTAATGACGGCAAATTATACGGAGCTAAAGTTATTCCTAATCGCGGTTCTTGGTTGGAATTTGAAACTGATAACAACGGAGTGATCTGGGTGAAGATAGATCGCAAAAGAAAAGTTGCGGCCACCACCCTCCTGCGCGCTTTTGGCTATGGTAGTGATGAATCTATTTTAGATTTATTTAAAGATGTAGACAATAATTCTGATGTTTTGCATATTGAAGCCACTCTAAAGAAGGATGCTGCTGCGAGTGAAGCCGAAGGTCTAATTGAAGTTTATAAAAGAATTCGTCCCGGAGATTTGGCTACTCCCGATAATGCCAAACAATTGATTGATAATATGTTTTTTAATTTTTCCCGTTATGATTTCGGCCGAGTGGGAAGATATAAATTAAACCAAAGGTTTGATCGTGATGTGCCGATAACTAAAGAAAATCGAGTTTTACTTAAAGAAGATATTGTCAGTATTTTAAAAGAAATTATCAGATTAAATATCACTCAAGATGATCCTGATGATATTGATCATTTAGGCAACAGAAGAATTAGAGCGGCCGGAGAATTAATTCAGAATAAATTCAGAATTGGCTTAGCCAGAATGGAAAGGATCATTAAAGATAGGATGAGCACCTTAGATATGACTGCCCTAACTCCTAGCAAATTAATCAATGCCAGGCCGGTTAATAGTGCGGTGAAGGAATTTTTCATGTCTTCTCAATTATCACAATTCATGGATCAAGTTAATCCACTAGCTGAATTGGAACACAAAAGAAGGTTGTCAGCTATGGGCCCTGGCGGTTTGTCGCGTGAAAGAGCTGGTTTTGAAGTTAGAGATGTACACCCCACTCATTATGGCAGAATTTGTCCGATTGCTACTCCCGAAGGACCTAATATTGGCTTAGTTGGTCATATGGCTACTTATGCTAGGGTTAATGAATTTGGTTTTATTGAAACTCCTTATTATAAAGTGATTAAAGATAAAGACAATCGGGCTAAAGTGACCAGTGAAATAGTTTATCTTGATGCCTTTGAAGAAAGCCGGGTAACTACTACCACTTCCACCGCTCAAATTGATGCCGATGGTTATTTTGTAAAAGATAAAGTAGAAGCTAGGGTTAAATTAAAACCAACTACTACCAACTCTAATAATATAGAGTATATGGATGTAGCTTCTAATCAAATTGTTTCTATTGCTACTTCGCTTATTCCCTTCTTGGAACATGATGATGCCGTTCGCGCCCTAATGGGCACCAATATGCAACGTCAGGCTGTTTCTTGCGTTAAACCACAGGCTCCTCTAGTTGGCACTGGCGTTGAAGCTAGAGCTGCTCAAGATTCTGGACATGTAATTATGGCCAAAGAATCAGGCGAAGTTGTGGGATTAAGCGGCGATAAAATTGAGATTAAAAATAAATCAGGTAAAATTGATACTTACTCTCTAAATAAGTTTTTAAGATCCAACGCTTCCACTTGTATCAATCAAAAACCGATAGTGATCATAAACCAAAAAGTTAAAAAAGGTGATCCCATTGCCGATGGCCCGGCCACAGATGGCGGCGAATTAGCCCTAGGCCAAAATATCTTAGTCGCCTTCATGCCCTGGCAAGGTTATAATTATGAAGATGCAATTATTATTTCCGAAAGAATTGTACAGAAAGATAGATATTCATCCATTCATATTGAAGATTATACTTGTGAAGTTCGCGAGACAAAACTAGGTCCTGAAGTTGTAACTTCCGATATTCCCAATGTCAGTGAAGAAAAATTAAAAGATTTAGATGAAGAAGGAGTTATTAGAATCGGAGCTAATATTAGATCCGGGGATATTTTAGTTGGAAAAATCACTCCTAAGGGTGAAACCGAATTATCAGCTGAAGAAAAATTGCTTCGAGCTATCTTTGGTGAGAAAGCTCGAGATGTCAGGGATTCATCCCTATATATGGAGCATGGCTCTTCCGGAAAAGTTATTGATATTAAAATATTTTCTCGTGAAAATGGCGATAAGCTTTCGGCCGGTATGATTAAGATGATTCAAGTAACAGTGGCTTCGCTTAGAAAAGTTCAAGTCGGCGACAAAATGGCCGGACGACATGGCAATAAAGGCGTTATTTCTAAAGTTGTGCCAGTTGAAGATCTGCCTCACCTAGAAGACGGCACACCAGTTGATATTATTCTTTCTCCGCTGGGCGTAGTTTCTCGTATGAATTTAGGACAGATACTAGAAACTCATTTGGGATTAGCAGCTCATAAGCTGGGATATAAAGTGGCCACTCATGTTTTTGACGGTATTTCTGAAACCAAAATAAGAGAAGAGCTGGCTAAAGCCGGCTATAGCCCGGATGGTCGTATTCAGCTTTATGATGGCAGAACAGGCAAGGCTTTTGATAAAACCACCACTGTGGGTTATGTTTATATGTTGAAACTCAACCATCTAGTGGAAAGCAAAATCCACCAACGATCAATTGGTCCATATTCTTTGATTACTCAACAACCACTTGGCGGTAAAGCGCAATTTGGTGGACAAAGATTTGGAGAAATGGAAGTTTGGGCCCTGGAAGGCTATGGTGCGGCTAATACTTTGCAAGAAATTTTGACTATCAAATCAGATGATGTAGTGGGTAGATCCAAAACTTATGAATCCATTATTAAAGGTGAACCTATCACCAATTTAAATATTCCAGAAAGTTTCCATGTCTTAGTTAGAGAACTCAAAGGCTTGGCACTTAATGTGGAATTAAACGGCGGCAGCGAGACGGTCGAATCGCTCGATAAATCAGAAGATGGGGAATCAAGATACAGCCGACGATAAGCGATTAAAAAAGAGTAAGTAATCCCACTAATATACATATATGATTAATACCCAGGAACATAAAGTTGCAGAAGATTTTACCTCAATCAAATTGCGTTTAGCTTCTCCTGATAATATTCATGACTGGTCGTTTGGTGAAGTCTTAAAACCAGAAACTATAAACTACCGAACTCAGAAACCAGAAAAAGATGGCTTATTTTGTGAAAAGATTTTTGGCCCAGTAAAAGATTGGGAGTGTTATTGCGGCAAGTATAAAAAAATAAGATACAAAGGCATCGTCTGCGACAAATGCGGAGTAGAGGTAACTCGCGCCGTTGTGAGGCGTGAGCGAATGGGCCATATAGATTTATGTGTGCCAGTTTCTCATATTTGGTTTTTAAGAGGCGTACCATCTCGTATTGGTTTGGCTTTAGATATGTCTATTCAGAATTTGGAGAAAATTATTTATTTTGCGGATTTTATTATTATCAGTGTCAATGAAGATTTAAAATTAGAAACCCTAGCCCAGCTTAAAGCCGAATATAAGCAATATCGCAAACAAATTGAAAGTGATTTTGATAATCGTATCAAACAACTAACAGAAAAAGGCGGGGCAGTGGCTGATGGACAAATTGGGAAGCTGATAACTCAAAAAGAAGAAAAGTTAGGAGAATTAGAAAATACCTTGAATGTGGCAGAAACAGAATTAAAAGAGTTAAAACCGCTTAAAATAATTTCTGAACATACTTTCCATGATTTATCTTTAAAGTATGGACATATTTTTGAGGCTGGCGTTGGAGCCGAGGCCATTAGGAATTTACTAGAAAAAATTGATATCACTAAAATCATTGTCGAATTAGATAAGGAATTGCAAAAATCAACTGGTGCTAAAAGGGATAAATTAATTAGAAGGATCAAATTTTTCAATCACCTGATTAAAAATAATATTAGGCCAGAATGGATGGTTTTATCAACCGTGCCGATAATTCCGCCCGATTTAAGACCGATGGTGCCGCTAGATGGCGGACGTTTTGCTACCTCCGATTTGAATGATTTATATAGAAGAGTAATAAATAGAAACAATCGTTTAAAACAACTCCAAGAATTGAACGCTCCGGAAATCATTACCAGAAACGAGAAAAGAATGCTTCAAGAAGCGGTTGATGCTTTAATTGATAACAATGCCAGACACGGCAAAACAGTGGTAGCTTCTACCGGACAAAAAAGAATGTTGAAATCAATTGCTGATATGCTTAAAGGCAAGCAAGGACGATTTAGGCAAAACTTGTTAGGTAAGAGAATCGACTACTCTGGACGAAGCGTTATTGTGGTGGGCCCAGAACTGCATCTTGATCAATGCGGTATCCCTAAAATAATGGCTTTGGAATTATTCAAACCATTTATTATTTCTAAATTAATCAAAAATGGTATTGTTCATAATGTTAGAAGTGCCAATAGATATATTGAAGCTGGCCATGATGAGATTTGGGATTTATTAGAAGAAGTGGTTACTGGCGCTTATGTCTTATTAAATCGCGCTCCAACTTTGCATCGACTTGGCATTCAGGCTTTCAAGCCGGTCTTAACCGAAGGTAAAGCCATTAGGATTCATCCCTTGGTTTGTAGCGCTTTTAACGCCGACTTTGATGGCGATCAAATGGCTGTTCATGTGCCTTTAACCGAAGGTGCCAGAAAAGAAGCGGCTGAAATAATGCTTTCTTCCAAAAATTTACTTAAGCCGTCTGATGGTCGGCCGATTGTTACTCCCAACCAAGATATTGTTTTGGGTTGTTATTATTTAACCACTATCAAAGAAAACGACAAGCCTAAAATTTATTCTTCTTTTAATGAAGCCTTACTCGCTCAAGAAAAAGGCATTATCACTCTTCATGATCAGATTAAGGTGATGATGCCCAAAAAAGGCTTGAAGGTTAAGAAACTGGAAATTCAAGATGCCACTATTGGCCGAATATTATTCAATTCTATTTTGCCCAATGAATTGGAATTTATTAATGACCGGATCACCAAAAAATATCTTTCCAAACTCCTAGGCCAGATTTTGTATAAATTTGGGCCAGAGGTAACAGTTACCACCCTTGATTCCCTAAAGGAATTGGGTTTCAAGTATTTAACTGTTTCCGCTCAGTCCATAGGCATGGATGATTTAGGTGAAATTCCAGATCGAGAAAAAATGATTGAAGAGGGTAATGTTAAATTAGATGAAATCGAACAGCAATATCAAATGGGTCTTTTAACTGAAGATGAAAGACATGATAAAATCGTGGAACTTTGGTTGAAAGTCAATAATAATATTTTAAGCAAAGTTCAAGGTATTTTAAAAGAGGGCAATTCTATTAGAGCCATGATTGATTCTGGCGCCAGAGGTACTTGGGGACAATTAAACCAGATGATCGGTATGAAGGGCCCGGTGGTTAATCCTTCTTATGAAGTTATTGAATTGCCGGTTAAGAGTAATTTTAAGAAAGGTTTTGATGTTTTGGAATTCTTTATTTCTACTCATGGCGCTCGAAAGGGCTTAACCGATACAGCCCTAAGAACATCATCAGCTGGTTATTTGACTAGAAGATTAGTTGATGTGGCTCAAGATGTGATTGTTTCCGAAGAAGATTGTGGCGACAGGGAAGGTTTGGAATTAACCAAAATAGAAAGTGAAACTATGGGAGAAACCTTGGCCGATAGATTAATTGGACGTTATCCAGCTGAAGATATTATTAATTCTAAAAACAATAAAGTTATAATTAAGGCCGGAGAATTAATCACTGAAGAAGATATTGAAAGTTTAAGTAAAATTGATTTGCAAAACTTAAGGATTAGATCTGTTTTAACTTGTAAAACTATCAAAGGTATTTGTAAGAAGTGCTACGGTTATGACTTGGGCTATAATAAATTAGTTAAATTGGGCACAGCGGTGGGCATTATCGCCGCCCAAAGTGTGGGTGAACCAGGCACTCAGTTAACCATGAGAACTTTCCATACTGGCGGTGTAGCTTCTGAGGGCGATATCACTCAAGGTTTGCCTAGAGTTGAAGAGATTTTTGAAACCAGAACGCCAAAAGTTAAAGCCATTGTGGCCGATGTAAACGGCAAGGTTAAGATTATTCAAGGACAGAGGGAAATAAAAAATAATGAAGGCAAGGTTTTAGTTACTTCATCTCGAGAAAGGGTCTTGCAAATAAGCTATGATAACGAATTGGTCAAGAAAATTGCTTTACCCAAGAATAAAACTAATTTAAAAGTTGAAGTCAAAAATGGTGATCAGATTATTAAGGGTCAAATCTTGTTTGTCAACGGCGAAGATCAGGAAACTAGTCCGGTGGATGGTGTAGTTAAAGTTGATAAGAATTCCCTGACTGTTTCGGGCAAAGAATTGGGAGTTGAAGAATATATCATACCAGGGCACATCTCTCTTTTGGTTAAAGATGGCGATGTGGTAGAACCAGGTGACCAATTAACTGAAGGCAGTTTGGATCTACACGAGATCTTTAAGTTAAAGGGGCAGGAATTCACTCAAAGATATATTATGAGAGAAATTCAACATATTTATTCTTCCCAAGGCCAAAAGCTTAATGATAAGCATGCTGAAGTTATAGTTCGCCAAATGTTTTCTAAGGTTTATGTTCGTGATGCTGGCGACAGCGATCTACTGCCCGGGGAGATTGTGGAATATATTGATGTGGCTTACGAAAATAAAAGGCTTAAAAAAGAAAGTAAGAAAGAAGTTGAATTTGATAGATTGCTTTTGGGAATTACCAAAGTTTCTCTTTCTACTAGAAGTTGGTTGGCTGCCGCCTCTTTCCAAGAAACTGCCAAGGTTTTGATCAATGCCGCGATCACCGGTAAAACCGATGATTTATCGGGCTTAAAAGAAAATATTATTATTGGCCGTCTTATTCCAGCCGGTACTGGGTTTAAACCAGAAAAGAAATAAAAAATATTAATTAAAAAGCTCCGCTACGGTGG
>CAYIBK010000015.1:19158-21231 GCA_964361645.1 uncultured Gammaproteobacteria bacterium
ATTTTTTAGAAATTATGGTTTTGTGTTATAATATAGTCATCTTAAGGAAAATAATCGCATCTTTTTATATGGTAAAATTAATCAATTTATTAACTTGTTTTTTGGTGGCTATTTTTGTTTTTCCTAATTTGCTTTTAGCGGCTATGAGCTCAACTAATTACCAGATTTGGCAAGATGCCATATCAGTCGGCGGCGGCGAAGATCAGATTTCAAGCAATTATAGTTTGAAAGATACTTTAGGAGAACTTGGTTTGGGCGATTCCTCTTCTACCAATAATGGTTTAAAGCCGGGCTTTAGAAGCGCTGAATTTTATTCGGGAGTTTCAGTTTTAACATTTAGTGTTTCCCCGTCTTCACTGGAATTTGGTAATTTAGATAAGTTCGGCACAGCTGCTGGCGCTCTCATTTTAAGCGTGGAAACAAATTCTTATACTGGTGTCAGCGTAACTTATGGTGGCAACACCTTAACTTGCTCTGCTTGCACCGGTATCAATACTATCAGTGCTATTGGCGCTGGCGGATCTCCTTCTTCCATTGGCAGTAGCCAGTTCGGCTTTAATGCCATTTATAGCAGTGGAACTAGTCCAGTGGCCTCATCGGTTTCACCTTATAATTCTGCGGGCGTTTATGCTTTTAATAGTGGTGATCAAATAATTAGTTCCAGTAGTCAGATAAATCCCACCACTTTTAATATCAATTTTATAACCAATATCAGTGGCAACGAAAAAAATGGTACCTATACCACTACCATCACTTATACGGCAACAGCTAATTTCTAACAGTTTATTATTATGAGAATTTTATTTTTCCTTAGCTTGCTGTTTATTTTTGTTTTTATTCCTGCTTCGGTTTTAGCTACCACAATTTCTCCAATCATAATCGAGGCCCAACTGGATCCGGGGCAGGCCAAAACCTACAAAATTCAACTTTATAATGAAACCAAAGAAGATATTTTTTTAAATGGTTCTATAGAAAAATTTGTGCCCAAAGGTGAAAATGGCGAAGCGCAAATTTTGCCTTTTGATATTTCCGACAAAGCAGTTAATTGGCTGAAATTACCCAATAATTCGTTAATATTAAAAGCCGATGAAGAAATTTCTGTTTCGGTGATTATTGATGTTCCTAAAACAGCTGATGTGGGCGGATATTATCTGGCGATTATGTGGGAATCGTCTGCTGGCCCTAAATCAATCAAAAATAGTCAAACTCTGGTTTCTAGTCGAGTGGGGGCACTAGTATTACTAGAAGTTATGGGTGAAGTAAATAGTAATTTAGAAATAGTTAACTTTGATTTAAAAACACCGCAAAATTTTTACAATGGCTTACCTATAGATTTTTTATTAAGATTAAGAAATTACGGCAATATTCATCTTAGACCGCAAGGATCAATTATTATTAAAAATTTTCTTGGTCAGACAGTTGAGGCTTTGCCTCTTAATGACAAACAGGGTGCTATTTTGCCCAACACCACTAGAATCTTTGAAACTGTTTGGGGGTTAAATGGCCAGCAAAATTTATTTTCTATTTTAGCTAATCAGTTAACTCATTTTACTATTGGTCGATTTAGTGCTCAGGCCTTGGTTACTTATGATAATAAAAGTTTAGATTCTAATATAATTTATTTCTGGGTGATGCCTTGGCCAATATTAGTTTTAATTTTAATTTTACTGGTTATAATAATAGTTTTAACTAAGATATTAAAAAAGAAAAAGAAAAAGTAATTATAATTATCTAATTGATGTTGTTAGCCAAAAAATTACTTGTAATTAGTTGTATATTCTTTCTAGCGGTTTTGGCCGTTTCTTTTGTGTCGGCTGCTGATGTAAATATTAACGCCAAAATTCCTGGTGGCGGACCACCTCCTCCACCATCCATTGTTTATGGTTGTACCGATTCATCAGCCACCAATTATAATCCTAGTGCTACGGTAAATAACGGTACTTGCATTTATAATATACCCGGTTGTACCGATTCTGATGCTATAAATTATAATCCAGCAGCTACTGTTGATGATGGATCTTGCATTTATAATATACCCGGTTGTACCGATTCTGATGCTATAAATTATAATCC
>CAYIBK010000015.1:21331-24232 GCA_964361645.1 uncultured Gammaproteobacteria bacterium
AGCAGCTACTGTTGATGATGGATCTTGTATTTTGCCCATTCCGGGCTGTACTAATCCAGCAGCTACCAATTACAACCCACTAGCCAATCAAGATGATGGCTCATGCATTATCCCCGGTTGCACTAATCCAGCAGCTACCAATTTTAATTCACAAGCCACTATAGATGACGGCAGTTGTATTTATCAAATAAGTGGTTGCACCAATCCTTTAGCTGATAATTATAACCAACTGGCGACTATAGATGACGGCAGTTGTATCGTTTCTGGCTGTACTAATTCACAAGCCACCAATTATGATTCCCAAGCTACATTAGATGATGGCTCATGCATTATCCTAGGGTGTACCGATCCCACAGCGGTAAATTTTAATCCACAAGCCACAGTGGATAATGGCACTTGTTCTTATGATCCAAATGATATCCCAGGCTGCACCGATGCCTCGGCCTTAAACTATAATCCGCAAGCTACCATAGATAATGGTAGTTGTACTTATCTAGTTCCTGGCTGTACCGACAGCAGAGCTCTAAATTACAATCCCAGCGCCGCTGTAAATAACGGCACTTGTATTTATCCATTGCCGGTTGTTACAGGGCTAGATTATCATTTTTTTACCAATAATAATGGTTTGCAGTTATATCCGCAAAACAACAATATCGATCTTTTAATTAATAGTGAGTTGTTGATTTTAATACCCGATAATTTTTCTAAGGAAGTCCAAAAAATTGTAGCCACTATCGGTGGAGAAATCTTGCCTCTTAAGTATGATACCGAGTCCAAACAATATCTACTTAAATTAAACAGGTTTACTAGCGTAGGCCAAACGGATATAAATTTAATGGTGGTCTATAGCGATAATTCTGCTGAAGGCAAAAACATAATAGTAACCACTCATCCTTACGGCCAGGTGTTTTCTAAATTGCCCCAAGATCAAACCAGAATATTTGGCATTTCCATTTCATTGTATGACGAGAATAATAATTTAATTATCCAACTTAGTAAAATAAGTTCCGATGGCACTTACGGTTTTATGGTGGAAAATGGTCGTTATAGATTAGTGGTGTTTGATAATGGCCAAAAAATATATGATGGCCGATTATTTAGGGTTAATAATAATATTATCAATCGCGATATTGGTTTAACTCTCTTGGAGCAAATTATAAGGGCTGTCCAAGAAACATTGGATAATCCCATAGTTGAAGAAACTAATAAATATGCTGCCCCGGCAATGATAAGTGTGGTTACTGCCAGTACTCTTTGGGCCATTCCTTGGTGGGGCTTGGTTAATTATTTGCAGTATTTATTTACCGAACCACTGGCTTGGCTATTTAGAAGAAGAAAGAAAGGTTGGGGTATAGTTTACAATTCCATCACCAAAAAGCCCATTGATTTAGCGATTGTCAGATTATACGATAAGACCAGCGGAAAATTGTTAAAATCAAAGGTGACCGATAAAGCAGGACGATATAATTTCTTGGTTTTAGAAGGAAATTATTATCTGGAAGTGGTTAAATCTAGTATGATTTTTCCCTCTCAAATTCTAAAAGACAGAGCGGAAGATAAGCAGTTCATCGGTCTTTACCACGGCGAATCAATAGTTATTACCAAGGATCAAAAAGGAATCATCACCGCCAATATCCCAGTTGATCCCCAAGATGTAAAATTATCCAATAAAGAAATTTTAAAGCAGAATTTTTGGTATAATGTCCAAAAGAATATCAGTCTAATCGGTCCGGTTTTTGCCATAGTATCTTTTGTTATTTACCCCAGTCTCTTAATTGGATCTTTTGCCGTCTTCCATATCGTCTTATACTTATTATTTAAAAGATTGGCGGCTAAGGATAAAGCCAATAAATGGGGTGTGGTTTTGGATGCCAAAACCGGCAAGCCAGTGGCTGGCTCGGTGGCCAAAATTTATTCTCCTCAATACGATAAGATGCTCGAAGCTCAGGTTACAGATAGACATGGACGCTACGGCTTTTTGGCCGGCAACAATGTTTATTACATTGCCGCCACCAAAGATGGCTATGCCGAAGCTAAAACCAATACCATTGATTTAACTCACCAGAAATCAGAAGAAGTCATTGGTCAAGATATCGAGCTTCGCCCTATAGCCGATCAATCGTCATCAATTAATAAAGATGATACTAATATTCCTAAAAAAGAGGAAACAACTTTGCCAGCCAAAAAAATTGAGGAGATAAAACCAGAAATTAAATCTACTCCAGGTGGACCAGGAGAGGAGATTGTAGGTAAAACCGAAGAGAAGTTTGGGATTCCAGAGACTGTCGAAATTAATCAACAACCAGAGGCAAGAGAATCATCTTCATTAGAAGAGATGGCAGAAAAATTAAAACAAGAAGCCGAGAAAAGTATTCAACCTATTAAATCAGATAGCATAGAAGCTTCATTAGAAATAAAATCGTCTGACGAGGTTAAGCCATCAACGCCAACAGAAATAATTTCTAAAGATGAGATAACCACAGAATTACCATCTGATGATAAACCAGTTGATGTTATAAGCCAGGTAAAGGACAAGCCGGACAAAGAGAGTAAGTTTGGCTAAACCCTAGATGTCATTGCGAGCCTGCCTGTCGGCAGACAGGCTTGCGAAGCAATCCCATCGATTTAGAAATGAGATTGCTTCGTCCGCTTTGCTCCCTCGCAATGACAGCGTAGCGTCAATGAGTTATTGCAAATCTATTTTTTGTCATATGAGTGATATAAAATCCTCCCTTAGTAAGGGGAGGTAGATCTGGATTCCCGCCTCCGCGGGAATGACAGTAGAGGTGTGGGAATAACAAGTGGCGTCATTGCGATCCGTTTTTATCGTCATTGCGAGCTTGCGAAGCAATCCCATGGAAAATATACGAGATTGCTTCGTCCGCTTTACTCCCTCGCAAT
>CAYIBK010000016.1:0-14904 GCA_964361645.1 uncultured Gammaproteobacteria bacterium
TCGTTACCGCCGCCTTCGTTACCGCTGGCGACCCCAAGACTAAAAAATACTGGATAGGCTCTTTGCTATTTTATGTGTTTATTACTTTAGCCCTGTTCATTTAGTTCAATCATCCTCCAAGCAACGAATTAGTTTGCTTGGAGGTTTTTTTATTTTTATCTTTCAGTTGTCATTGCGAGGGAGCGGAGCGGGTCCTCGCGGAGGCGGGGAAGCAATCTCGTGTATTTTCCATGGGATTGCTTCATAACTCGCAATGACGGTGCGTAAATCATGGGATTGCGGAGCTTGTCCCGAGCAAAGCGAGGGATCTTATCGCAATGACAGTTATTAAAATAAAATTACTTTACGCTTAATCTCAATTTTTCATATGCTCGAGTTATTTATAAATAAACCTGCAGCCTTGAAATAATTTTGTTACAAAATAAGCCTAAAATAGAGCGTTATTTTTATGTCTTATAAAAATAAATTTCAATTTGTTTGAGCTATTTTCGTCTTATTTAAAATAATAGAAAATAGCGAGTTTTTAAATTAGCGATAATTTTAGGCTTATTTTTAAAAATTATTTCACCAGCTGCGATTTTTTACTGCCAGCTTTTTTCCCTGCCCGCCATTGCCTACGGCTTCAGGCGTTGGCAGGCGGGTAAAAAAGGTGGCGAAAAAATATTAATAAAAATGTAAAAAGAAGATTATTTGGCTACCAAAACTGGCTTTAAAAAAATACTTTAAAAAAGATGATAAAAAGATATTAGTAATATAAAAATAACAAGAATTATAATTACTTGTTGCCAAAACTAGATTTATGTTATAATTAATCATCAATTACACTTCATTGAGACAAATAATTACCAGGCTAAAATGATCAACCAAAAAGATTTGGAAGAAATTCTCACGCAAAACAAGATTTTGGATCCAAAACAATTAAAAAAATACAGTGACAAAGCCAGAAAGTCTCCAGATACCTTGGAAGATATAATAGTTGAAGAAAAAATAATAGCTCCAGCCCTGCTATACGAATTAGCAGCTAAATTTTACAAATTGCCGTTTATCCATTTAAAAGACAAAACCATCCGCAAAGATATCTTGTTTTTGATCCCAGAAATCACGGCCAGAAGCCACCAAACAGTCGCCTTTGATAAGACTAGTGATGAATTAAGCATTGCCACTTTAGACATCTCTAATATAGAACTTTTTGATTTTTTGGCCAAAAAAACTCAACTTAATATAAAACTTAACCTTACTACTCCTGATGATATTAAAGAAACTTTAAAAATATACCATAAGGGCTTAAGCGCTGAAATACAAGAATTGGGCGAGGAAGAAAAAGAAAAAGGCAAGGAGGGCAAACCAGAGGAATTAAAAAATTTAGCCCAAGATCTGCCTATTGTCAGAGTAGTAGATACTCTTCTGGAATACGCTATTTTGGAAAAAGCTTCTGATATTCATATTGAGCCCTCAGAAAAAGAGGTTGGCGTGCGCTATCGCGTTGATGGCATTTTGCGTAAAGTAATGACCCTGCCAAAATCCACCCATGCTGGGGTCGTTGCCAGGCTTAAAATATTGTCCAGTTTAAAACTAGACGAACATCGTTTGCCTCAAGATGGCCGCTTTAAAATTAAAAGTAATGAATATAAAGTATCATTTCGTATCTCCATCATACCAACATTTGACGGAGAAAAAGTTGTTTTGCGCCTGTTGCCCGATGAATCACAACAATTAACCTTAGAACAACTTGGTTTTAACCCGGAATCACTTAAATTAGTTAGAAGAAATATAGAAAAACCGCACGGTATGGTACTGGTAACGGGCCCAACCGGCAGTGGCAAAACCACCACTCTTTACACTATTTTAGGTGAACTCAATAAACCAGAAATTAATATTTCTACCATTGAAGACCCGATTGAATATAAAATGAAAGGCATAAACCAAAGCCAAATCCAACCCAAAATCGGCTTTACTTTTGCCACCGGCCTGCGCGCTTTCCTGCGTCAAGATCCTGATATCATCATGGTGGGTGAAATCCGCGATACCGAAACAGCCGATATCGCCATTAACGCCGCTATGACCGGCCATTTGGTTTTATCCACTCTCCACACCAATGATGCTGTCACCGCTATCCCCCGCTTCATGGATATGAAGATACCGACTTTCCTCTTGGCTTCTACCATCAATATTATCATTGCCCAAAGATTAGTTAGAAAAATATGTAAAAATTGCATTGAAAGTTATAGTTTAGACAAAACAATGTTAGCTCAATTAGAACAACAATTTAATTTAGAAAAATTAGAAAAATATTTGGTAGAACATGAGTACATGACTAAAAAACAGAATATCAGTTCCATGCTTTTTTTTCGTGGCAAGGGTTGTAACCAATGCGATAATAGCGGTTATAAGGGCCGCTTAGGAATTTATGAAACGCTTGAAGTAACAGAAAAAATGTCTGAACTTATTTTAAATAAAGCTTCCCGCGATGAACTGCAAAAATTAGCTATCGAAGAAGGCATGATGACCTTGCTTCAAGACGGTTTCATTAAAGCCAAGAGCGGCCTAACCAGCCTAGAAGAGGTACTAAGAGTTACCCAAGAATAACAAAGCGCGTCGTCTACGCGTATCAATAAAAATGTCATCCCGAGTGAAGAGAGCGAAGCGAACGAAACCGAGGGATCTAGCGCGTCGTCTACCTGCCTGACTAATAAAACTATGCAAATAAAATTATTCAATAAAATTTCATCAACCAATAAGATATTCTTGTTGCAAAATCTTTCAGTTATGATCAAAGCTGGCGTGCCTCTGGCCGATGCCTTAAGTACTTTAGCCGAGCAAACCAAAAACAAGAAAATAAAAAACATATTGTCTGATGTGCAAAAGAAAATCAAGGAAGGAAAAAATTTCAGTGAAAGTTTGGAGCCTTATCAAGAAAATTTCGGCGAACTATTCATTAATATGATCAGAGCCGGTGAAACATCGGGACAATTAGACACTGTGATAAAAGAATTATATCAACAAACCAAAAAAGATCATCAGTTGATGACCAAAGTTAGAAACGCCCTAACCTATCCAGTAATAATAATTGTCGCCATGTTTGGCATTGGCACCTTCATGATGGTCTTTGTCTTGCCCAATATTACCAATCTTTTTACTGAATTAAACATCCAATTGCCACTGCCCACCCTAATTCTTATTACTATTAGCAATTTTATCCAAGCCAATGGCCTCTGGGTAGCCATCGCCCTTGTTTTAATATTGGTTATTTTTATTAGAACTATAAGAACACAAAAAGGCAAGTACGCCTTTGATACTATACTTCTTAAAATACCTGTAGTCTCTGGCATCATAAAAAAAATAAATTTAGCCCGGCTAGCTAGAAGTTTGAGCTCACTGATTAAAACTGACATAACTATAATTGAAACTCTACAAATAACTTCCAGAATTTTAGGCAATTCGCTTTATAAAAAAGCCTTGTTAGAATCAGCCGAACAGGTTAAAAAAGGCAACAAAATGGCTGATGTTTTTAAGAATTATCCTAATATTTTTCCGCCCAACATCATACAAATGGTTTCTGTGGGCGAAGAAACGGGATCATTGGATGAGGTCTTAGAAAATCTAGCTTCTTTCTACGAAGAAGAGGTTTACAGTACTATGGATAATTTACCAGTAATAATTGAACCGGTTTTGATGATACTTATAGGTGTGGCTGTGGCTGGCATAGCTTTAGCTATTATGATGCCCATGTATAATTTAACCGAAGCAATATAATGACTATTATTTATAAAAGCTCAAAACAGTCTGGTTTCACTTTTATAGAAATATTGGCAGTGATTATGGTTATAGGTATACTCGCCTTAGTCAGTCTGCCAATTTATATTCAAATAAAGCCCAAACTTAGTTTAAATGCCGAAACCAGAGACGTTGTTTCTGATTTAAGATATGCCCAGCAGTTATCAGTTACCGAGCAGATTAATTATTCAGTCGCCTTCAACCAAGCTCAAAATAAATACACCATCGCCAATACTTCAAATGGTCAAATAGTTAAAACTAAAGATATTATTGGTGGCATTTCTATTGAATCAATAGCTGGATTAACATCGAATACAGTTATTTTCAATGTAACTGGGGCAGCCTTAGAAACTGGCACAATTACCTTGATTAATACCAGCAATGTAACTAGCACTATATCAATAAAACCATCCGGCTATGTTAAAATTGAATAATAAAGGCATTACTCTACTAGAGGCTATGATAACGATCGTGGTTATAATGATCGGGGTTTTATCTTTGACTAAAATGTTTCCTATTGCCATTAAAATAAATAAGATATCGGAACAATCAACAGTAGCTGCTAACTTGGCTCAAGCTGGAATAGAAAATTCATTTTATCTCAATTATGATAATTTACCCGTAGGAACTATGGAAGTAAAGCACCGTCTTTCTAGTGACCCCAACGATCAATTATACAATTACCAAAGAGAGGTTTTGGTTGAATATGTAGATAGTAATTTACAAACCTCAATCACTGAAACCAACTTAAAAAAAATAACTATTAATATTTATTGGTATAATCAGATTTTGAAAATAGAAAAAAACAGCCAATTAATATCCTTAATTAGTAAAAAATGATTAAACAGCCAAAACAAAAAAGAAATGGTTTTTCTTTAATTGAAATAATTATTGTCATTAGCATATCAGTACTACTATTTTTGATAGTCTCCATGGTTTATTACATCAGCCAGATTACTTATCAAAAAACAGATACTAGAGCCGAAATAACTCAAAACAGCCGAGTTATAACAGATAGAATGGTTAGAGAATTAAGACAATCTCAGAGCCTAGTTACAACCTTACCAGCTGATAACTCTAACCCCGCCCTAACACCCTCAGAAATAAAATTTCTAGATGGCCACAACTCTTCAATAATATCTTATATTAGATATTATTTAGCTGGCCAAAATATACAAAGAGAATATTCCAGATATTACTTCCCGGCTGATCCGACTACTTATGTCCATATATACGATACTGATCAATATGGTAATCCGCCTATCCAAGAAATAGTAGAAGATAAAATAATTGGAGAACATGCCAGTGATTTAGAATTTTATGGTAATAAATTAATAAATATTAATTTATATTTAATTAAAAATTCAGAAACTATAATTATAAACACCTCAATTTATGGCCGAAATCTTTAAAAAAATTAATTTTAAAAATAAGCGGGGTTTCATTTTAGTTACCACTATTTTAATAATGGCTTTAATGCTTTTAACAGCTGTTTATGTGGTTAATTTTACCGTTACGGAAATGAAAATATCCACTAGCCAAGCCGTGGCTTCAAAAACTTATTATTTAGCCGAAGCTGGAGTTAACGAGCTTATTTGGAAAATACAAAATGATTCAGCTACTGGGCAAGCTTTTTTAGATGGCACTCTCAACTCTTCAAATAATATTGTCAGAAACGGTGTTTTTGGCGATAGCAAGGCTTCTTATCAGGTAACGGCTATCAATACTGTGCCGGCTGAAGCCTGGATTATTGCCACTTCCACTTATCAAATCGCCGGTAAAACTTCTCGGCGAGTAGTTAAGTATTATATCAGCCAAGCTACTGGCAGTGGTGATAGCTGGGAATACACTATTTTTGCTGGCGGAAGGGGATCAGAACAAAACGGTAATTTTACTTTTACTGGCTCCGGTCTAGTTTTGATTTCCAATGGCGGCCGCCTGCACGCCAATCAAAATCTTAAAGTTCAGGGGGCGGAAGTAAGAATAAACGACGGAGTAGTATCAGCTAGTAATAATATTTTAGTGGTGGCTGGCGGATTATTAACTTTAAATAACAGCTACCAAAGTGCCCCCACCACCACTATTGATATGTTAGCGATAGATTTCAACTCTGCTAGCCCGACCTCTTGGAAAAACCGAGCCACGGTCACCTATACTAAAACACAATTCAAAAATCTGCCCAATAATACTGTTTTAAACGGTATTATTTATGTCACCGGCGAGGCAGAAATTATAGGTAAAAATATGACTATTAATGGTGTTTTAGTAGCTGAAGAAGAAATTAAAATCGTCAATTCCGGCCAGACCTTTACCGTTAATGCTGATTCTACCTATGGCGGTGGTTTATTAGCTAAAGAAGAAATAGATATAAATACTTCCGGTGGCGCGGTAACTGTTAATGGTTTGATTTACGCCGGAGATGATTTGGAAATTGTAAGTTCTGGCACTAATTTTGTAATCAATGGCAGTATGACCGGCTTTGACGCTAAAATAACAGCTAGTGGCGGCGCTATCACCCTTAATCACGCTCCAGAAAATTTTGAAAAAGTCATTGATCCCATTAACAACACCAATCCACCAGTTATTCAAATCGATCATTGGGAAGAACAGTATTAACTTACAAAAACACAGAAAGCACAAAATCACAAAAACATACTTTAAAATTTTGTTTTTGTGTTTTCCGTGTTTTCGTGTTTTTGCCAATAAATGTTATAATTTATAAATAATAATTAAAAATTTACTGTGTCTTTCTTAAATACAACTGAAGTTGCTTTTGGCCTTGATATATCAGATAGAAATCTACGCTTGGTGCAATTAGAAAAAAGCGCTAAAAAAATAAAAGTCCAACTATATAACGAAATAAAATTACCACCTGATTGCATTATTAGTGGTGAAATAAAACAACCGAAAATTTTTTTGGATTCACTTAATAAAATGATCAAAACCAGAATCGGTCATGGTAAATTAAGTGATGAGGTGATTAGCGTACTACCAGAAGAAAAAACTTTCTTTAAAATCTTAAACATGCCACTAGTACCCGATGATCAAATTATAGGAAAAATCAAGGAGTTATTGCCCCAAGATATTCCGGTTGATTTTGATGATATTTATATGGATTACCAGATTATAGAAAAAAATGACAAGGGCTTAATGATTCTAGTTGGAGTTTCACCTAAAAATATCATTGAATCTTATGTTGATATATTAGCCAAAGCCAATCTCATACCAACAGTTTTAGAAATCGAATCGGCTCCTATTTCCAGGCTTCTTTTGGAACAAACCAATGACCAAAAACCGCAAATTATAATAGATATAGGTGCTCAAAGAACTGGCTTATTCCTTCATGATAAAACCATTAGATTCACTGTTAGTTTGCCCATATCTGGTAATAATATCACCAAACATATAGTTGACACCTTAGATATGAAGTGGGACGAGGCCGAAAAAGCCAAAATAATCTGCGGTCTGGATAAAACCAAATGCCATGGAGCACTACTGGAAATATTTTCTGATGTTATAAGTGAACTAAGCGATCGCATAGCTAAAGCAGTGAATTTTTATTACTATAATTTTTCCGACGCCCAAAAAATTGAGAGAGTGCTTCTGTGTGGTGGTGGATCTAATTTCTTGGATATTGCTGCTGTTTTACAAGAAAGGCTAAAAATACCAGTGGTTATAAGCAACCCCTGGGAAGTTATTGCCAACCCTAATAAATCATTCTTTAATAATGAAAGATCGCAATCATTTGTCACTGCCCTAGGATTAGCCCTAAGAGGACTACGACCAGATACCTTCTTATGATCACTATAAACCTGCTTTCCCCAAATCAAAAAAGAGAGCTTAAAATTAAAAGAGTTTATGTAGCTATTAAAGAGCTGATCATTTTAATTTTACTTTTTACCTTAATTATTGCCATTATGCTTTTAGTTTCCAAATATATTTTAGACAATAGCTTGGCTAAATTAATTGAAAGAAACGCCCTGGCCATCCAAGAAAACAGGGATGTGGTAAACAAGATAAATATTATTAATGCTAAAGTAAACACCATAAGCAATATACAAAAAGATTTTAAAAAATGGTCTGAATTTTTTGTCACTCTTACTAATCTTACTCCTGATAATATTTCTTATGATTTGATTAAAGTGAAATATGAAGATGCCTCAATTGAAATTCGCGGTATTGCTAGAAATAGAGATGACTTAACTAAATTAAAAAACAATCTCACTAATTCAAATATTTTTGATAATATAAGTTTACCACTTAAGAATCTACTAGCTAAAGACAATAATGATTTTACCATTACCGCTAAAATAATCTTGAATAAAATAAAATAACTATGGTCTTGAATTATTACAAAAACAGATTTTATATCAATATAGGAATTATACTTATATTTTTTTCTTCGATCGCGTTTTTTATTATCTATCCAGCCCTCAAGGAAATATCTAGGGTTAACAAAGAAATAACAAACGAAAGAATCAAGCTGGAACAAAAATTAGCCCTGGGCTTAAATATTAAAAAAATCATAAAAGATTTAGAGGCGATAGAAGAACCAGCTCAAAATCTGGATAATATTTTATTGGAAAAAAATAGCGAACTTAATCTGATTGGTAGTTTTGAATCAGTGGCTAATAAACACAATGTATTGCTAAATATAAGTTCTGATTTTACCAGCCAAGATGTTGGTTCTAATATTTCACAGGTAGAAATGCAACTAGTAGCTACTGGTAATTATAAACAGATGCTATTATTCATGGCAGAATTAGAAAGCCAAAAAAATTACTTTAACCTTAAATCAATCTCTTTTTCTAAGAATAAGAAAACAGATAATTCCAATGTAGTGGTAGCTCAATTAATTGGTAATATTTACTTTAAAAAATGAAAAAAATAGAAATTAAAAAAATAAACTTCTTTCTTATAATACGCTATCTTTATCCGGCTACGATAGTGGTTATTATTATTATGTTGTTTTTTGTAATGAAGTTTCTATACGATAATGTTTATCAAACAATAATCCAAGCCGAATTAATTACCGATCTAAGAAAAGAAATATCCGATCAAAACCTAGAAAAAAATAAATTCGATCAAATCATAAAAAATATAGAATCCAAAACGCAAGCTGAAAAAATAAACCTAGACCAAGTTAAAGATCCATTCCAGAGCTTGTCTATACCCCCACCTCCCCCTAAACCATAAAACCGCCTATGATGGCGGTTTTTTAATCTAATTATTACATCTGTCTTAGCTTATCAATAATAACTGTTAGCGACTCTAAAAATACCTCAATCTCATCTTTAGTGTTGTACTTACTCAAACTCACCCTTAAACTACCACGGGCCAGTTCTGGACTTAAGCCAATAGCCAGAAGCACATGGGATGGATCAAGTGAGCCAGAAGAACAAGCTGAGCCAGTAGAAACTGCAATGCCCATCTGCGAAAGCATCAAAAGAATATCCTCTCCTTCAACTCCACCAAAAACAAAGCTGGCATTGTTGGGCGATCTATTTTCCAAAGTGCCAGTAATAGTTACCTCACTTATATTTTTAGTTATTTGTTCTATAAGATAATCTCTTAACTCCTTGATCTTTTTATTTTGCTGATCAATTTCTTTTTTATTATTTAAAAGATCAACGGCTTCAGCTAAGCCAACTATGCCAGGCACATTATAAGTTCCGGGCCTAATATTAGTCTGCTGGTGTCCGCCAAAGATAATTGGTTTAAAAGGTGTGCCCTGCCTGATATAAATAGCGCCCACACCTTTTGGCCCATATATTTTATGACCAGAGAGAGATAATAAATCCACTTTTAAATAATCAACATTACAATCAGAAAAATTTAATGCTTGAGTGGCATCGGTGTGAAAATATATCTTATTTTCTCTTTTGGCATTTAATTCTGAAATCAGCTGGCCGAATTCGGCAATCGGCAAAACTGTCCCTATTTCATTATTAACATACATTATAGACACCAAAACAGTTTTTGGCTCAATAGCTTCTTGAAGTTGTTTTAGACTTATTTGGCCACCGCTATCTGGGATGAGATAAGTTACTTTTATGCCTCTTTTTTCCAATTCTTTACATGGTTCTAAAATAGCATCATGTTCTATTTTAGTAGTAATAATGTGCATTTTAGGGCTAATGGATATATTCCTGATGGCCTCTGTAACGCCAAAAATAGTCATATTATCGCTTTCTGTCGCTCCAGAAGTAAAATATACCTCAGACTTATCACAGCCCAAAAATCTGGCTATTTTAGCCTGAGCACGATCTATAACCACCCTATTATTTAAACCGGCATAATGCAAAGATGAGGCATTGCCGTATTCCTCACTAAAATAAGGCAACATCGCCTTCAGGACATTTGGATCAACTTGAGTGGTGGCGGCATTATCAAGATATATTTGATGTTTCATATAATTTAATCTAAATAGCTACGACTTCCTTAACCTCTGGTATTTCTAATTTGATAGTCTTGCCTATGCCTTCTTGTAAAGTAATTTGTGACATGGGGCAACCCACACAAGCTCCCTGAAGCTTAATGGTCAAAAGTCCAGACTTATCATCGAAGGAAACAAATTCCACATCACCGCCATCCATTTGAATATAGGGGCGTATTTTATCTAATTGTTTTTTTATTTTTTCTTTCATAATTTATTTTTATTCTCTTTCTTCAAAAGATTTAACTATATTTAAATATTTTTCTTTTATTTCTGAGCCAAATTTATTATTTTCCACTGATATGAATTCCTGTTTTATCTCATTCTGTTTGTCCTTTGATAAAACTTGATCGGCCATCGGATACAAAATATTGTCCTCCTTAAAAATATGATCTTCCAGTAAAAAAGCGTAACCGCGAGCATTCATTAAAATTGCTTCAGTCTCATCCTTATTTAAGCCTGCTTCTAAATTTTTAATATAATCTCGTCCTAAATCATGCTCGTGGAGCATCTGATCAATGGGATTGCAATGCATGGCAACATCATCTTGGCACATGGCTTTAAACAAAATATCTTCTTCTTTGGCATGATGGAATTTATCAGCATAATTTCTGATAAAATCGATAGCTGTAATAAAAAATTCTTTATCAACCTTTTGGCCGTTTTCTATTTTCTGACATTCTTTTTTAAGAGCCCCAATCACTTTTAAAATATTTTGATGCTCATCCGATAATACTTGGGTTAATTCGATCATATACTATTAATATTATTTTTTTATTTACCCTATTAAGTAAAAAACTTTCGGGATTTTTAGCAACTAAATTATCTACTTAATAGGGTGAACTTTTTTCCAGATTGCCGTAATTATTATTAAATAGACAAAATAACCAATTAATTCTAACAGTGACGGATCACCATTATAACCAAATAATCCTTTTAAAATACTGCCCAGCCAGCCATTTTCATGCCAGGCTGGATAACTGCCATTAATATTCATAGCTGGATTTATATCCCAAACATGCTCAATAACAATCGGAATAATACCAGCTTCTTCAAATTCATGTATGCTGTGAGCTATTAAACCGGCAGCAAATAAAATAAGCAAAATGCTGGTTATGCTAAAAAACTTGTTAATATTAGCTTTCATTAACCCAGAAAATATAACATAACCAAGAATAATAGCCAAGACTATACCTAAAATAGCCCCGATTAAATTATTATCTTTAGATACCAAGCTGGCCGCCCCTAAAAAAATTACCAATTCTATTCCCTCCCTTAAAACTGAAACAAAAACTAAGAAAAATAATCCTAGCTCGCGCTTTTTAACTACTTCCTTAGCTAAATTATTTTCTAATTGCTGATTAATATTTTGATGACCCATCATCCACAAAATCATAGTCGTCAATAAAATTGCTCCGATAATCATAGTTATACCTTCAAAGATCTGCTCGGCCCTACCTTCAAAGCCACCAGCTAAAGTATTGAATAAAAAAGCTCCAATAATACTAGCGATAATCGCCAGCACTGCCGAAAGAACAACTGTTTTTTTGTGTTTTTGTTGTCCGGTTCTATTTAAATAGCCAATAATGACACTGATGATAACAGCCGCTTCCAGTGTTTCTCTTAGAGCGATAATTAAACTGGGCACCATAAAATGTTGATATTTTATTTAATCCCTACTAAATTAGTTGGTATTTATACCATACCAAAATAAAATTGCCCTGTCAAAGATCATCTGCCTGATATTATTACTTGCTCACTATAACCATTCTCTTGGGTTGAGAACTTATTTGCGCATCTATAACATCATCATGAGACCAAGACGGATCCCAATCATGGACAGCATCAATTAAGACCTGATATTTATATCTAAAACCATCGCCTCTTTTAGTACCAACTTCATTGGTAATAAATTCACTGCTATTATATCCTTTGATCACTAGCATATGATAAATCGGCCCCGGAGTGCGAAAATAAGGATTGTTAAGTTCTCGGCCAGCTGCCGGCACTATCACTAAATTACCTAAACTTAATTCGTATTTAATCCTGTCCACATTAACATCATCAACCACCTTAGCTGGCAAATTAAAATAAGCTTTTATAACATCAGCGGCCTCCTGCGCGCTTAAATCTATTTTATAACCATGGTCTTTTTCCCAAGCATCAAGCTTATATAATTCCTGATCCATTATTGCTTCATTTAAGGGTTGATTCAAAAAATACTTAGAGGCCACTACTATAGAAGCTTCCTCACAAGCCTCATCATGAAATACATCCCAATTGCCATAGGGCGCTTGAGGAGCAAAATCTACATCTAATTCCAATTTAGCCGGAATTTCTACTTGAGTTGGCACACTTGCTGGTGTGTTGATGTTGCTATTTACAGTGGTACTAATGATATTTTTATTAGTATTGGCATTATTATTAGTTATATTACTGATATTGGTATTACTACTAGTGATAGCATTGTTAGTATTAGTATTGGTGTTATTTTCAAAAACAGTATTTACATCTTGTCTAACATCATCTAGTGGTAAATTAACATTAACAAAAGTAGACTGTTTGGCGCAGCCTGTTAAAAAAAAGGCGATCGCCACTACTATAATAATGGGTATTTTTTGTAACATATTTAAAGTTAAGTCTTAATTAACTATAATTATACACAATTATCTTGAATTGATCCATACTAAGACCTTGACTATTATTAAAAAAATCTGTAAACTTCTAATAATTGTACCTTAAATTAAAATAGCTAGTAGCCAACCAACAACCATAAAGGAGGCGACCGGTGGACGAAAAGCAAGCCAGCTATTATTTGCACCGAGTCTATCGGCTGCTTAAGAGTGATAAAGCCACTATTGTTTTCAAAAAAATGAGGACCAAAAGAGGTGAAACTGATCAGAAAACCATCTGGTTAAACCCGAGAGAAAGTATTTTACCAACTTTTATCCACGAATGTCTGCATGTGCTTTATTGGCATTGGAGCGAAACTAAAGTTGAAAAATGTGCCATGCAAATATTCAATCGATTGACGCCTCGTCAAACAAAAAATTTACTGTTGCGTTTGGCTCTTATCATCAATAAGATCAATATTGAATAAATATTGATCTCCAAAGATAATTGGTGAGATTATAAGGTCGACTTATAAAGTCGACCTTATTTTATTTATTGACACCCTATAGACGATGTATTAATATTTTCATCAATGGGAGGTAATTAGAAAATGAGAATATGCGTGATAGAAGATGAATTAATGTCGGAATTGATTAGGCGATTATTCCACGAAAATAAAGAGCATGAATTAATATTCTATCTGGATTTATCGGATGAAAGAGTTTACCAAAGACATTTGCCGGAAGACTATGATCTTTATTGGTTTCATATTTCTGCTATTGAAAATGAAGCTATGGAGGAAATAAGAAAAAAACAACCTTGGAGCAAATTAATCGCTCGAACTAATTCGGGGATAAATACAGATCCTAAAAATCTGGCTTATAGCTCTTATAATTGGTTAAGGGTAATGGTTGACCAGGTAGCCCCTAGAATATGTGATGAGAAAAAAATCATAGAAACCTTCGGCTTATTCGGTGTTAAAATAGCTTGACTAAAAGAGATGAGATTTAGCCGAAAATTATGCGCCAGCATAAATTCGGCTTTTTTATTTAACGAGGCAAACACCATAATCCAATTAATAGAGTAAAACTTGACTTTTGTTGACTTTTGTTCAGAAATAAGTTAAAATACTACTTGTTAATTTTATAACAAATAACCAGGGTAAATATGTCAACTAAGAAAGCTGGTGGTAGTACCAGACTAGGCCGAGATTCTAATGCCCAAAGATTGGGAATTAAATTATACGGCGGTGAAAATGCCAAAAATGGATCTATTATCGTTAGACAAAGAGGCAGTAAATACAGACCGGGCAAAAATACTAGAATTGCTAAAGATGATTCCATTTTCGCCACTAGCCGTGGTTTAGTAAAATACACCAAGAAAAAAGTAAAAAAATTCAACGGTAAATTAGAAAATGCTCAAATAATTAGTGTTGAATAAAAATCTATTACGCCACTAGAGCGGCCGACAAAAAGACAGTTTTTAAACTGTCTTTTTGAATACTCGATAATCTTTGAAATAAGATATTAAAAACTAACAAAAGTAATGTGGACAGGTAATCCATAAAATCATATAATTAAATATTTAAAAATTTTAATAAAAAAAGAGAGACCTCGGTGCGATGACCAAAGTCTCAAGTGTAAAAATGTCCAACTGTCCAAGGCAAAAAGCCAAGGATCCTACTTGCCGAGCTTCTCCACCCCCAGGAGAACGAAGCCGATATCGACGTTGTCACTCTCGTCCCAGTAGTGGCAGATGAGCCCGTAGTCGCGGAAGTAGCCAGCAATCGGACGGTCGCCGCCTGCGTCCAGGGTGTCAGACGCCATGTAGAGGAAATTCAGCGGTACGCGTTCGCCCGTGCGCTTGAAATGCGCGAGGATGAGTGCGAACTGGAGTTGAATCGAGCCGAAGTAGGTTGCGTGATCGCCTGGAAGCTCATAGCGCTTCTTGAGTTCGGCGCGGTGCTTTTCCATCGCTTTGAGTTTCTTGCCCGTGCTGTTTTCTGCTAGGCGAGGAACCCAGAACACCAGGCAATCGTCGGTGGGATCGTCGTTGAAATTCCATCCCTGGAGGTACTGGAG